>CAJLRE010000004.1 GCA_905208975.1 uncultured Collinsella sp. | reverse complement strand
AAGAAAGAGGCACCATGGTCTCGCGGGTTCTCTACCGACCGTTTGATACCGAAGATTTCGACGCCATCGCGCTGATTCTGCAGCAGCTTTGGCACAACAACTCGGATAACGATGAGTACAACCGCCTCGAAGCCGCGTGCGACCTCGCCTATTGCCTTTCTTCCTCAACGTTTTCGCAGGTTGCAGTTATAGATGGCGAGGCGCGCGGCATTTCGCTTGCGCGTGCGGGACAGAGCTCCGGCACCGCCGTCAGGGAACATTGGATGGATACTGAGCGTACACTGCTGTCGCAGATGCGTGAGCTAGAACCCGAGTCGTGCGCCGAGTATCTCTCGTTTGTGCGCGCCACCATTCGAACCAACAACCGCCTGCTCGAGAAAAGCCCACTGCCGCATGACAATGAGGTCACGCTGCTCGCCGTCGACCCTGACGTCCACGGCCTGGGCGTGGGATCGGTGCTGCTCGACGCCGCAATCTCACATCTGTCCTCGTGCGGGGCGACCAGCGCACACCTGTACACCGACTCCAACTGCTCGTGGAAGTTCTACGAGCTGCACGGCTTTAAGCGCACGGCCACGCACCGCGCCAACCGCGAAGAGCGCCGCCACGACATGCCGCGCGAAAGCTTTCTCTACGAACTCGACCTAACAGCCTAGCCCAAGCAGCCACAACTAGTCATTTAAGAACGTCCCCAATGACTGATCCCCAACAACTAGTCATTTAAGTCTGTCCCCAATGAGTGGCCTAGGGGGTTTGTAGATAGCCGTGGTCAAAATACATCAAATATGAGTACTGTTACCTTTTTAGTAGCAGCGATTCGGGGCATTTTTGATGCTTATAGGCATGACGACCAGCTGCACGAGCTGACGTAACTCCCCAAATGTTCAATAAAATGGGCTCCTAACGAGAAGTACTCTCATTAGGAGCCCATTATTATGTGCAAACATATGTGACCAACGCAGCAACAGTACTCATATTTGGTATTTTTTGTCCACTGCCCCTAGCGCGAAGGTCCTCAGCGGAAAGTTTGGCCCGTTTCGATGCACAAAAATGGGATGAATCTTCCCTGGCAACCGCCCAGAAAGATCCACCCCAAAGCAAGCGCTCACTAGAACGTTCCGCCGCCGCCTCCGCCGGCGCCGCCACCACCGCCGCCAGAGAAGCCGCCGCCGCTGCCGCCGCTCGAGCTGTCGGAGCTCGAAGCCAGCTCGCGGATGGTCTCGTGGTACACATCGTTGAACGAATCGAGTGGGGACTCGTTGCCGTAGTGATGGTAATACCACCAGTAGCAGGGGTAGTTGTCGTAGAAATCGTCGCTGTTGCGCAGGTCCGCAGGCACGGCTTCGGCCAGCTGTCGCAGCACTTCTTTCGAAACGCCCAGAGCAACGCCCATCACCAGCAGTTTGTTCCACAAGATCAGGTCGCTGGGAATGGCCTCCTTCAGGCGCGTAAAGTCCTCGAGCCAATGCTTGAGCGCCTTGCAGCGAGCCGCCACCTCGGCGCCCTCCGGCGTGTAGCGACGGAAGGTGCAGCTCAGAACAAAGCCCACGATCGTGACGGGGATCGAGATCATAGCGGCGCCGACATTGGCATCCGCAAAGTCGGTATAGATCAGAGAGCCCAGAATGCCAAAGACGATGATGATGCCGAGAACCAAGCCGGCAACCAGGGCGATGGTGCCGTCCGAGGCGATAAGCTCGCGCGTCTCCAGCTTGCCCTTAACCGTGCTCTGATAGTCCTCGAGCTTGTCGCCAACAGATTCAGTACGCTCGCTGGCATACTCCTCCAGCTCGCTAAACGTGCGTGAACGGACGCCGTCTTTATCGGGCTTAACGCCGGCGAAGAAGACCTTGAGCACGTCGCGATCGATGCCGTCCTTCTTGGCAGCCTTCCAGGCCTCGTCGGTCACTGTGATGCGATACGTCTGCTCCTCTTTTTCGCGACGGAGCAGACCCTTCTTCTTGGTCTCGGTCGCTTCTTCCAGCTTGATCACGCGGTCGTCGGTGAGCTTCATAAGCGTGGCGATATATGCCTGATCGGGCACGTCGTTCCAGCTCATAAGAGCTGCAAGCACCGCGGGATGGTCGGCAGAGGGCACATCGCGGAAGTACTCGTCCTGGAAGAGCGGCTTGGGCTTGGGCCTGCGCAGCTTGAGCATCACGATCGCGCCGGTATAGGCAACCGCCACGACAACACACACCACGGCAATCGCGCTGGCAACCGCACGCGCGTGCTCACGGCGGGCGTTGGCCTCGTCGGCCCATTCCTTCTCTTCGCTCAGGATCGTTGACATGCGCTCTTCGCCCGAGGCGGCAAGCTGCGGCACCCAGTCGCTGGGGAAGGCGATGCGTGCCTCGGCGAATTCGCCCTGATGCACGCAGGGAATGGTATAGGTGACCATGGGCTCGTCCTCATCGAGCGACACGTCGCCCGTCAGCGGACCGTGGCCCCATGCGCGGAAGTTATCGCCCTTGACGGCAGCCGTCCCGGCAGCGGCATTTGCGAAATGCACTTCCATCTCGACGTCATCGGAATCCGCCGACCAGCCGTCACCCACAAATTTCCAGTAAAGCTCGGCGGTATCGGCCCAGTTCATAACCGCACCGGTCATGGAATAACTCACGTAGTAGATTGCGCTGTCGCCGCTCTCGTGGGGGCTGAACACCTTAATCTTTACGCCGTCGTCGGACTGTTCCACCGTGTAAACGCCGTCGTCGCCTTTGTTTGCGCTGTCGACCTTGTTAAACACAGTGTCGTCTTCCTCGACGCTTAGCACATTGACGACCACCGAGCCGCCTTGCTGGTTAGAGCCTGTATTGATATCCCAATACACGCCGTTGATGTCGTCGTCGAAATCGAACTGGCGTCCCTCGACAACGGTCAGCGAGCCATCGGCCTCAACCGTGGCGCCGATGTAGGTTTGGCTCATGGAGTAGCCGTCGGCGTGCGCGGCGGCAGGCAGCAGCAACAACGCAAGCGCGACGAGTGCGCAGACGGAAGCGAATCGCGCAAACAGGCGGCGCTGCCGACAGGGCTGGGCAACGGGGGCGTTCATAGGCACATCCTTTGTCTGTGGTACCAGTAGCGTCATTGTCCCACGTTTGCGGGCTCATGTGACGAACATCTAGGCCAGCGGAGTATCAAACGGGACGAAAGTCACGTCCACGGCCGGCACTTGGGGACGTTCCTTATCTGCCGGCAGTCTGGGACACTCCTTGCCATGGCCCGCGCCAGCAGCAGACACCACTTCACAGCTCCGTCACAGGTGTAGCGGCTTTGTGTGGGCGCGGCATGCGCTGATTGAGCCGCCAGTTGAGGGGCATAAAGCAGTTGAGCGAAAACGGTTTGCCCCTTTGCCGTCCGCTTGAGGATCATGTCCCCCTTTTCCGCAGAAACCCCGGCAGTTGCGAAGAGCTGCCGGGGTTTCTGTCGTTTGAAGGCTAGATTGATTGACGACGATTAAGGCGCCGAGCCGGTGGTCCGGCACGCGCAACGTGTGGCCTCAGCAACTTGCAGGCCACGGCAGCGTCTCCCCCACCGCGCCCCGCGCTATACTCGTCCGCATGGACATCAACGCACGCAACATAGCAACAACCGCCGCCGACGCGCCAACGACGCCGGCCGCTCCCGCGCCCGTCGTGGGGCGCTTCGCCCCGTCGCCCTCGGGCCGCATGCACTTGGGCAACGTGTTCAGCTGCCTGTGCGCATGGCTTTCGGCCCGCAGCCAGGGCGGCAGCATCGTATTGCGTATCGAGGACCTGGACGATCGCTGCAAGCGCCCGGAACTTGCCGCCCAATTGATTGACGACCTGGCCTGGCTGAGGCTCGAGTGGGACGAAGGCCCCTACTACCAGCACGATCGTCTAGACCTGTACGAAAGCGCCCTGCGCCAGCTACAAGACGCCGGCCTCACCTATCCCTGCTTTTGCACGCGCGCCGAACTCCACGCCGCGAGTGCGCCGCACGCGAGCGACGGCACGCCCATCTACCGCGGCGCCTGCCGAGGCCTTTCTGCCGAGGAGGTTGCCCGCCGCAGCATCCTGCGCGCTCCGGCCACGCGCCTGCGTGTGCCCGACGTCGACGACCTCGCCGGCGACGTGATCGAATTCGTGGACCGCACGTACGGAGCCCAATGCGAGGCACTCGCCACCGAGTGCGGCGACTTTTTGGTGCGCCGCAGCGACGGCGTGTTTGCCTATCAGCTGGCCGTGGTGGTCGACGACGCCGCCATGGGCGTCACCGAGATCGTGCGCGGATGCGATCTGCTGGGCTCCACGCCGCGCCAAATCTACCTGCAGCATCTGCTGGGACTTCCCACGCCGCACTACGCGCACATTCCGCTGCTCATGTCGCCGGACGGCCGCCGCCTTTCCAAGCGCGACCGCGATCTGGACCTGGGCGAGCTCCGCACCCGCTTTGGCACACCCGAGGCACTGTTGGGATGGCTCGCCGGGCAAACAGGCATCGCGCCGGACACCACGCCGCGCTCTGCCGAGCAACTGGTCGAGCACTTTAGCTGGGACGTTATCCGCGCACACCGGGAGAACATCACTGTAACGGCCGAGTAGCCGCTCACTCCACCCCTACGCAACATCCCAGGGCTGGAGTTCGTCGCCCAGGCGAACGATGCAGTCGTAGAGCACGGTATGGCGCTCGGCCGGGTTGGCATCCCGATGGAAATGCCCGTAATACCAGCACTTGTAATCCAAGCGGTCTTCCAGCTCATCGAAAAATGCCGTAAGCCGATCAACGGCGGGGTAATTCCAGCCGGGTGCCGGATAAAGCGTGGGCGAAAGCATGCGCGTAGGGCAGGTGTGGGTGACCACGTAGTCGACCTTCCAACCCACGCTGTCGAGCTTTGCCCGCGCCTCCTCAAAGTTGCGCTCGTCCGGCAGTTCCTGCGGCCACCAGCTGGAATAGGGAATGCGGTATCCTTTGTCCACGCTCGTGGCGCCGCCCATGGTAAAGATCGTTGAGCCGTCGAGCTCAAAAACCTCGCCGCGCGTCAGGCGCCGTATGGGGGAGGTATCCGACAGACGCTGCGTCAGCCCACCGTGCCACAGCTCCATGGGACGCTCCGCCCAGTGATCGAAACGCTCGTGGTTGCCGTCGACGAACAGCACGGTATAGGGGCGCGACTCCAGCCAAGCGATGTCGGCACATTCCTCGGCAGAGAAATCCCAGGGAAAGCCAAAGTCGCCCGCGACAATCAGATAGTCGTCGCTCGTCAGGCTATCCCCAAGGTCCCAATCGCGCAGCTTTTGCATGTCGAGGCCGCCGTGAATATCGCCCGTCACATAGACCGTCATCGGATCACCACTTCCCTCTTATAGGCTTCGAGGTCGCGCTCGACCTGTTCATCGTCCGTAACGTTGACCCACCACGGCCACTTAACGCACTGCACCAGCTCGTCTACCTGCGCAAACCATAACTTGAGCTCATCCAAACTTACCGGGGCGTAACCGTTGGCGTCCACGCCCACGTCATAGCGCAGCAGCCCCTGCCGAAGGTTGAACTTGTTATACGCGCCGCCGCAGCTATGGATATGCCCGTGCAGATGCCAGCTGCCGTGCGACATGCCCTGCCAGTCGACCATGGGATAGTGGCTCAGCACGATTTTCTGCCGATCGATTTTGAGCACGCAAATGGGCGGCTCGACGATAAAAGCATCCGCTACGGCAGGCTGCGTCCAGTCTTTGTCGTGGTTGCCGGGTAGCAGGTGGACGTGCTTACATACGATGCTTTTACGCAACTCGTAGGCCTCTTGGACCGTCATCTTAAAGCTGAAGTCGCCCAAAATGTAAAGCTCGTCGTCCGCAGCGACTTTGCTATTAATGCTCGCGACCATGGCGTCGTTCATCTGCGCAACATTCGACCAAGGCCTGTCGGCGAGACGCAGCATGTTCTCGTGTCCAAAGTGTGTATCGCTGGTAAACCAGATCACGGGGACCTCCTAACGCTGCGGGGCATCCATCCCTTAGGGCTTACCCTTCGTTCTTCCATCCAAACGGGTCAAACACCCAAAAAGCTAGATCGAGCACGCCGCCGGTCATCATGGCGCCGGCAAGAGCCATGCAAACGTGTAGAGAGCTGGCGCTTCGAAGCACGTCAAATGGCCCCAAAACAGCCAGCAGCGCGACCGCTGCACCGGCAAGGCACAGCGTGAGACACGGCCCCGCGTCCTTGACGCATTTCTTTGCGAGATGCTTGGTGTTGTCACTCATCGATTTCGAGCTCCTTAGAGGGTCGTTGTTCAGGTACGTGCCGTCGCGGCAGAGCAGGACGGCAGGTTAAGTGTCCCACGCCACGCGGACACAGCTGAAAGCCCTCGCTCAAATAACAGCGCGCCGCAGGATTCGTATCACCTGCGGCGCGCCGAAAATGGTCCGCTTTCCTCCATCCCCAACGGATCAGCTGAGTTGGTGCCGCCCGACGGAAAGGAAGAAGCCGGCGGCGTCACGAGCTGTGGCAATGTCGCTAGGCATAGGAAACAGACGCGCTCCAAACGCACTAAGCCCCAAGCCTACCCATTAAGAAATCGACTGCAGAAACGATTTTGATGCCGTCGATGTCGGTCGGATGGCTCCCCTGACGAACGACGACGATCTTCTCGTAACCGCCGGTAATCTTCTCGAGCGACCTGAGCTCAAATGGACGCAGCTCGCGCTTACGCGTCGCCTCCTCGTCAATCGACTCTGTGACCTGAATAAACTTACGATCCGAGCCGTCGCCTATCGCAACAAAGTCGATTTCGGCATCTCGAAGATGACCCGTGAAGACCTGGTATCCGTCATAGACAAGGCGATTGTAAACGGCATTTTCGAGAACACGTCCGCTGTCGCTGCCGCGATACCCATCCAAGAAGGCTCGAAGTCCCAGATCCTCAATGTAAAACTTGCCGCCGGTCTTCAAAATGTCCCGACCCTTAATATCAAATCGGCGCGCGTGCGAAAAGATATAGGTCTCCTCAAGGGCGGACACACAAGTGTCCACGACGCCGTGCGAGGATTTCGCCCCGTTCTCTGCCAGCGTTCCAACGATCTTATTAATTGATGTCGGGTTTGAAATGTTATCAGCCAAGTAGGAAGTGACGCGGTCGAGCACACTCCTGCTCGTCACCGACCGTCTACCCCGACGCGCCTCGCGAGCCAAAATGTCGCGCCCGACGATTGTTTGGTACGTGCTCCAGATATAGTCCTTCATTTCCTGCTCCGGCAGCTTTGAAGCAGCGAGAAACGGCAGGCCTCCAAACGTCAGATATCGGTCAAGAAGATCGTCGAGTGCAACAATATCCTCCCGACCAAAAACAGCGAGCCTATTCGTGACGTCAGTCGGACCAAGAAAGTCGACATATTCCGAAAAAGCGAGCGGGTGCATCCGAATCTCGACATACCTGCCCGAGATTAAGGTCGCGATCTCTGACGAGAGGAGAAAAGCATTCGAACCCGTAACATATATATCGCAGTCCCGGTCGACACGAAGTGCGTTAATCGCCTTCTCCCATCCGGCAACCTCCTGAAGCTCGTCGAAGAAGAGATAGCACCTCTTGCCCGCAGGCATTAGGCCGTCCACGTGGCGGTAAAGCTCTCGCCAATCACGCACGCCCTCCAGCTCAAATGACTCCATCTTAAAGGTCAAAAGACATTCGGATGGAACGCCGTTATCCTCCAGATGTTTGCGCATCATGTCCAGAAGCGTCGATTTGCCACAACGGCGCATACCCGTTACGACCTTGATGACATCCGTGTCACGGAAGGCGATTAACTTCTCGAGATATCGATTTCTGGGAACCATCCGTTTATCCATCGCTCGCCCCAATCTGCAAGTTTTTCTCACAGAATGACAAGAACTTGCGAATTTTGCAAGTTCTTGTCACGTAGCAACAAGAACCTGCAGAATTACATCAGAGCCATTATAAGTCGGGCTCAGTCAAAGCAGCGTCAAGGCGCAGAACAATGGTATGAGGCGAATCGTTCAAGAGTGCGTTGAACAATTTCATTCCCGCATTTTTGGAATGCCCATAAGATGCCCGTTTGACAGGAAGCGATCTGGGCCATCTTTGAGCAGAAACTCAAATGCTGGCGCGCCGCCTGCACTTATCGAGTTTCCCGCAACTGCTATAAATAGAAAGTTTATTTACATAGCGAGACACTCCTGGACGTTTGACTTTCATCCTGGTAGCCTGGATATCTAGAAGTTTCTGTTTGGAGAGGGTTAGCAGTGATTCCCGTTATTGACTTATTCGCGGGCCCGGGAGGCCTTGGGGAAGGCTTCTCATCACTTCGAGACGCTGAGAACAAGCCCGTGTTCCAAACAATCATGTCCATTGAACGTGACAAGCAGGCTCATCAGACCCTGAGGCTTCGTTCATATCTGCGCAAAATTGCAGAACCGGACGGAACATTGCCGAGAGTTTATCTCAGATACATGAAAAAGCATGACAATGAGACCTTCGACCAACTTATCCGCTACCGCCCAAAAGAATGGCAGGCTGCTTGCGAAGAAGCTTTATGCGACGAGCTCGTCGATGGAGACGACCGCTTGGTTAAACTCGGCGCCGAACGCGTGACAAGATGGTTTGAAGACCGTGATAGGGGTCCGCTAGTCCTTATTGGCGGACCTCCGTGCCAAGCATATTCGTTGGTGGGCAGATCGCGGCGCAAGCATGACATTACATTCGAAGAGGACCCGAAGCACACCCTCTACCGTTGCTACCTCTCGTTTATCAACGAGCTAAAGCCGGATGTCTTCGTTATGGAAAACGTCAAAGGACTTCTTTCTGCAAAGCACGAGGGCCATGGCGTTTTTAACCGCATATGCAAAGATATGGAAGAGGCGGGATACACTATCCATTCCCTCGTCACTGATGACCCCCATAATCCAAAAGATTACGTTGTCAAAGCCGAACAGTATGGAATCCCCCAGATGCGCCACAGGGTCATTCTCCTTGGTATTAAAAATGACACCGGAATCGAACCGAGCACGCTAACCAAAAAGCATGTTTGCACTCTTGGGTCAGCCCTTCGTGGGCTGCCTAAACTGCGAAGCGGATTCTCTGAACGCAACGAAAACTGGCGCGATATGAACTGGGCAGAGTACATAAACTCAGCGGCAAAAGAGTTGAAAGACAATGGCGAATGCAACGATCTTACAGACATCCTTGATAGGGTAATTTCACGCTACGCGCCAAAGTTAACCGCAAAGCACAAAGTTGATCCCGTCCACAATCGATATGAAGAATGGTATAGAGGAAGGCTCGGAAATAGCAAGGTCCTCACAAATCATGAGTCTCGCTCTCACTTGGCGAGCGATCTTGACCGTTATCTCTTTTGTGCGGCATATGCAGAAAAATACGGTACGCCCGCACGCCTTGAAGAATTCCCCGAGTCATTGCTTCCCAATCATAAGAACGTCCAGGCAGCAAAAACGACTGGTAACTATAAATTCAACGACCGTTTTCGTGTGCAAGTATGGGGAAGACCCTCTACGACCATCACCTCGCATATCGCCAAGGACGGACACTATTACATCCATCCGGATCCGTCGCAATGCAGGAGCCTTACCGTGAGAGAGGCCGCAAGACTTCAAACCTTCCCAGATGACTATCTGTTCGAAGGCAACAGAACGTCTCAGTACACTCAGGTGGGTAACGCGGTGCCGCCGCTACTTGCCCAGCAGATAGCGGCGGTAGTCGCAAAGGCACTTGGAAAAGAAGCCCACGGGTTTTACGAGAATCTTACAGACGATACTGACTGCTCTTAACACGGTAAGGACAGCCGACTCTGTGCAGCCGCTTCATCATGTTAATAAGTACAACGGACTGGCTCTCGGAGGGCACTTTGTTTGGCAAGGCACATGCATACTGCAAAATACCCCGTTCCTTCTCAGTTCCCTCGCCCTCTGCAAGGCACCAGTTAAGAACATTTTGCCAAAATCCGCTTCCCATCTCGCAAACCGCCGTCTGAGCTTCAATCCCATTCAGCGTTTTCTGGTTACGGGAGCCCTCTCGCTGAATGTCTTTCTCCTCATCGAGGTCAATAAGCTCGCCAAGCCACTCTTTGTCCCAATCAACCTTTTTTAACTTGATAGCCTCCCAGCATTTCTGTTGTTTTGCCCATTCAGAAATGTTTCGATAGCCCGTCGCGGGATGCATCAATACATCATGCGCAGCGTCAGATGCTTGCCCAAGCGCCCTCTCAAACGCTGGCGACAACGATTGTTGATTCCAAATGCCAAGAAAGTTAACGGCTTTTCCTAAAGCGGAAACTGCATTTGAAAGCACTCCCACCGCAAGGACTACATGCTGCGAGCGATAGCTGCCGGTTTCCCACCAATCACGCGCCTGCACAATCTTGCCTGTGCGATCGAATATAATTTTCTTGGCAATCAAATATTTGAAATAAGTCTCATTGAACTGACTCTCATCCTTATCCCAGGAGTCTTTAATTAGCCGAGCAAATTCAGAGAAGTTCTTCTGGGCACCGCGATTGACCAAGTAGGCCTTATTCGTCCAGACCATGAGATATTTTGCCAAATCCGTTTTCGTAAAAGTCTGCGTTTTAGGAAACTCAGCAACAAATTTACGCTTCTGCGCAGGCGTAAGATAAGCTTGCTTATCTCGATATGAGCCTCTTGCCCGCTCGTAGAACCATTTGGTTTGCGTGAAGCTATCTGCCCGCATGGGAGCAAGTATCCTTTGCGAGAACTCTTCGATCCTCACGTGATAAGGGTGGTTTGCAAAGAAGTCGGCTGAAGAAACCTTATTCTGGCTGTTTGCATATTCAGAGATCCTAGGCACCAGTTCGAGAGCCTCTTCCGGGCTGACAACACTAAGCTTCATTTGGACAAACACGCGGTCCAAACTTTTACCAGCCTTATATGCGGCATAAACCGATGCGGTTGTCTGGCCACCGTTAACTATCTGCAGGTTTTCTAGACGGTCAATTAAAAGCCCGTCTTCCCCGCTCTCCGTTGTAACGCTCTCTGCGGTCGCCGTGATACCGTTATTGAACGAGAAGAAAAGCTCGGGCTCATTCTCGAGAGTACGCTTTATACCCTTGTTGACATTGCTTCTCGCCTGAAGAAATACACGGACGTTTTGCTCAAGAAGTCGCGCTCCCCAACGATCGTAGATGCGCGCCAAATCGACACCCGGTATCGCAGCAAGGTAAACCTTGTTCTTGTCTTTCGGAGAGCTTGCGAGAAGGGCCCGAATCGGACCCGTCGGCAATTCGTTAAAGTCAATGAGCAGTCTCTCCCGCTCACGACCCGATTCAATAAGATTACCTATCCGTTCAAGATCCCAGACGTTGTAAACAACCTCTTTGCCAAGGACACTCCCCGTCTCTTTACCCGAAACCCTTTGGCTAAGTTTTTTGTTTGAAAGAAGATACAGATTAACTCGCTCGATTTCGTTCCAGCGAGCGTGAATTAAATCGGCGAGCCCAAACCCCGGATCCGTCGGCTCAAGAGATTCCCTAAATTGAGAATCCAATGCTTTGGTTACGAATTTCTCAAGCCGCCGAAAATCTGCCTCCATTTCAGAATTCGTTAATGTCAGCAAGCCAGTATCTTGGTTGAAGTCGAGGACAATGAGGCCAAGGACTTTTCTGCTTGACTCAAAAGGATCGCCACAGTAGCCATCAACCCTTATTCCAGTTCTCTGACAGAAGGCGGGGATGGCCTCATCGAATTCTCCCGCATCGCAAAGATAATCAGTGATGAGGTCAAAGAACGCATCGTTCTTATAGACTCCCTCTGAGTCCGCCTTATTCTTGACCTCTTGAAACAGTTCCTCCTGAAACGAAGTGGAATCTGTCATCTAATTCACCTCAATGCTTGGGTAATTGCGCTCTGATCAACTTCGTAATCAGAGCAGTAGCCAAGGTCGATTTTATATGTAACAGCCTTAACTCCAGGCGGACACGAACTGGAAACGATTCGCGGAAATCCATCCTTAACTTCATATGTTTCAGTTACGCCCTCGCTCCACAAGGTGTGGGAATAATCGTCTTCCGGAAAATACCCGGCATCCGACAGCTTCTCCTGAAAGTGCGCCAAATCCAATGGGCTGTCGAAGAGCATTTGAACATCGTTGACGACATCGGTAAGGCTGAATGCCGCTTTATCTTCATCCGTAGCGCTGTTCAACTCAACGACATATAAGAAGAGCCTTTCACTTTCGTTGGTGTTCAATTGCTCTTCTGACGATATTCCAATTTCCGAATTCGACGACCCTCGTTTGCTTTTCACCTCGACGAAAATCTGCCCGTAACCGAAATCGCGCTTAGAGCGTTCTGGCCCTGTCCAGCCACTCAAGGCATTCGACGGCTCGTAAATGGCAGCGGAAACCCGTTTAAGAAAAAGCAGCTCGCCGATAAGCCCTTTTTGTTGCTCGGCTGTGAGGGGACCACGCCCGGGCCTGAGAAACGAAGCCCATTTCTCGAGCCTCATGAAGGTCATCTTCCTCATCGCAACGGTGGGGGCTTTCTGCACCGAGTCGGCAATATCAAAACATAAGCGGAGAAATTGGGCTTTCATTTCCTGGTCTTGGAGCTCAAGCAGTATGGAGCGCTCCGATTCAATGTCTCGAATAGAGATGTTCTTAAACTTGGGAGGCTCCGGTGCCCCCGTCTCGCTGCTGTCATATTCGACAAGAAAAGCAGGGTGATTAGAGCGCCCCTTTGCCCAATAAATCCTTTTTGCATCGGGATTGACATCGGGTGCGACCATTCTCGTGTTGTAGTCGCCCCTTCCACGCGATCTAGGCAGCTCTTCCCACGGATTATCGCTAGTCGTCTTCATAATCATCATCGCTATCTTCGGGTTCCGGCATCATGTTCTCCAGTGCCACAGAATTAAAAACGTAAGTGACTGGTCGCGTTTGCTTATCGGTGTGCGGAAAACTGATGCTCCAGCCGAAAACGCATTCCTGAGCATCCCAGCTCTTCCACCAGGAAGGAGCTTCTTTTCCGGCCTCCTTCTTTTCTTTAATTTTGATTTCTCCAAATCGCATGCAAATCGGATGCAAAACCAGCAATGGCCGCCTCCTTATTTGACGATAATAGAGATCAGAACAGTTTTTCGCCTTGTCGCCGCTATGGTCTGCAGCATATCGTTCTTCCGCCATTTTCCTTTCTTCCGCACTTAAGCCAGCGGCCTCAACTCCACGACTGGATAAACGATGTTTCTCTCCGACAACAACGACATCATTGTTCGAAGCGCTACCGGGATATCTTTGCTCCATGCTGACCGTTCCATCAACAGGCAAATCGATTGGATCATTTGATCGAGAGCCATGTGCCAAGAGAACGTCCCATTCCTTCAGCTCGCCATCAAGCAGCCGTTCGTTGACGTAGCTTAGGATTGGAGCTTTTTGAGACTTTGGCGAAAGGCCATCTTCATTTTCATAGGCTTCTAGAAAAGCGGTAACAAACTTGACCGGAACCCCCTATAAAGATATCTATAAGAGCCCCCGTCTTTGAAGTCCGCATACCCCTTTATTGCGCTAAGAAGGTCCCTGCATGCCGCCTCGTTATCGGCAACTATCTCCGCGTCCCTGTCAAATGCAATCGTTTCAACGAATCCCTCGTTTAAATCGATGGGGGCCTTTTCCTTTTGCCCGGCACCCATCTTATTTCTCGCGGTAACGGTCAGGGCATCAGGGCTCTGGCGTATTTTCAAAACGTAATTCTTTGGAGTGCGCTTAACTTGGCGCATGCTCCTTAGTTGATCGAACAGATTCTCCGTCGAATCGGCAACGTATTTGTACCAGCCCGCCGCCTCGTCGGTCATCCATACACGACAAAGATCCTCATACTGAGGCCTATATCCAAACCAACGAGCCATCTGCATCAGCGCATCATATGCTCTGGCGTTTCGCGAATAGTAAGAGACCGTTAACCCTTCAAGGGTTAAACCACGAGAAAGCCTATATCCGCCAACCGCGATAACTCGCTCGTTCCTGTTCTCATAGTCCAGAGCATCTCCTGAGTCTGTATTGATGCTCAGAACATGATAATCCGGGTCGTAGAGACGTGGCTGTATTTCGCTCCAGCCAAAACCGCAGCCTGCATATTCCAGCTCCCAAGTAGCTTTCAAATCCTTTAGGTGCGGAGAAGCCTCAAGCGCCTCCTCCGGGTTTAAGGCCCCATAGGATTTCGCCGCCGTATTCAGGTCGTTAAGGTAATCCTCAACTAGATTCCGCATGCAATTCTGCGGTTTCTTATAGGGAGATACATTGACCATCATCGTTGAATGGAAATTAGTGCCAAAACGAAGTGTCTTTATCGTCGTCGCCAATACAAAAGTACGAATTGCCGCCTTTAGACTAAGGGGAAGCATAAAGGGCTCAAAGCTACTTTTATGTTTTGCAGGAAGGACATCGTCCGCATCGTCAATGAAACGCAAGTGCTTGTGAGTAGGCTCGTCGTAATCTCCGAATACCTTTTTGGCACCGAAGTAGTCAGAGGACTCCTCAAGCGTATAAATAAAGTTGCTCGGGAAAAGGTCCTTGCCATACTCATCGCTGTCAACGCTAGGGTCGATCAAAACGTTAGCAAATGGCGTAGCAGTGTAGCCAACATAGCAGGCCTTATTGAATAGGTTAAGCAGGTTTCTTATCTGCCCATTGATTTTGGTCGGTTCATTCTCTCGCTTTTCGAGCTTGTATTTTCCGTTAATCGAAGCATTATCCGCTTCATCGTCAATGAGCAACAGAGGTTGATCCTGGCTATTGCTGGCATCCAGCCATTCAATTACCTGCTGGAGAGACTTACTATTCTTCTTAACAACAAACAAAAAAGGTTCGTTTGTTTGCGTCGGCTGGATGCACCTTAAAGCCTTAGCTCGTTCTGTACTAAAGTCTGCTTCTCTCGAGGTACAGGCAATTGGTCGTCGGGCTTGACTCCCCTTGCCAACGCCAACCGGTTCGACTGTGCTGTTCTCAATGTTAAAACCTGTAAAACCATCTTCAAGACGAGCTTGCGTCTGATTTCGCAGGACATTATGCACGCCGGCCATGACGATAATGATTCGATATCCCGCGTCGGCGGCGCGGGATATCAGCCCAATATAATTTGCAGTTTTTCCCGATTGAACGGATGCGACTACGAGGCCGCGTCTTGTAAAAGAGCCGCACTCTAAAGGATCGGCCATTAAGTCAAGGATGTTGCGACTGTCCCTATCTATCGACTTAACCGCGGCGGGCGCCCATTTCTTATCGCGCACCAAGTATCGCCTATAGCGATTCCAGTAGAACCATTCGATCGAGTCTTCTGCTTCACTCAACCAGGGATGGCTATCCTCATCCTTAAACTCAAAGCCAAGCTTTTTCTTAATCGTAAGCTCGCTACAATACTTCTCAACAAGCCTACGGACGATATCATCCTTGTCGCATTGTTTAGATACAGGGAAAATTCCGGCGAATGCAGTGTAGAACTGCGAATAGGTATCCGCAACATCCGCCTCTTCGGGAACGCCGTCATCGTTCTCTAGTTTATCTCTGGCGGAGTTGTCAATGTAATTGATGAACTGCTCTAGTGTGGCGTCCATTTAGCACTCCTCGATTCCCAAAATGGCAAGTACTTCATTCCAACGTGTGGCGAACAAGTCAACTGACCTCATAGTGGAGAGGATGTCATCCTCATCCTTCCCCATTTGTTTTAATGAGCCAAAGAAAGTGAGAACAGCATTACAAAAGTCATCGTCTTTCATCTCCTCAAAGCAAACTGACCCTTCGTTGTTCGACAGTTCGTAAAAAAGAGATTCCGTTGGGAATGACGATTCGACCAGCGAAAGAACAGTCTTGAAAGCAGCCCTCTGATCATCATCAAGAGATGAATTGAAGCTATCAAGAATTGGGTTTTTGCGATTAATGCAATAAAGGGTCTTGTCTCCAGTTTTTATCGCATTCCAAGCCGGATATACCTCAGGCCTCGTTAACCTAGCGCCGCGACGACGATAAACTCTTTTTGAAGGCGCACCAATATGAGCAATCAATTGTTTGATACTCGCCCTTACTTCTTCCGGAAGCTGAGCGGACACTTTCTTAACGTCAATTTTCCATGCTTCATCTTGGTTAACATCAATATCAATCTTCACGCGGCACAACTGGGTGAGAGCGGTTTTCTTGGCAATCCCAAACCAAGTTCCATGCAGTATCAAGCGCTTCGCGCGATAGAGAAAGACTCCCTGATTCTTTAAGTAACCGCCAGGAAGAGCAAACTTTTCATACTCTGCATCTGAAGCATAATTTGACCTATGCGGAAGAGTAAACGCCCGCATCGTAACGCCGGGACAAACATTTTCGACAGGCGATGGTTGCGTCGCCTGATTGCTAACATTAAATGGATCGATGGGGTCAAGCGTGCGATTATTCACATTGACCTTAATGCGCTTGAGCCCACGTTCTCCCGCTAAGTAACGATGAAATACAAGAGAGAGGTAATCTTGAGCCTCACTTATAATTCTGTCGTAATTGGCTTTTCCGGATCCATTTACCCCGGTTAGACGATCAAGTTTTTCCCATAGAACAAGCGTACCCGTCTCGTTCATCTCTCCAATAAACGGAATGGAGTCCGTTCTTTTCTGTTCCAAAACTGTCCATTTGTTTTCACTGGCAACAAGATCGAGATCCCACGTGAAGGCATTCACTTCACCGTTTTTCTTTGACACAACCGTCAGCCTTCTGCATTGTGAAAATGAAGCGGTTTTTAACCCGAGACCAAAACGCCCGAGATCGTTCAAATTCCGCTTGCACCTCGGATCAGTGCTACCGAGCCTCATGGCATGCATTAACTCATCTCTGCCAAGCCCCTCACCGTCATCAATGATTGCAATTCTGAAGTCATCAGAAGGAATAGCAAGGATTGAGATATTCCTTGCCCTCGCGGTAATAGAATTGTCAACAATATCAGCTAGTGCACTATTAAACGAATACCCAATATCTCTTAGGCTTTCAATTAAAATCCTCGGTTCGGGCTCAAGCTGCATCGATTCCATCCAAAGCCAATCTTACTAGCATCATAATCGATAAGTATAGCAGCGGCCATTAATCAATTATCACTTACCGGCACCCAAATCATGCGAACGGTAGCGCTACCGGCAATAACGTGACAGTCGCAGCACGATTATTCACGTTTCGGCGCTCATTTAAAACTGCCTTGCGGCATTCCTAACAGCCATCTTCAATGCGGCAGGCGTTTTGTACTTCACCATGTCCTCTGTTTCACATTACCCGTTCAGTACCATCAGCAAAGGCATCATCAGTCCGCGCCGCTTGGCGGTTTTAGAGTTCTCCTTTACGAATTCTTTCAGCCGCTGTATATCGAGCCCTCGCCCAAGCGCATCGTTATAGGCATCGATAATTAATGAGGGGTCCTCGCAATCGAGGCAAAGATCGACAAGCGTGCGCTCGGGCTTGGTTACCGGCAGGCCGTCGAGCCAAACGATATCCCGCTCGGCAATCTCGCGCTTTACAAAAGAAAGGGATTCGTTTCTTGTATTGATACGCATGGGCGCGGTCATCCTGTAGGGGGACAGATAGAAATCGCCCATTTGCTGTAGGTTCGCCGCTGTCGTACCGCTCACGGCGATGCCATCCCACTGACGTTTTCTCTCCCACGCGCAAAGGGAGGGATTGGTGAGCTTCCAAAAGGCGTTGAGTTCGTCGGTGTCTCGGCGCTGCGTTCCAGACATCCGGTAGGCGCCGTGGCATATCCGTTCAAGACGCCCTGCGCGGCATGAGTGCGCCAGCGCATCTCGAGAGATGTCCATGCGAGCCGCCTGGGCCGTGGTGAACACGCCCTCGCTCTCGGAAAGCTCGCTTATCGCCGTTATGTTGCTAAAGTACTTCATGCTGCAATTGTAGGATATTTTCATACTTTTGCAACGTGATTTGCATAACGCACAGGCGCAGTGCCTTGCTTAATCTGTTCCTGCCGCAGCGCTGTCGTTGAGAGGCCATCATTTTCCTCCCCTGGGACCATGCTGGCACCCCTAGCCGCTACGACCGCAGGCATGCCTATAATGAGACATGTTTCCTGATGAGAAAGGAATCCAGATATGGACGAAGCCAAGCTCGCCGATTTGAACCACATCCAGGACTTTTTCAACCGTGTCGATAGCGTGCGCAACAGTGCATCCCCGACCAAAAAGTTTCATATCGATCATCCAATAGGAATAGGCGTCAAGAACTTCATTGGATGGTGCAACGATTCCTGCGAGATCGGTTCCGAAAGCAGTAATAGCGCAGACGATGCCGAGACGTTGGGCGAAGCCATAGTCGCTCTGAATCAGCTTGACAACAGTGAGCTCGCTGCAATGGAAGCCGCTCTCAGGGAAGACGTATGGGGCGATTGGTGTGGAACCGAATGGAGACAAGCGAAGCAGGCAAAAAGACTCGGACCGACAATTAACATAATGAAAAATCACCCGGAAAACGCGGCCTTCTATCTTGTGCTCAGACACCGCACCGATAAGCAAAAGCATTACCGCTTTTATTTTGACGACGATACAATTGCAGAAGTCGATGCCTTCAAGCCCTTTACCGACAGCGCGCATGACAATTTAAATCAGCAATGGCATGTGCTCATCTCCGTGCTCGCATACCTCGATGTCGCTCACGCTTTAAGCAGTGATCAGCACGAATACCATTGCCTGTATCAACATTTTAAATCGCGGGACATGGGCGATTTAAGTGCATTGCATCTACAGTTATTGTGTTCCCCTAACCAGCCTGAAAACAGGTGCATCAAGCTACAGCTTGTTAAACCGAAGACGGCCCCAAAGCCCTGGACAATAACATATCGCTCGGAAGCGATGAATGGTTGGCTTAAGGAAGCACTGCGTAGGTTGGCAGACAAATAATCGCCCGTCAACCTACTCCAGCCCTTGCCCGCTGTACTTCCCTGTCTCTGAGTCGTAGTTCAGCACGACGACCTCACCGTGCTGAACTACGTTCCCGTCAATGTAGAAATGGCTGGCTCCGTCATACCAGATACCGCGGTAGCCTGCGATGCCCGAAGCCGCTTCGGTATTGATGTGCCCGGCGATAACATCCAGGTAGAACTTACGCCCCACGTAATCGGGCGGCATCATGGTAAACGACTCGGCAGACGTGCCCATCTTCCAATACTCCCCGGCATCCTCTTCAATACCGGCGTGCACAAAAACCTGGCCGAAGGGGCTCTCGTAAAAATAAGGGAGCTTGCGGACCCACGCGATGATGTCCGCATGCTCGGCCTTCATGCTCTCGACCGTAAAGGCGTACGCTTCCTCGAACTCCCTGAGCCTCAACAGATGCTTAACGTGCTTGAATGCCTCGGCATCTAAGAAGCTCTTAGCCGTTGCCAGATTGCTGTCGGCAAGTATCCATGCCTGCGTGAAATTGGGATCGTTCACCTCGTCAATGTACTCAAGGAACATCCCCTCATGGTTGCCACGCAGTGCCACGACGCGATCGCCGTAACGTTTTTGCAGGTCCATGATGAGCTCAAAGACGCCAAGCGAATCGGGGCCTCGATCGCAGTAATCGCCAAGTAAGACCAGCTTGAAGTCCTGGGCATCGAGGTCGATGGTGGATAGCGATGCCTTAAAGGCGTCCAAACACCCGTGAATGTCACTCATAGCGTAGATATGCACCTATGACCCCCTGTTTGCGTCGGGACCCCGCTCGTTTGCGCCATACGGCACGGCGACCCCTCTGATTTCGCGGGCGGCAGGCAACTTTGCCCCGTCACGCCCTTAACGTTGGTAATAAGTATATCTCGCCGTGCGGACACAAATTTACCCTTACGCCCCGGGCGCCCGGCCCGCACTTGCCTCAAAGACTGCCTGTGCCCACACCACCCAAAAACTCATCCAGCATTAATCTTGGCTCAAGAATCGCTTAATCTATAACCTGCACTATAGAGTTCGACCAAGGGCGGGGCGGCGCCGCGCGACGCAGGCCGCCGAACGCAACGCTCGCGCCCGGGCAGATCGCCCGACGTCGCGCCCATCGAACGAAAGGACAGGTCATGGACGACCTCGAAAAAGTTGAAACCATCCGCACCAAGTGCAACGTGAGCTACACCGATGCCAAGGCCGCGCTCGACGCCGCCGACGGCAACGTTCTGGATGCCATCATTTGGCTTGAGTCGCAGGGCAAGACCCAGACCACATCGGCGCATGCCGCCACCGAGTCCGCACCAGTCGATGAGCCCTCTGCCGAGATGGTCGCCGCGCAGGCCGCCTACGAAAAGTCGAGCGAAAAGACCGACTTCTCCAAGAAGATGGACAGCGTGTGGGAGTACCTCAAAAAGCTCTTCCGCCTGAGCCTGGACACCAAGTTTATCGCCACGCGCCGCGATGCGATCATCCTCAACATTCCCATCCTGATCCCCATCATCGCCTTGTTTGCCTGGGGCGCCACGATATGGTTGATGCTGCTTGGCCTGTTCTTTGGCATGCGCTACCGCATCGACAGCGACGGCGATGTGCCCGGCAGTATCAACAACCTTATGAATCACGCCGCCGACGCCGCAGACGACATCAAGCAAAATCTCAACGACGACAAGTAATCGCAGACGGGGGCACGTATGGCACGAATCCTGATTGTAGAGGACGAGGAGAAAATCGCCCGCTTTGTGACGCTCGAGCTGGAGCACGAGGGTTACCAGGTAGAGCACGCCGCCGACGGCCGCACCGCCGTGGACCTGGCGCTGGAGCGCGACTACGATCTGATTCTGCTCGACGTACTGTTGCCGCAGCTCAACGGTATGGAAGTGCTGCGGCGCATCCGCAAGCACAAGGATGTGCCGGTGATTATGGTCACCGCGCGCGATGCCGTGATGGACAAGGTGGCTGGGCTCGATGCCGGCGCCGACGATTACCTGACCAAGCCGTTTGCGATTGAGGAGCTGTTCGCACGGATCCGCGTGGCGTTGAAGCGCTCGGAGGCCATGCGGGCGGCTTCGGGCGTAGCTGGCGTCGGCGCCGGAGCGGGCATGGCGGGCGTCGCGGGCGAGAAGGCCACCGCGATGCCCCCGGCCAGTGACATGGCCCAGACCCCTGCCTCGCCCTCCCCTGCCACACTCACCGTGGGATCGGTTGCGCTCGACCCCGACCGCCGCGAAGTCACGGTCGGCGGCTCGCCCATCGCGCTCACGGCCCGCGAGTTCGACGTCCTCGCCCTGCTTATGGCGCACGCCGGCACCGTGCTCACGCGCGAGCGCATCGCGCATGAGGCGCTAGGCTACGACTACGTGGGCGATACCAACAACGTCGATGTGCACATCGCACATTTGCGCGCCAAGATCGAAGACGCTGGCGGCGCCCGCATCATCCAGACCGTGCGCGGGGTGGGCTATGTCTGCCGCGCATAACGCCGAGGCCAAGCGCGTCACCTCCATCGCCCGCGCCATCAACTGGGGCTATATGTGGCGCCGCTTGATGAGCTACGTCTGGCTCGATCTGTTGCTGATGGTGATTGCGGCGGCGATCCTCGTCTATGGATACAACCAGACGCTGCCCGACAGCGCGTTTACCGCAGGCTGGATTCCCGGCGCCACCGTTCACGGCATGTCGCTGACGCCCGCACGCGGCTGGGACCTGACAACGCTCACCTATACCGTCGAGTTTGCGCGTACCACCAAGACCTTCCCCCTCGCGCAGGACCTCGTCGCGCTATGGCCTCTCTACCTTGTCGTTATGGGTTGGCAGGTCATCAGCGTGCTCAACATGCTCGGCGGCGCCCGCCGCGTGCGCCGCACCATGGCGCCGCTCAACGACCTTGCCTTGCGCGTGGACGAGCTCGGCCGTATGCAGCTCTCCGGCGGCAAGATGGAAACGCTGGAACAGGCCATCGAGCGCGCAAGCGTCGACTCGCCGAGCGTCACCACCGGCGACGCCGACCTGGCAAGCATCGAGGTCGCACTCAACCGCCTGCTGCGCCAGATGCAAGAGGCCAAGCTGCAGCAGATGCGCTTTGTCAACGATGCGAGCCACGAGCTGCGCACGCCCATCGCGGTGATTCAGGGCTACGTGAACATGCTCGACCGCTGGGGCAAAGACGACCCGGACGTGCTGGCAGAATCCATCACCTCGCTCAAAGCCGAAAGCGAGCATATGCAGGAGCTCGTGGAACAGCTGCTGTTTTTGGCACGCGGCGATGCCGGTCGCACCGTGCTGCGGCGCGCGAATACCAACCTGGCTGCACTGGTCGGCGAGGTTTGCGAAGAATCACAGATGATCGATGCCGGGCACACGTATCGACTGGCCTTTGACGCTGCGCTTGTCAGCGACTCGCGCTGCGATGCGTCCGTCGATGTGGCGCTTGTAAAGCAGGCTCTTCGCGTGATCGTGCAGAATGCCGCCAAGTACTCGGATGCGGGAACGCCCATCTCGTTTGGCGTAGCGCCGGATGCGGGCATGGGCACGATCGACATAAGCGTTGAGGACGAGGGTATCGGCATGAACCAGGAATCCGCAGCTCACGCGTTCGAGCGGTTCTACCGCGCCGACAACGCGCGCGATGCCGGCGCGCAGGGCTCGGGTCTGGGGCTTGCCATTGCCAAGTGGATCGTCGATAGCCATGGCGGTGTCATCGGTGTGACCTCGGTCGAAGGGGTCGGCAGCCGCTTTACGATTCGCCTGCCACGGTAGGGATGCCCCCTCGTGGATCGAGGTCTAATACTTTTCCCGAGAAGTGAACGACCATATTCGGACCCCCGAAGCATCCGCATTTTTCGGCCGCAAAATCGCAGGATTCCAGCATCGAAACTGCAGGAAACGATGCCCTTAAAGTGTCGATGCTTCGGGGGGGGCTGATTTGTCTCGTTCACTTCTCGGAAAAGTATTAGACTTCGGTTTTTTGACCGTTGCAAAAGTCGATCCCTCGGCATAAATAAAGGGATAAGGCCATACGGCCCTATCCCTTTTTGCTAACTAAAGCAGCTCGTGCGCTACTCGCGGCACAGGTGCACGGCGAAGCCGGCGAACTCGCGCTTAAAGTACACGAGCTTGGTGCTACCGTCGGGCAGCAGCGCGCGCGACTCCTCGTTGACCTCGAGCCCGCGCTCGGCAAACCACTTCTCGGCCGCATCGATGTCGTTGACGGCAAAGCCAATGTGGCCCTTGGTGCCACGACCGTTCTGCTTCATAACCTCGACCAGCGAATCGTTAAAGTACGAAACCGGGGTCTCGATAACGGGCAGGCCCATCATCGTCGAGAACAGCTCCGCGATCTCCAAGGCGTCTGCCGGGTCGGCAGCGTTAATGCCCACATGGGCAACGCGCATACCAAAGAGCTCTACCGGATTGGCGTTCTGCTCACTCATGCAGGCAGCGCCTACTGAGCCATGACGTCAAGAACGGCCTTCTCGGCGGCAACGCGGTTCATGCCGGTCATGAAGGGCACGCCGCTCACGTACGGGCAGGTGAGGCCCTCGGGGGCAACGGTGGTGGCGATCAGCAGGTCGGCGCCCTCGTCGCAAGCGTCCTTGGCCTCGGAGATGGCGCACTGCACGATCTCATACTTGTCGGCGTAACCGTTGGCGTCGAGCAGGGTGGCGACCTTCTGGGCAACGAGCGTGGAAGTAGCAGCGCCAGCACCGCAAGCCAAAACGATTTTCTTCATAGGTAATGTCTCCCTTCATGGTTTACTTTAGGTAAGTGTACCGCAGCGAGCGATGGCACTCGGCCTCGATGAGCTTTTATGCCAGTTTGCTTGCGCGCTGCGTATAATACATCCAGTACGTGTTGTCATACCGCTCGCTTTATGAGCGACTAAGGACCCTAATATGCCCGATTCCCGCACACTCTGGACCGCCGTCGTTATCATCTGTATCGCCGTGTCGGTGTTCTTTAGCATCAAAAAACGCACCACGTTTAAGCGCCTGCAGCAGTTGATGGCTGCCAAACAGTGGGACGAGTTCGATCGTTTGCTCGACGGCAAACTCACCAGCATGCTGTACCCGCGCTACAACCGCGACTACCTGCGCCTGAACTCCTATCTGTTGCGCGAGGACCACGAACACGCCAACGAGATGTTCGACCTGTTGCTGGGACTCAACCTGCCCAAGATGCAGCGCGTCGACCTGGTGATCAAAGCCTTTAACTACTACGTTGGCCAGGAGGACCGCAAAAAGTCCAAGGAGTTGCTGCACGAGATCAAGGGCTTTGAGGGCGGTCAGGCCGAGGCAGTCACACACGAATGCCAGCTGATGTACGACACGATGATCCTCAAGCGCCACAACGACATTCCCGAGCTGGAGCGCATGCTCGAAGAGGCCGGTGACGACAAGGTCAAGAGCTGCCGCCTGGAATACCTGCTGGCCCTGCAGTACAAGAACAAGGGCGACGAGGCCAAGTTTGCCGAGTACTTGGAAAAGTCGGGCCAGCACTCGATGGCTGTCAACGCGTAACGGGCGGCTTGTGCTAGACTTCTAGTCTCACGGGGGCGTGGCGGAATTGGCATACGCAGGAGACTTAAAATCTCTCGCCGCAAGGATTGTGGGTTCGAGTCCCACCGCCCCTACCATTGGCTTTTACGGGCCCGTATCTCCCAGGGATGCGGGCCCGTTTCTTTTGCACGCCGGTGGGGCTCGAACCCGCGAGGGGGCGAGCGTTAAGCAAACGCGGAGCGTTTGTAGCGAGCCGGCGAGGGCGCCGGCAGGCGACCGAGGCCGGTGCGTATTTGCTGCGCAAATTCGCAGACGTCCCACCGCCCCTACCACGCATTGTTTACGAGCCCGTGTCCCCCGGAGACGCGGGCTCGTTTCTTGTGGATGCCGACACGGATGATAAGTTGCGGTGGAATAGTTCCTGTTTTGACTGGTTACCAGCTCATTTAAGAACTTTTTCACCGCAACTTAGATTGGCACTCCCACATTTTTCGATGGAAAAACGTGGTTGTCTCGCACATTTTCCGATGGAAAAACGTGGTTGTCTCGCACATTTTCCGATGGAAACGCCCAAATGGCCTTATACTAGCCGAGAGGGTTGGGAGGCAATATGCAACGACAGCTTATGAGTGAACTTATCGCTTGGAAATCAAGGGCGAATCGCAAACCTCTCTTGCTTAAGGGAGCCCGCCAGACAGGAAAGACTTGGCTTCTTAACGAATTCGCAAGCCAGCAGTATCGAAACGTCATTCGTTTTGACTTTATGCTCGAGCCGAGCACACGCTCGCTGTTCGATGGGGACCTCGACCCCAAGCGCATCATCTCCCAGATAGAGCTCCTACGTGGCCAAACCGTAACGCCGACAGACACGCTCATCATCTTCGACGAGATCCAAGAGGCGCCACGCGGGATCACCTCGCTCAAGTACTTCAACGAGCTTGCACCCGAATACCACATCGTAGCAGCCGGTTCCTATATGGGCCTCGCGCTCCGACGCGAAAACGAGTCATTTCCCGTCGGCAAAATCGACCAGCTCACCATGCGTCCCATGGGGTTTGCCGAGTTCGTTCGCGCCGTCGACGGCAACCCGCTCGCCGACGCCATCCTTGCCGCAGACATGAACCTTCTAGCAAACGTCACCGAAAAGCTCGTGCACTTGCTCAAGGAATACCTTGTTGTCGGTGGTATGCCCGAAGTTGTCTCCGCTTTCGCCGAGACACGCGACTTCATTGAAGCCCGAAGGCTTCAGCAGCAAATCATCGAGGCTTACGAATCCGATTTTGGCAAACATGCACCCGCCCGCATCGTCGAGCGCATGAGGTTGGTTTGGAAATCCCTTCCCGGCCAGCTTGCCAAGGAGAACAAGAAGTTTGTCTATGGCGCCCTTCGCCCTGGAGCGCGCGCACGCGATTTTGAGGAAAGCCTCCAGTGGCTCACGGACTACGGAATCGTTCATAAGGTGCCACGTGTTTCCGCTCTAAAGGCACCGCTCTCGAGCTACGAAGACCTCTCGGGCTTCAAACTGTTCTGCATCGACACCGGCATCCTCGGAGCGCTCTCCGGTCTCTCTCCGGCCATCGTTCTTAACGGATCCGCTGTTTTTACCGAGTTCAAAGGTTCGCTGACCGAACAATACGTCGCGCAGGAGCTTTTGCTCCAGGACAAAACTCCCGTGTATTGGTCCTCTACCTCTGGCAATGCCGAAACCGACTTTGCCATCGACCATGCGGGAACCGTGCTTCCGCTTGAGGTCAAGGCGGCAGAGAACCTTAAAGCGAAGAGTCTGAAAATAGCCTGCGAAAAATTCAAACTCGAGCGTTGCGTGAGGAGCTCTCTGGCGGCATATAGAGACGAGGACACGCTCGTCAATATTCCGCTTTGGGAAATTGGGCAAATCGACAAACTGGCATAAAGGCTGCGGAGGCGCTCAGCAAGGACTGTCCCCAGGTGCCGGCAGAAAAAAACGTCCCTAGGTGCCGGCTGTTGAGTTGCGGTGGAATAGGGACTGGTTGGGGCCTGAAAGGGCGATTTTAGTCCGCATTTCACCGCAACTTATGAGGGGATGGTTAAAGGGCGCTCAGGCTCGGGGTCCAGGCGATGGTGGGAGTCGCGCCGTCGAGAACCTCGTTGATGGTGGCGGTCATGCCGGCGAGGAGGCTGTTCTCGCTTACGGTGAGCGCATCGTAGCCGCCGGCTCGCATGAGCTCGCGAATCACCACGGCGCCGGCCAGAATCACGCCCGCGCGTTTGGGCTGTACACCCGGTAGCGCGGCGATACCCTCCACATCCAGCGCGGACATACGCTCGATGGCAGCCGAAACCTGCTCCATCGAAAGCTCGCGCAGGTGCACAAAGCTCGAATCATACGGCTCCAGCTCGTGAACGAGTGCCACGAGCGTGGTGACGGTGCCGCCCACCGCAACGAGGCGTTCGGCGCGCTCAAAGTCGCTGGGCAGGCCTTCAAAATAGGCGGCAAACTGCTCGCCTGCCCACGCGGCAGCGGCAGCAAGCTCGCCATCCGCGGGCGGCAACGCGGAGAAAAAGCGCTCCGTCACGCGGCGACAACCGATGTCCAGCGAGCGCGTTCCCTCCAGCGCAAAGACGCCGCGCTCCGGCGCGTACACGCCAGTCGCGAGCTCCGTGGATCCGCCGCCCGAATCGGCAACAATGATGCGCTCGCCGGCAAAGTCGTGCGCCACGCCGAAAAACGTCAGGCGCGCCTCGACCTCGCCCGGAATCACCTGTGGCTCAAGCCCCAGATCGCGCAGGCCGTCCAACAGCAGCGCGGCATTGGACGCATCGCGTGCGGCACTCGTACACGTGGTGCAGACGCACACGGCCCCAAAGGCACGGGCCTCGTCCACAAACATGTGACACGCAGCGAGCACACGCTCGACAGCCGCCTTGCAAAAGCGCCCCGTCGTGTCCACGCCCTCGCCCAGGTCGGTAATCTCGGTATGCTTGGACGATTCCACAATCGCTCCGCCCTCGACCTGGGCCAACACCAGTCGCGACGACACCGTTCCCAGGTCGATCGCGGCTACCTTATAGCGTTTGCAATTTGTCATTGCGGGCTCCCCTCCGGGCGCTATTTGCCGTTGGACACGACCGTCTGACCCTCGACGCCGTTAAACCCAAACAGCATGTCGAGCGCCTGGATGTACCACGGCGCGTCCTTGCCGACTTCTTCGATTTCCTTGGCCACTTCGCTGGCCTTCTTGGCGTTTGAGGACTTTTTGCTCGACGACGAGTCCGAATCGTCGTCCAAACCTAGCACGTCAATCTTCTTCTCGCCGGGCATCACCAGGCCCAGGTCCTCGGACGCCGCGTCCTTGATACCCTCCTCCGAGAGCAGCTTGTCGACGCTTTTTTGCAGCTCATCATTGTATTGCTGGCGAATCTCGACCTGCTTGGCCAAGATATCGCTCGAACGCTTTGCCACGTACAGATCGCGCACGGGGAAATACAGGCTCACGAGCACCAGCGCCACCACGATACCGATAAACAGCGGACGCAGAGGGCCATGCGTAAAGTCATAGATCGCCTTGACAACCGCGTTGTCGTTGGCGTAATGCATAAAGTCCGAGCCCGAAAGACGGTTCGAGGGCCTACTCGATTTGTCGTGTGCTTGAGTCGAGGGACGCGACGCATGCGACGAACGTGCCGGGCGCACCGGTCCATCTGCCAAGGTATTTGATTGAGCATTGGGGCGCGAGGTACTTGCCGGGCGCTGCGTGGAGCGGTCGGCGCCGGCATAAGCGGACCCACCGAGCTGCACCGTGCGCGCACGGCGAGGCGACGGCTCGCGCGAACCGGCGGAATAGTACCTGTTGTCGTAAATCTGATCCATGTGCGCCTTGTGCGGTTGAGGTTTGTTTGCGCTAAGTCCTTTAGTTATAGCACGAGCGCCTGCACCGCCTTCGCCAGCCTTTGCTCGACATAAAAAAGGCGCTGAGCCATATGGCCCAGCGCCCATAGCGCTTTGCGGCGTCCAGCCAAGGCGGGGCGGAACCGAGTCAGCCTCCTCCTCGCCAAATTCGCCCGTTTAGCGAATGTTGTAGAACGCGGTCTTGCCGGCGTAGCGCGCGCTGCCCTCGAGCTCGTCCTCGATGCGAATGAGCTGGTTGTACTTGGCGATACGGTCGCTGCGGCACGGGGCGCCCGACTTGATCTGGCCGGCATTGACGCCCACGACCAGGTCGGCGATCGTGGAATCCTCGGTCTCGCCGGAGCGGTGACTCACGATGCAGGCGTAACCGGCCTCCTTGGCGGTCTCGATGGCCTCGAGCGACTCGGTGAGCGTGCCGATCTGATTGACCTTGACCAGGATCGCGTTGGCGGCACCCAGCTCGATGCCCTTCTTGAGGCGCTCGGTGTTGGTGACGAACAGGTCGTCGCCCACCAGCTGCACCTTGTTGCCAATGCGGCGGGTAAGCTCAACCCAACCGTCCCAGTCCTCCTCGGCCATGCCGTCCTCGATGGAGATGATGGGATAGGTGTCGACGAGCTTCTCCCAGTAATCAACCATCTGGGCACTCGTGTACTCCACGCCCTCGCCCTTGAGCTCGTACACGCCGGTCTCGGCGTTGTAGAACTCGGTCGAGGCCGGGTCCATGGCGTACATGAAGTCGACGCCGGGCTTAAAGCCAGCCTTCTCGACGGCCTTGGTAATGTACTCGAACGGCTCGGCATTGGTCTTGAGGTTGGGCGCAAAGCCGCCCTCGTCGCCCACGCCGCCGCCCAGGCCCGCCTCGTGCAGCACGCCCTTGAGGGTGTGGTAGACCTCGGCGCACCAACGCAGGCCCTCGGCAAAGCTCGGGGCGCCCACCGGCATGATCATGAACTCCTGGAAGTCAACGTTATTGTCGGCATGGACGCCACCGTTGAGGATATTCATCATAGGCGTGGGCAGCAGGTGGGCGTTGACGCCACCCAGGTACTGGTACAGCGACAGGCCCGCCGACTCGGCAGCGGCGCGGGCGACGGCCAGCGACACGCCCAGGATGGCGTTGGCACCGAGCTTGGTCTTGTTGGGGGTACCGTCCGCGGCAATCAGCGCGGCATCGACGGCGCGCTGGTCGAAGGCGTCGAGGCCCACGACGGCGTTAGCGCACTCGTTATTGACGTGCTCGACGGCCCGAGAGACGCCCTTGCCCAGATAGCGGCCCTTGTCGCCATCACGCAGCTCGCAGGCCTCAAAGGCGCCGGTCGAAGCACCCGAAGGCACCATTGCGCGGCCAAAGCTGCCGTCCTCGAGCACGACCTCGACCTCGACGGTGGGATTGCCGCGGCTGTCGAGCACCTCGCGACCGTAGACGTCCAAAATATCGCTCATGTTGTCTCCCTCTCACTTGGAAACGGGTTGAATGCTTGGCGACACGGCTTGCACGCTACAGTGGCGCGCAGGTTCATAAGTTAGCCTTATCGCACTTTTTGCATTATGCCCTAAGTTAGCCAAGGGATACAATCTTTTTGAAAAATAATGGGGGCGATGAGAAAGTCCGTCCCGTCGCCCCCGCAGTCTTACTCCTCTGCCTTTGCGGCATCCCAGAGGTCATTGAGGCCGTGGGTCGAAAGCTCGGCCAGATCCACGTGGGCGTCGGCCGCCATCTGCTCCATCGCGGCCCAGCGGCGGCGGAACTTTGCCGTGCTGGCACGCAGGGCGCTCTCGGCGTCGATTCCCTCCTTGCGCGCAACGTTGACCAGGGCAAAGAGCAGGTCGCCAAACTCCATCTCGCGCTCGGGCGAGCCGGGAGCCTCGGCCTCAAACTCGGCACGCTCCTCAGCGACCTCGTCCCACACGTCCTGGACCGTCTCCCACTCAAAGCCCACGGCAGCCGCCTTGCGCGACACCTTCTGAGCCTGCATCAGCGCCGGCAGGTGCGTGGGCACGCCGTCGAGCAGACCCTCGGGCGCAGCCTCGCCTGCCGCCACGGCCTGGTCTTTGGCGGCCTTCTCGGCAAGCTTGACCTCGTCCCAAATCTTGAGCACCTCGTCGGAGCTCTCGGCATCCGCATCGCCAAACACGTGCGGGTGACGACGGATGAGCTTGGCGTCGATATCGCGCGCCACATCGGCAAGCGTAAACTCACCGGCATCCGCCGCAATCTGCGCATGCAGCACCACCTGCATGAGCACATCGCCCAGCTCCTCGCGCAGATGCGCCACGTCGTCCGCCTCAATGCAATCGAGCGCCTCGTAGGCTTCCTCTATCATGTTCTTGCCAATGCTCTGATGCGTCTGCTCGCGGTCCCACGGGCAGCCATCGGGCTGACGCAGGCGCCAGATGGTCTGCACCAGATGCTGCAGCTCGGCCGACGCGTCGACCAGCGTGGACAGGTCGCGCGAACCCTCGGCATTTTGCTGAGCCATGTGCTGCGCCATGATTATTTCTCCTCCAGGATCACGTGACGGAACGCGCCGCCCTCGTAGATGCCGTAGCTGTGCGTGCCGTCCTTGGGGATGCTCACGCTGCCGGGGTTGAAGAGCCATAGGCCCGGGCGTGCCTCGCTTGCCTCGTTAACCTTGATATGCGTGTGGCCGTAGACGAGCGCGGAGCCCTCGGGCAGCGCGGGCACGTGGTCGACGCTGTTGTGCATGCCGGCGCCAAAGACGTGGCCGTGCGTCAGGAACAGTTCACGGCCGGCCTCATCGAACAGCGTGGCATAGTCCGCCATGACGGGAAAGTCGAGCACCATCTGGTCGACCTCGGCGTCGCAGTTGCCGCGGACGGCGATGATGCGGTCGGCCAGGGCGTTGAGCAGCGGAATCACGCGCTTGGGGGCGTAGTCGCGCGGCAGGTCGTTGCGCGGACCGTGGTAGAGCAGGTCGCCCAGCAGCACGATGCGGTCGGGCTGCTCGGATTCGATTGCGGCGACCAGACGCTCGGTCCAGTATGCCGAGCCGTGAATGTCGGAAGCGATGAGGTATTTCATGGTGGTCCTTTCGGGTGGGGTTGATGGGGCTGGACGTGGCGTGCCACCGGCCGCGCTACTCAAATCGCAGTGCCGAGGCTTGTGCCGCCTGCATCACGCGCTGGAGCGGCACGTCGCACTCACGGGCAAGGCGGGCGCAGTCCTCGTACTCGGGCGCCGCGCGCTCGCTGCCGTCGGGCAGGGTGGCCACTTTAACGGACACCTCGCCCCATGGCGTCGCTACGCGCTCAAAGCGGCGTGGCAGGCAAACACGCTCCATAACCTGGCGGCGGATGCCATTGGTCGTGGTTTCCAAAAAGATAATCGTCTGTAGACGTTCGATATCCTCATGCGAGCAGATCACCTGCAGCTGCCAGCCGGGACGGCCTTTCTTGCAATAAACGGGCAGCCAGTGCACCTCGCGGGCGCCCGCCTCGCGCAGGCGGTCGGCGGCATAGGCGAGTACCTCGGGCGACGCATCGTCGATGTCGCACTCCAGCTTGACGATAGTTTCGGGTGCATCGGTCTCGCGAGACAGCGGGGATGTACTATCGCATTGCATACGGTCCGGATCCTTTCCGCGCGGGCTCGTTTTATTCACCCAAACGCTAGCACATCGGACGTGGCACAGGCGTGACTTTCGTCCGTCGCCGCCCTCGCCCCTATCCAAACGTGTACGTCAGCCTCCAAACATGTCATTTTTTGCAGCTTTTGGAGGCTGACGTACACGTTTTGGAGCGGGGCCGCACACGATCAGAATTGCGCCCGCACTCCGTCCACCACAAAGTTCGCCGCACTCAACTATTTTGAACTTTCTACGCAGTTCATCGGCCAAAAAATAGCCCTCGGCATACTTACCCGCTGCACGATGTTACTCTAGTTGCATTTGGCTAACTAAGCGGCTGCCGAGAACCCCGCCCGGCACCGTTACGGTATAGGAGGTTTCATGTTCGAGAAGCGGCTCTTCTCCCTGGTTCCGCAGGCAACGCCCCACATTATGGCAAGCGTCCTGTTTAAGTGGATCGCGCTCATGGCAAACATCACGGTGATGTGGGTGCTTGCGCGCATCTTGGGCGGCATCGTCACGGACGGTCTTTCCGCCGCGCTCGCCGTCGACGCCCTCGCACAGGCGGCCTTGCCGCTCGCCGCCGCCACCATCGTGCGCGCCGTCTCCATCTACCTGGCCCAACGCGCCGGCGACAAGGCCGCGTTCGAGGCCGTCCGCCGCGTGCGCTCGCTCGTCTACGACAAGCTCACCGCACTCGGCCCCTCCTACACCGAGACCGTCCCCACCGCCGAGGCCGTCCAGACCAGCGTCGAGGGCGCCACGCAACTCCAGGTGTACTTTGGCGGCTACCTGCCGCAGCTCTTCTTTGCCGGCTTGGCACCCATCACGCTGTTTGTACTGCTCGTGGGCCAGGCGGGTCTTCCCGCCGCGCTGCTGCTCGCCTGCGTTCCGGTCATCCCCGTCTCCATTATGATGGTCATGCGCAACGCCAAAAAGATCGGTGCCGAGTACTGGGGCAGCTATGTCGATCTTGGCGGCATGTTCCTGGAGGCCGTGCAGGGTCTCACCACCCTTAAGGTCTACCAGGCCGATCGCAGCTGGCACGAGCGTATCAACACCGAGTCCGAGCGTTTCCGCACGGCGACCATGCGCCTGCTGGTGATGCAGCTGCGCTCCATTTGCGTTATGGACCTGGTCGTCTATATGGGCGCCGCGCTCGGCATTATCGTAGCCGCGCTGCAGCTCGCCACGGGCAAGATTGGCTTTGAGGCTGCCTTCCTCATCGTCTTTCTGTCACAGGAGTTCTTTTTGCCCATGCGCCGCCTGGGATCGCTGTTCCACACGGCCATGAACGGCATGGCCGCCTCGCGCCGCATGTTTGGCATTTTGGATACGCCCGAGCCCGAGCGCGGCGATGTTGAGCTTGACGGTCGCGGCGATATCGAGCTCACGGGCGTGAGCTATGCATACGGCGACCGCACGGTGCTGGACAGCGCCAGCGCGACCATTGCGCACGGCTCGCTCGTGGCACTCGTGGGCGAAAGCGGCGGCGGCAAGTCCACGATCGCGGGGATTATCGCGGGCCGCAAGGGTGCCTACCGTGGCAGCGTTCGCATCGGCGGCGTCGAGCTGCGCGACGCCACGGCCGCCTCACTCATGCGCGCCGTCACCCTGGTGCCCACCAACGGTTACCTGTTTGCCGGCACCCTGCGCGACAACCTGCTGCTCGCCCAGCCCAGCGCCACCGATACCGAGCTTTTGCGCGCACTCGACCGCACGCGCGTGGCGGCCTTTGTGCAGGCCAACGGCGGGCTCGACATGGTGATTAACGAGGGCGGCACCAACCTTTCGGGCGGTCAGCGCCAGCGCGTGTGCATGGCCCGCGCCCTGCTGCACGACTCGCCGATCTATGTGTTTGACGAGGCTACGAGCAACGTCGATGCCGCAAGCGAGGCCGCGATCGGCGAGGTCATCGCGTCGCTTGCCGGCAGGCACACCGTAATCGTGGTGGCACACCGCCTGTCGACGATCGTAGGCGCCGATCAGATCCTGGTGCTGGAGCGTGGCCGTATTGCCGAGCACGGGACTCACGGCGAGCTCTTGGCCACCGCGGGCGCCTATGCGCGCATGTGGAACAGCCAGGAGCAGCTCTCGGCATATGCGTATGCGGAGGATGATGCCGAGGACGTCGAAGATGCCGGCGCGGTTGAGGCTGTTGACGGCAGCGCTGCCTGTACCGATGGCCTCAACGGTGCTAGCTCGTCTTCCGCTGCCGCGGCGCTTGACTCCGGCCGCGTCCGTCGCTCGGCGCCGTCCATCATGTGGCGCATGATGGGGCTCGTCCGACCGCTTGCCGGCTGGCTTGTGCTAGCCGTCGCGCTAGGCAGCATTGGTATGCTCACCGCCGCGTTCGTGCCGGCCTTTGGCGCCCTTGGCCTTATGGCCGCGCTGGGCCGCAACGCCTTGGGGCTTGGTCTTATCGCAGCATGCGCGGCCTGTGCCGCCTGCGGCATCGCACGCGGGCCGCTCCACTACGGCGAGCAGCTCTGCAACCATTACATCGCATTCCGTCTGCTCGCACACATTCGCAACCTGGTGTTTGGTGCCCTGCGCCAGCTCGCCCCCGCCAAGCTCGAGGGCCGTGGCAAGGGCGAGCTCGTGAGCCTGGTCACCTCGGATATCGAGCTGCTCGAGGTCTTCTACGCGCACACCATCTCGCCCATTGCAATCGCTCTGGTCTGCACCGTTGTGTTTGAGGGCTTTTTGCTGGCTGTGAGCCCCGAGCTCGCGGGCATCGCGCTCGTGGCCTACGCGGTCCTGGGCGTGCTGCTGCCCCTGACCTCGGCCAAGGCATGCGGCACCACCGGCCGCCAGAGCCGCGAGGGCGCCGGTAAGCTGGGCGCCTTTGTACTCGACAGTCTGCGCGGCGCGGGCGAGACCATCCAGTTTGCCGGTGGCACCGATCGCGGCCGTGCCCTGGGCAAGCTGACCGAGCAAGTCGGCGCCGTGGACGCGCGCCTCAAGCGCCGCCAGGCGGTCAGCGAGGCCGTAGCCGATGCGCTTATTCTTGTGGCTAATCTGGTGATGCTCGGGCGTGCGCTGCAGCTGGTGGCTGCGGGAATGATTGACTTTGCCGCAGCGTTTGTCGCCGTCTTTACCTTTGTGTCGTCGTTTGGCTCGGTGATGGCCGTGAGCCGGCTGGGCACCTCACTGCAGGAGACGCTCGCCTCGGGCGCACGCGTGCTCGATTTGCTCGACGAGCAGCCCCAGTGCGCCGAGGTCGCCGATGGACAGGACGTTGAGTTTGCCGGCGCCGCAGCCGAGCATGTGAGCTTTAGCTATGCGGGCGGCGTGGACGCGGGCGGTGCCGGCGCCACAGAGCAGGTCGCGAACGACGCCGCTGCGAATCTCATCCTCGACGACGTGACCTGCACCTTTGCGCCCGGTACCATGACCTGCATCATGGGGCGCTCGGGCTCGGGCAAGTCGACGCTGCTTAAGCTGCTCATGCGCTTTTGGGACCCCACAGCCGGCACCATCACGGTGAGCGGTGTCGATGCCCGCCACATCAACACGGCGAGCCTGCGCAGCCACGAGGCCTATATGACCCAGGACACGCATCTGTTCTGCGGCACCGTACGCGAGAACCTGCTGGTCGCGCACGCCAACGCCACCAATGCCGAGCTGCTCGACGCTTGCCGCTCCGCTTCGCTTACCGCCCTCATCGACCGCCTGCCGCAGGGTCTCGACACCCCGGTTGCCGAGCTGGGCGACTCGCTCTCGGGCGGCGAGCGCCAACGCATCGGCCTTGCGCGCATCTTCCTCAACGACGCGCCTTTCATCTTGCTCGACGAGCCCACCAGCGCACTCGACGCCCTCAACGAGGCGTCCGTAATGCAGGCCGTTGACGAGCTCAAGCGCCGCGGCAAGACCATCGTACTCGTAAGCCACCGTGCCAGCACCTGCGCCTTTGCCGATTGCTCGCTTTCGGTCGAGCACGGGAGGCTGAGCTAGATGGCGCGCACCGCCGACACACCGGAGCTGGCACGCAAACGTGAGCGCGAGGCCCAAATGGTGTCGCAGATGATTGCGCTGTGGTGTCGTGGGCATCATGGCGGCGGGCATGCGGTCGAACAGGCTGGCGACGATGAGCCCGTGCGCGTGAAGCTCGGCCTTCGGACCATTACGCTCTGCCCCGAATGCGCCGAGCTGCAGAAATACGCCATCGCGCGCATTGAGCACTGCCCGCACATGGGCACCAAGACATTTTGCTCGGCCTGTCCTTCGCATTGCTACCGGCCTGCCATGCGCGAGAAGATCCGCGAGGTCATGCGCTGGTCGGGACCGCGTATGATCCGCTATCGCCCCATCACCGCCGTGCGGCACGCGATTATAACCGTGCAGTCCAAACGAGCGGCGGCACGAAGCAAGTAGTCGCCGGCGCCGGCACGCGCCGCCTGCCCTTTCCAGTCGGTTTCGACTTGCAGCGTTCCCGCCGCGCCGAGGCTGCGCCATTACAATGGAGCGGATTCGCCAAATGCAAAGGAGCCGCCATGTCCGCTTGCCCGCTGGTCGATTGCCATACTCATACTTCGTTTTCGGACGGCCATGCCTCGTTTGAGGAAAACGTCTGCGCTGCCGCGGCCGCTGGCTGTCGGGTCATGGTCTCGACCGACCACCTCACCCTGCCTGCCAGCATGGATGCTAACTGCGAGGTGCAGGTCGTCGAGGGCGACTTGCCGGCACATCGCCTGGCCTTTGAGGATGCCCGCAAGCTTGCCGCGCAGATCACGCCGGAGCTCGAGCTTATCTATGGCTTTGAATGCGATTGGTACGAAGGCTGCGAGTCCTTGGTAGAGCGCTGGTCCCGGGGCGCCGTGGTGCGCTTGGGCAGCGTGCATTGGATTGGCGACCCGGGCGATATCATGGCCGGCGCCGCGGGCACGGCGGGAACAGAGAGCGTCGCTCGTCCCGATACGCCCGATTCGCTTTGTGGCTGGATCGACGACGATACCAACCTGCATGTTTGGGAAAACCTGGGCGTGCGCGGCGTATGGGAGCGCTACGTCGACGACTGGTGCCGTGCTTGCGAAAGCTCGCTTAACTTTGACGTGATGGCCCACCCCGACCTGGTCATGCGCTTTTCGAAGGACGGCTTTGCGCCCGATTTTGACCCGGCGCCGTTTTGGGGGCAGATGGCCGAGTGCGCGCACGATACGGGTCGCCGTGTCGAAGTCTCGACCGCCGCGCCGCGTAAGGGCCTCGACGACTATTACCCCTCGACGGGGCTGTTGCGCTGCTTCGCCCACGCCGAGGTGCCCATCACTTTTGGCTCGGACGCGCACCGCGCCTGCGACATCTGCTGGAACATTCGCGAGGCTCAGGCCCACGCCTACGACTGCGGTTATCGAACCTTCGACATCCCCCACGCCACCAGCGAATGGGAGTCCACGCCCCTCGCCTAACTAGTCGTTTAAGAACGTCCCCAATGACTAGTGGCGGCGGGCGTTGAGTTCGCCGGCCAGCTCGTCGAGGGTAATGCCGTAGCGCTCGAGCGTCACGAGCAGGTGGTAGATCAGGTCGCCGGCCTCGTAGCGGATGTGATCGTGGTCGTTATCCTTGCAGGCCATGATCACCTCGCTCGCCTCCTCGGCAAGCTTCTTGAGCAGCTCGTCCTCGACGTCGGTCAGCAGACGGGCGGTGTAGCTCTCCTGTGGCGACGCATCGCGACGACCGTGAATCACCTCGGCCAGACCCGTCAGCGTCTCGCCGATATTTCCCGGCTGCACGTTAGCTGTTCTGACTCCCATGGTTATTTCCTCTCGTTACTGCAGCGTAAAGTAGGTACCGGTCTCATCGAACCGAGGCTTTGCGCCCTTTTTCTCAAAGAACTCGACGATGACGGCATGGGCCTCATCGAGCCTTTCCTTCTCGGCCTCGAGCCAAAGCGACTGCGCCCCGCAGGCATCAGTCAGGTGCACGCGGCATGGCACGCCCGCGCGGAGGAGCTCGGTGTTGCATTCGGCGACCTCGAACGGCGTCACGACTTTCATCGCACTCCCCCTTCCACGCGCTTAAAGAAGCAGGTACGGTTGCCGGTATGGCAGGCCGGGCCCGGTGAGTCCACCTTGACCAGCAGCGTATCGCTATCGCAGTCGGCCCAGAGCTCCTTGACCTCCTGCATGTTGCCACTCATCGCGCCCTTGTTCCAGAGCTCCTGACGGCTGCGACTCCAAAACCACGTGGTCCCGGTCTTGAGCGTCAGCCCCACCGATTCCTCGTTCATCCAAGCAACCATAAGCACCTCGCCGGTGTCATATTGCTGAACCACACAAGGAATCAGCCCGCGGGCGTCGTATTTAAGCTCGGTAGCATTTATTACCTCAGTCATCATTTCTCCCAAGTAACAAACGAAATCCCACAGGTCGGCGAGGGTTGTCCAGGTGCCGCAGGTTGCCGCGAAAGAGGAGCGACGCGTACTTTGGTACGCGAGCGACGGTTTGAGCGGCAAGATGCGGTGCCTGGGCAAGCCGCAGCACTAGAAGTCCAGCCTCACAGGGATGCCTTGGCTGGCCATATACTCCTTCACCTGGCGAATGCTGAAAGTTCCAAAGTGAAAGACGCTGGCCGCCAGCACGGCATCGGCCTCGCCCTCGATCACGCCCTCGGCAAAATGCTCGAGCGTGCCCACGCCGCCGCTTGCGATCACCGGGATCGGCACCGCGCGCGCCACGGCGCGGGTGAGTGCCAGGTCGAAGCCAGCCTTGGTGCCGTCGCGATCCATGCTGGTGAGCAAGATCTCGCCGGCGCCGCGACGAGCCGCTTCCTCGGCCCACGCCACCGCGTCGATACCCGTGGCGTTGCGGCCGCCCGCCGTGAAGACCTCCCACTTGTCGGCACCCGGCTCTCCGGGCAAACCGACGCGCTTGGCATCGATCGCCACGACCACGGCCTGACTGCCAAAAGCCGCGGCAGCCTGGCTAATCAGCGACGGGTCACGCACGGCCGCCGAGTTGAGCGACACCTTGTCGGCACCGGCGGCAACCATGGTCCGCATGCCCGCCAAGTCGCGAAAGCCGCCGCCCACGGTATAGGGAATAGCGAGCTCCTCGGCCGCGTGCGCCGCCATCTCGATGGTCGTTGCGCGGTTATCGCTCGTCGCGGTAATGTCCAAAAACACGACCTCGTCCGCACCCTCGCGGTCGTAGGCGCGCGCCAGCTCCACCGGATCGCCCGCATCGCGCAAGCTCACAAAGTTGACGCCCTTGACCACACGGCCGTCCTTGACGTCCAGGCAGGGAATCACGCGTTTGGTAAGCATGGGCTACTCCTCCCCTCGGGCGGCGGCTAGCGCCTGGGCCAGCGTAAAGTTGCCCTCGTAGAGCGCACGGCCGGTGATGGCACCTTCAATCGCGCCCTCACCCACCGCGGCCAGTGCGCGGATGTCGTCGAGCGTCGAGATGCCGCCGGAAGCCACGACGGGGAAGCCCGCGACCTCGGCCACATGGCGATACGCCGCCACATCGATGCCCGTCTGCATGCCATCGCGCGCGATGTCGGTATACACCAGATGCTTAAAGCCCAGCTCGGAAAGCTGCGCCACGGCATCATCGAGTGCCACGCCCGCGCCATCGCGCCAACCGTTCACCTTGACCTGGCCGTCACGGGCGGCGATGTCTGCCACCAGCAGCTCGCCAAAGCCGTGCGCTGCCACCTCGGCAAAACCCGGCTCGGTCACCAGCACGGTCCCCAGCGCGATGCGGCGCGCACCATAGCCGGCCAGCTCGTCAATGCGTGCGAGCGAGCGGACGCCGCCGCCCACGTCCACGGACAGGCCATCGACGCCGCAGATGGCCCTAATTGCCGCCGAGTTGGCAGCGCACGCGTCCTCGTCCTCGCCAAAGGCAGCGGACAGGTCGACGACGTGCACCCAGCTTGCACCTTGCTCGGCAAACGAGCGGGCAACGGCGACGGGGTCATCGGAATATACCTTGCAACGGCTGCGGTCGCCGCGCTCCAGGCGCACGACCTTGCCGCCGATCAAATCGATTGCGGGGAACAGGATCATCGGCCGGCCTCCTCGACGATATTGACGAAGTTCTTAAGGATGCGCTGACCCAGCGCGGAAGATTTCTCGGGATGGAACTGGCAGCCCCACACGTTGCCGTGACGCACGATGCACGGGAAGCTCCGCGTATAGTGCGTGCGCGCCAGCACATCGGCGGCATCGGCGTCGTCGGCCACCGCGTAGCTGTGGGTGAAATACATGTTGGCACCCTCGGCAAAACCAGCAAGCAGCGGATCGGCCGCGCCGGCGGGCGTCATGTGCACCTGGTCCCAGCCCACGTGCGGCACCTTCAGGCGGCTCGACTCCAAGCGCGTGCACGAACCGCGCATAATACCCAGGCCATCGATCCAGGGGCCGTCAGCCCGCTCGGAGGCATTACCGTCCGCGTCCGCGCCCTCGTCCGCCGGCACGCCCTCGTCGCCGCGCTCAAAAAACAGCTGAAGGCCCAGGCAGATGCCGAGCAGCGGAGTTCCGGCGGCGACGGCATCGAGCACCGCGTCCGCCTCGCCGCTCTGGCGCATAAAGGCGATCGCGTCATAGAACGCGCCCACGCCCGGGATGACCAGGCCGTCGGCATTGCGGATCTGCTCCGGATCGTCCGACGTGCAGGCGGCGGCACCGGCGCGCGCAAGCCCACGCGCAACGCTCGACAAGTTGCCCTTGTGGTAGTCGACCACCACGACCTTCGGTTCGCCCACGCGACCCTCCTTTTCCCCATTCAAAACCTGCCAAAAAGGGACAGATTTATTTTGGTCGGTTAAACGTTCACCCACTGCATGAGACGGCATTTCCGCAGATAAAACCTGCCAAAATAAACCTGTCCCTTTTTGGCAGGTTACAGCGAGCCCTTGGTGCTGGGAATACCTTGCACGCGGGGATCGAGCTCGCAGGCGCGGCGCATCGTGCGGCCCACGGCCTTAAAGGCGGCCTCGATAATGTGATGCGAGTTGCCGCCCGCCAGCTCGCGCACGTGCAGCGTGAGCTTGGCGTCGCGCGCAAAAGCGTAGAAGAACTCGACGGCCAGCTCGGTATCAAAGCTGCCCACGCGCTCGGTCGGCACGGGCAGCTCGCAGTAGGCCTGCCCGCGGCCCGAAATATCAACAGCAGCCATCACAAGCGTCTCGTCCATGGCAATCGCCGCGTCGGCAAAGCGCGTAATGCCCGCCTTGTCGCCCAGCGCCTGGCAAAACGCCTCGCCCAGCACGATACCCGTGTCCTCGACGGTGTGGTGCGCATCGACCTCCACGTCGCCCACCGTGTGCACCGTCAGATCGAACAGACCATGGCGGCCAAAAGCGTTGAGCATGTGGTCGAAAAACGGCACGCCGGTCGAGATATTACACGTACCGGCTCCATCCAGGTCGAGCTTTACGACAATGTCGGTCTCGCCCGTCTTGCGGGTTACCTCGGCATAACGGTCCATCTACATCTCCTCCTTCACCAGCGCGGCAAACGCAGCCAGCACCTCGTCGTTTTCCTGCGGGGTACCCACGGTAATGCGCAGACAGTCCGCGAGCCCCGGCGCATAGCTAAAGTCGCGCACCAAAATCGAATACTCGTCGCGCAGACGCTCGCGCACGCGCGTGGCATGCGGCATGCGCACGAGCACAAAGTTCGCCGCGCTCGGCCACGCCTCCACGGTCAGACCCTCGGCAGCCATTGCGCGTAGGGCGCACAGCTCGCGCTCGCGCTCGGATGCAACCTGTGCCACTACGGGCGCGTACGCATCGCGGGCACGCACGCAGGCAAGCGCGGCGGCCTGGCTCAGCACGTTAACCGAGTAGATTTGGCGAATCGCCGCAAACACATCGATGACCTCGGACGCCGCGATCACATAGCCCAGACGCGTGCCGGCAGCGCCAAACGCCTTGGACAGCGTATGCAGAATCACCAGGTTGGGATGCTCGGCGATAAGCCCCTGCGCCGTGGTAGCCGCGCCAAACGAATCGTCCGCAAACTCAACGTAGGCCTCGTCGACCATGACCATGCCGAGGCACGCATCGCACAGGGCCGCGACAAAGTCGAGCGGTGCCACGTCGCCCGTGGGGTTGTTGGGCGAAGTCACGATGGCCAGGTTGCACTCAGGCGCCGCTGCAAGCACCGCCGCTTGGTCGAGTTCAAAGGTCGCCGGGTCGCGCCACACGTCGCGCACCTCGGTCTGACAGAGCGATGCAAAGAACGCATACTCGCTAAAGCACGGCGGGCAGTTGAGCAGGGTCCGCCCCGCGCCGCCAAACGCCAACAGGTAGTTATAGAGCAGCTCGTCGCCGCCGTTTCCCACGCAAATATTCTCACGCGCCACGCCATGCCAGGCAGCAAGCTCATCGCGCAGGTCACAGGACATGGGATCGGGATAGCGGTTGAGCGGCGTGGCAGCCAGGGCTGCATCGATTGCCTCACGCACGCCGGCAGGCACGGGATAGGTGTTCTCGTTGGCCGAAAGATTGATGCGCGTAGGCGTAAAGTTGGGATCATAGGGCTCAATGCCGGCCAGGTAGGGCTGGACGAGTTCCTTCATGCGCAGCGTAAGTTCGGCCATGTTAGGCCTCCTCGCCGGTCGCGCCAGCGCCATCCGAGCCTGCAGCCGCCAGGTCCACACCCTCGGCGACCGTCGCCACAGCGTCGCCCGGCCAGGCGACCTTGGTCAGGTCGGCCGCAGCCAGCGACTCGGCACTCACGGCATCCTCGCCCTGCTCCAGCACGCGACGACGCAGGGCGGCAGAGAGCGCGTGCGCCCACAGGCCCTCGGCCTCGGCCAGGCGCTGCGTAGCGGGAGCGTCGGAGAGCAGACCCTCGGGCGTATAGCAAATGACGCTCGAGCGCTTAACGAACTCTTCGACCGAAAGCGGGTTGGAGAACATGGCCGTGCCGCCGGTCGGCAGCGTGTGGTTGGGGCCGGCAACATAATCGCCAAGCGGCTCGGAGCTCCAAGCGCCCACAAAGATGGCGCCGGCGTTGCGAATGCCGCCAAGCAGGCCCATCGCGTCCTTGCAGTGCAGCTCCAGGTGTTCGGGCGCCACGGTGTTCACGGCCTCGACGGCGGCAGCCATATCGGCGGCCACCACGATGGTACCTTCGTTGTCGAGCGAAGCGCGCGTGATCTCGGCACGCGGCGACTGCGCCACCAGGATGTCGATGCCAGCCTCGACCTCGCGCGCAAACTGCTCGTCGCAAGTCACCAGATAGCAGGCTGCCAGCGGATCGTGCTCGGCCTGGGCCATCAGGTCTGCCGCGACCACCATAGGCTTGGCCGTGGCGTCGGCCAGCACGCAGACCTCGGAGGGACCGGCGACCATATCGATACCCACGTCACCCGAGACGATCTGCTTGGCCGCGGCAACAAAGGCGTTACCCGGTCCAGTGATTTTGTCGACGCGCGGAATGGTCTCGGTACCATACGCAAGTGCGGCCACGGCCTGAGCGCCGCCCACCATATAGATCTCGTCCACGCCGCCGAGCTTGGCGGCCGCGAGCGTATACGGGCTAATCAGTCCATCCTTTTGCGGCGGGGTTACCATGACCACGCGTTTGACGCCGGCCACCTTAGCGGGAATGGCGTTCATAAGCACGGTGGAAGGGTACTGTGCACGACCGCCCGGCACGTAGATACCGGCCGCAGCAAGCGGGGTCACCTTAACGCCGAGCATCGTGCCGTCCGAGCGCGTGGTAAACCAGCTCTGCTCGACCTCGCGCTGGTGGAACTCGCGAATCTGGCGCGCGGCCTTCTCAAGCGCGGCGACAAAGGCCGGGTCGAGGCCTTCGAGCGCGGCATCGATCTGCTCCTGCGGCAAGCGGAAGCTCTGCAGCTCAACGCCGTCAAAACGCTGAGAGTAATCGCGCACCGCGGCATCGCCGTTGGCGCGCACGTTGGCCACGATATCGCGGGCGGCGTCGACGATGTTTTGCGGCAGCACGCCCTTGCGGTTGAGCTGGTTGGTAACGAGGCGCTCACCGGGAGCAAGCTTGATGGTCTTCATATCGGTATCCCCTATCGGTCGAGGTTGCGTTTGGAAAACGAGATGCCGGGCGGCGGCGTCTGTCGGCCCGCCGCCCGGACGTTGGGGCGCCCGTGCGTGCTCGCGCTATTGTGCCGAGCCCGCAACGGGCTCAAAATGCTTGTCCTTCACGGCTGCCGCCAAGCGATCTGCCAGATTGCGTACGCGCGGATCCAGACGTGCGGCGCCCGGATTGACAAAGAAGCGGGCCGTGCAGTCCATAATGCGGCCGGTGATGACCAGTTCGTTGTCGCGCAGCGTGGCGCCCGTGGCGGTGATATCCACGATGCGATCGGTCATACCGACGATGGGTCCCAGCTCGATGTTGCCGTGCAGCGAAACAATGTCGGCGTTCACGCCGCGCTCGGCATACCAGGCACTCGCGATGCGCGGGTACTTGGTTGCCACGCGAAGCGAACCGCGGCGGGCATAGTTGCGCTCGGCCTGACCGGCGCGCCAAGCGGGCTCAGCCTCAATAAAGGTGCACAGGCCGTAGCCCAGATCGACCAGCTGCAGCAGGTTGAGGTCGGCCTCGATAAGCGAATCCCAGCCGCAGATGCCGCAATCGGCACCACCGCAGCCCACAAAGGCAGGCGCATCGCTGGGACGCACGATGACAAACTCGATATCGCCGACCGCGCCCTTGCCGGCACGCGTGTCGCGGCCGCGCACGATCAGGTGACGGCCGGGGTCACGCAGCTCAGAGACGTCCAAGCCCGCGGTCTCGAGCACGTCGAGCGTGTCGGCCTTAAGCGAGCCCTTGGGCACGGCGATGCGCAGCGGGCCCTCGGCGCCACGGCCCGAGGCGTGATCGCCATCGGAAGCGGCGTCCTCGGCCGAGGTGCGCGCGGCCTCCAGGCGCTCGAGCGAAAAGGCGAAGCCCGCCGCCGGCACCTCGATGCCGTCGCCAAATGCACCGGTAAAGATAGAGTCGTAGCGACCGCCCGAACCGACAGGATCGGGCAGGCCGCCGGCATAGGCCTTAAAGACCAGGCCCGTGTAGTAATCGAACGAGTTCATGATGGAGAAGTCGAAGGACAGCACCTGGGCGTCCTCGGGCGCCAGGCCCTCGACCAGGGCACGCAGCTCGCGCGTGAGCGGCGCGACGATACCGGCAGCTTCCAGCAGCGCGTCCACACGGTCGAGTACCTCGGCACCGCCGTGCAAGCGCGGCAGCTCACTAATGGCGGCCTTGACGGCCTCGGACTCGGCGCTTGCCGCCACGCGGGCATCGAGGCCCACAAAGTCATTGGCGTGCACGCAGCGCAGGGCCTCGGCAGCCAGCTCGCGATCCTCGCACGCCGCGAGCAGCTCCTTAAAAGGACGAACGCTACCTGCGATAATGCGCGCATCGGGCAACGCCAGCTTGCGCACGGCCTCGGCTACCAGCGAGACAATCTCGACATCGCCCGCGGCATCGCCCGCACCGATAAGCTCAAAGCCCAGCTGCGTAAACTGACGCGAGCCGCCGGCATTGCGCTGGCACTCGCGAACCACCGGCGCCTCGTAGCGCAGGCGCAGCGGCAGATCGGCCGCGCGCATGCGGGTCGAAACCAAGCGCACGATCGGCAACGTGTTGTCGGGACGAACCACCAGCAAACGCCCGTCATCGTCAAAGAGCTTAAACGGCGTGTCCGCAATGCGGCCACCTTCCTCGAGCGAACCCTTGTCCTCGAGCAGCGGCGTTTCAACCGGCAGATAATGATGCTCCCTAAAGCAGCCCTTCACCGTACATGCGATCTCCTCGCGTGCCTGAGCCTCCTCGGGCAATATGTCCCGGAATCCCCACGGTGTGGCCGTCATCTGGTGAGCCTCCTCATGCTGTGCTTCGTATAGAACAGAAGACCGGCATAGCTCCGCCGGTCTTCTGGGTACTTTAGCATACTAGAGTGTTTGCGGGGGAAATCCGTCGCAGCCGCTCACACCGTATTCATTTGGAAACATGGGGCAGATTGCCGCAGCCCAACCCCACCTAGGCGCCAATCGCACGACGATACTCTGCCATTACCTGCGCATCGGCAGCTGCGGGGTCGGCAAAATAGCGCCCGTCATAGGTCTCGGCCGAAACAACTCCGCGATAGCCGCGCGCCACCAGCCTATCCAGGTCAGCGCGCATATCGCGGTCGCCGTCACCCCAGGCAAGATGCGTCGTGCCATCTGCCGCAACATCGACAAAATGCACGTGGGCGACATCATCGCCAAGCAGATCGAAGTAATCGTCGATGGTATCCCCCGCCACCGCCATGGCGCCCATATCCAGACACGCCTTAAGTGCCGGATGATCAACTGCTTCGATCATGCGCTTCGTATCGGCCGCCGAGTTCACGATCATCGACTCAACCGGCTGTAGGGCTTCGAGCACCAGTCGCACGCCGCGTTCTCCCGCATGCTCGGCAATTGCACGCAGCATCGAGGCGCTGCGACCCCACGCGTCCTCGATCGGCTCGTTCAAAAATGCCCAGCCGCTCGAGACCATGACCTGCTCGGCTCCAAGTTCCGCCGCGATATCCACAACGTTCTTAAAGTACGCGAGCGTGCGGGCACGCGCCTCATTCCCACGCGCCGCGATATTCCACGGCTTGGGGTTGTTCTGTTCGGGACAAAGCCCCACAATCCGAACTCCATACCGCTGCGACAGCTCCCGCACCTGCTCGAGCGAATCGTATCCATGGCAATCGACATACAGATGCATCGCCCCGGTCCAAAGCTCGCAACACGTGTAGCCCGAGGCCGCTGCCGAGGAAAAGAATTCCTCAAGGTCAAAATAGCGATGGCTGATATTCATGACGGCAAGCTGTGGATACTCCATCTTGTCCACCTTTCGGCAAAAGGGCGCCGCAGCACAGTGTGCGCGACGCCCCCTCTTACATTGTTTTAATTATGACGGATGCCCTACTGAACACCAAGCACTCCAAAGAACGCGCCGGCGATACTCACGAGTAGGATCACGAGCATGATGAGCAGCGGATTCATCTTCTTCTTGAGCATGAGATAGACGATTCCAAACAGCCCCATCGTGACAAAGCCCGGGAAGATTCCGTTGAGCAGCTCGGCGAGCGTCTGAGCGCCATCGCCCGCGCCGACCATGAGCGGAATGTCCACGGTGACCATCTCCATGGTCATAGCACCGATCACCATGGCGCCCATGATAGAGGCCATCTTGACGATCGTGTCCATAATGCCCGATTCCTGGACCTTGCTGATCATGTCCGAACCAAAGCGATATCCCACAAACGTCAGCAGGTAACGGATAATGTAGTGAGGGACGTTGAACACGAGCAGGAACAAAATCGGGCCAAGAATAGAGCCCTGCAGCGCCAGCGACGTGCCGACACCCGTTGCCAAAATTCGCAGCGTGCCCCAGTAGAAGGCATCGCCCACGCCGGACAGCGGTCCCATCAAAGCAAGCTTGACATTAGAGATCGCGCTCGTGTCAAAGCTATCGTCAGTAGCGTTGACCTCTTCCATTGCGGCAGCAATGGACATGGGGAGCGTCGAGATGTACGGCGTGACGTTATAGAGCTCCATATGGCGCTTGAGTGCGGCCTTAAAGTCTGCATCCTGCGGATACAGCTTGCGAAGGATCGGCATAAGGGCCCACATAAAGCCGATATGGCCCATACGCTCGTAGTTCCAGGAATGCTCATAGGGAATCGAGCGCCAGAACAGCTTCTTAAGGTCTGCGCGGGAAATCAGCCCGTCATAAGAAGACTCAAACTTAAAACTCATCGAACCCACTCCCAATCGCAGGATCCTCGGTTGCCACTGCGGGCTGCTCCGCCTTTTTCTTCTCGCCCAAAACCGTCATCGCGACGACGATGATCGCGGCAAAGATCGCCACGCCCGTCGTGCTAATGCCAAAGTAGGCGACGAGGAAGAAGCCAGCGAAGAAGAACGGAGCCACCGTTTTGTTCATAATCATCTGCGCCAGCATCGCAAAGCCGAGTGCGGGCAAGAAGGCGGCGGCGACATCCATGCCGGTCTGAACGAAATCGGGGATGATGTTGAGCAGGCTGGCGACGGCATCGGCGCCAAAGAAGAATGCCAGGGGAATAATCAGCAGGCCGCACCAGCTCTGCGCATAACCCGCGATAAGCATGTTGCGCGTGATGGCCTTGGTGTCTCCGTCCTCGACGTTTTTGTCGATACGGTGCACCAACAGCAGCATCACCGGCTGGCCCAGGGCGGTATCGAGCGCCAGAACGATCGTTGCGATGGGAATGCCCAAGGTCAGGGCCGCCGAAGCGTCCGCACCGGCCTGCATGGCAAGCGATACGCCCAGGATAGTGCCGGAAATCGTATCGGGCGGGTTATACGCACCGACCGAGATGGCGCCGACCATGGCAAGCTCCATCGTGGCGCCCATGATCGTGCCGGTCACCATGTCGCCCATGACAAGGCCAACCAGAGGTCCGAGCACAATCGGGCGCTGGAGGTAGCTCGTGCCCGTCAGCCACTCGGAATAACCCAAAAGGGCAATAAGGAAAATCAGGATTGTCTTGATAACCATGATGGCCCCTAACCGATGACCTTCGCGGCGTCAGTCTTCGCATCTGCCGGAATCATCTGAATGAACAGCTCGTAGCCGTCGCCGAGCAGCTCCTTCACGTAGGCCTCGTTCTCGGGCGTAAGGAACACGCTCGTCGAGACCTGGCGGGCATCCTCGCTAAAGGCAACATTGCCGAGGTTGATCTTCTTGACGCCCATCGCCTTGGCGACGGCACCGGCCTGCTGGATCGTCTCGCAAACCACGAAGAGCTTGTACTTATCGGTCACACCGCTCTGGAGCGCCTTGACGGCATCCTCGGTGTTTTTGACGACGACCTTGCAGCCCTCCGGCTTTGCAAGAGACAGGGCCTGCAGACGAAGCTTGTCATTGAGGACTGTGTCGCTCACCAACAGGATGCAGTCGGCACCCAGAGCCGAGGTCCAACTAACGGCAACCTGGCCGTGCAGCAGTCGATAATCTACACGAATCATCTGAATCATGATGTGCTCCTAACGATTAAAACTCATCGAGTTCGGCCTGCCCCAGCAGGTCGTTGACGTACTTGACCTTGGTGTCGTCCGCCTCGACGATCTGGCGAATGGCCTCATCGATCGGGGTGGAGTCGGGCACGAACAGCAGCTGAATAAGGAGTGGCAGGTTCATATTGGTCACCAGGTGCGTGTTGGGGCGCGTCTGGACGATCTTGGTGAACTCGTTGTTGACGCTGCCGCCAAAGAGGTCGGTGCAAACTACGACCTCATCGTCCGCGGCAAAGCCGTCCAGAATCGCTGCTGCCTCCTTGACCAGGTCCTCGTTTCCGTCGACATACATAGACAGCGCATGGACGTTTTCGCGCTCGCCGGAGAGCAGGCCGATGCTCTCGACGATTCCAGACGCGAAATGAGCATGGGACGCCACGATAAACTGCCTCATTCGATTCCCCTTTCTTGCGAATTTCGGCATAAAAATGCCCGGACGCATGCGCTGAACTGCCTCCCATTTCTTGGACATGAGAAATGGGAGGCTTTCTTTATGCGCGTTGATTTGAGAGTGAAGCATGATATCGAGGCCAGGAAGGCGGCCATAGGGCTCTTCGAGCTCGGGCACGGGTATAAATCTGCCGCGATTGCCCTTTCGCTTCCCGTGGAAGCCGTGAGAAGATGGCAGGAGATATACCGCGCATTCGGGAGCGAGGTGCTGCTGCGCATGGACGGAAAGCAGGGCAGGTACACATACGAGCAGAAGGTCGCCGCCGCCTCCGCCGTCGTCGACGGCGGCATGACGAAGACCGAGGCGATGGCGGCGTTCGGCATAATGTCGATGTCGCCGCTCAAGAAGTGGTGCGCGCTATACCGCCGGGGCGGCGCGGAGGCCCTGCGCCCGAGGCCCAAGGGCCGGCCGAGCGGTTCCAAGGCGAGGCCGCGCACCCGCGAGCAGGAGCTCGAGGAGCGCTGCCGAAGGCTCGAGACCGAGGTGGCCTACCTAAAAAAATTACGCGCCCTGGTCGAGAGGGACGGGCTCTGACCAGGGCGAAGGCCGAAGCGGTCGCGGCCCTGCGCGCCGAGGGGCACGCGCTCGGGCACCTGCTCGCATGCGCCGAGCTCAAGCGGTCGACCTACTACTACGCCCTCGCGCACCCGCCGAGGCCCACGCGCCCCGAGCTCTGGGAGGCGGCCGCCGAGATCTTCTCGCGCACCGCCAACGGCTGCGGGCACCGGCAGATAGCGATGTGCCTCAGGGCGGAAGAGGGGGCCGTGATAGCCGACAAGACCGTGCTCAAGATGATGCGCGAGATGGGGATTCGCTGCGGTATCAGACGCGAGACGGCCTACCACAGGTACAACTCGTACAGGGGCGTCGTCGGCAGGACGTTCGAGAACGTGATCGCGAGGGATTTCGACGCCGGGGCCCCGTGGCGGAAGCTGGGAACGGACGTCACCGAGTTCAAGGTGGCGGGCGGCAAGGCCTACTGGGCCCCGACGCTGGACTTCTGCACCAAGGAGATTGTGGCGAGCGACATATCGACCACGCCCGACATGGCCCAGCAGGTCAGGATGCTCGACGAGCTGCTGTCCAAGATCCCCGAGGGCGCCGCCCCGACCATGCACTCGGACCGGGGCTGGCAGTACCAGCACGCCTCGTACACATCCAGGCTCGAGGCCGCCGGCATCGTCCAGAGCATGTCCAGGAAGGCGAACTGCATCGACAACGCCGCCACCGAGCAGCTCTTCGGCCACGTCAAGGACGAGTTCTACCGGGGCCGCGAGTGGGAGACGTTCGAGGATTTCAAACGCGACCTCGAGGAATACATAGTCCACTGGAACACGAGCCGGAGGCAGGTAAGATTGAAGGGCCTGACCCCGGAGGAGTTCCGGAATCAGGCCCTCGCGGCCTAGTCGCTATTTAGGGCGTCCAAGATTTGGGACGCAGTTCACGCCCGGGCAGGGTGCTTCTTGATCAGTAGCTTATTTGTCACCGATTAGTAGTCGAACTGGTGATAGTAACGACGGTAGTTGAGGTTGTGCTTGGTGACCGTCTCGTAGTAAGCAGCAAGGCGATCGGTGATCAGCGAGGAGAGGATCCACGGAGACACGATGACGCGGAACTCGTCGTCAAGGCCCGGGATCGCGAACTCGGCGGTGTCGATGATGTTGATGTCGGTGTCGCCGGTCACGCCGCGGGTCAGGAAGGCGCGGACGCGCTCGTCGAGCTTGCGGTTCTCGTCCTCGCCCATGAACAGGAAGACCGGGACGCCGGGCTCCACGAGCTCGAGGGTGCCGTGGAAGAAGTCTGCCGAGGTGATGTAGCGGGTGCGCTTCCACTGCATCTCCTCGAGGATGCACATCGAGAACAGGATCGTCTCGCCCCACAGGGCGCCGGAGCCGATGAACATGGTGTAGGGGGCCAGGGCGTACTTCTTGGCGAGCTCCTCGGCGCGCGGCTCGAAGCTCTTGCGGATGTCGACCAGGTGGGTCCAAACATCCTTGGTCTGCTCAATAAACTTGTCGAACTGCGGGAAGCAGCCGCGGCGGTTGAGCAGGCGCAGGCCGAAGCAGTCGGCGAGGTAGTAGCCCTTCTCGCAGCCGCCCGAACCATGGTCAGAAGCCATGGCGACGCAGTTCTCGGCACCCACAGCCTGGCCGATGGGGCCCTCGGGCTTGGTCATGGCATAGACGCGTACGCCCATCTCCTTCATCTTCTTGACGGCCTCGAGGACCTCGGGGGTGGTGCCGGACTCGGAGGCGGTGAGCACGACGGACTTCTCGGTCATGCGCTTGTGGCCCATGACGTTCCACTCGGCGGCGTGGATCAGGTAGACCTCGAGGTCGCGGTCGCCGAACTTGTTCATGAGGTACTCGAGCTGCATGAGCTCGTCCCAGGTGCCGCCGACGCCCATCAGGAACACGGCGTCGTAGCCCTCGTCGGCGACCTTGTCGGCGAGCGCGGTCATCTTCTTGCCGGTCTCGTAGAGCGCCTTGCCGTCCTCGACGTAACCCTCCTGGCTAAAGTGCATGATCTCGATCTTCTCGGTTTCCTTCATGGCTTTTCCTTTCTGTCCTGTACGCGAATCTATACATCGCGTTTCTTTTCGATACCAATTATAGACATACACCTAACGTGTTTTTAATACCACTTATCAATCTATTCCAATCCTCGGTGAACGGTCGAAATTCTCTGGTGAGTGGTATTAAATTAGAATTGAATGTATAGCTAACACCGCCGACGCCTCCCTTGTGCGACAAAGAACAGCGTTCCTACCAGTGCAATAATGGTCGATGCCCCAAACAGCACCGCCTGGACGCCCAATGCCTCCGCTAAAAACGGAGCCGCCAGCAGCGGCAGCACGCCGGCGCTCATCAGGCCAAAACGCACAAAGCCGGTAATGCGCCCCAGGTATTTGATGTCGGCGCGCTCCTGAATCAAGATCATCTGTAGCGGTTCTAGGAATCCCCAGGCCATACCGTTAATCGCCTGACCGATAATCGCGACCCCCAGCATATCGGTGCCCACGTACACCATGGACCCAATGCCCACGGCCATGAGCGCGCCGAGCAGCAATCGCAGGTTGACATGGCGAGCAGAAAGCTTGGTCAGGATGAACGCACCCACCGAGGAAGTAAGGCCCACGACCGAGGACAGCCAGCCCAGCCAGACGATATCCACGTTGAGCACATCACGGTAGAACAACGACTCCAGCGAATCGAACGCGCCGAACGCAAAGAAACCCAAAAAGCCCGAGATAAAGATGAGGCGCAGGTCGTGGTCGCGAAACGTAAGCCGCGCACCCTCGGCCATGCCGCCCAGAATACCGCCCTTCGGCTTCTCCCCTTTTGCGGGAACAACGCACTCGTGACAGCCCAAGGAGAGCACAGCCGCCACACCCATCATGCCCGCCATGAGCAGATAGACCGATTGCGTGGCAAAACAACTCACGATGGCACCACCGAGCAGCGGGCCAGCGGTATAGGCGATATTGCTGTAGAACACCATGAGACCGTTCACGCGGGTACGGCCCTCGGTGGTCGACTCCAGGTATCCCGGAAACGCATGCGTGCAGGTGTTGATAAAGCCGCCCGCAAGCCCCAAGACGCACGCGGCAAACACAAGCCCGGGGACAGACAACGGCGCTAACCCCACGCCAAGCGATAGCACTGCCGTAATCACGCACGTCACAAACGACGTCCGGCGCGGTCCAAAGCGATCGATGACCGAGCCCGACACCATATTGCCCGCCGACGTCATAAGATTGCGCACGAGCGTAATGGCAGCAACCAAAAAGGCCGTGCCGGCCAGATCATACGTGGCCGCACCGATAAGCCCCAAAAAGTAGACCGCGTTGTTGGCGCACCACTGCAGGGACTCAATAAGAATCAGCCTGACCTCTGCCGGCGTCAGGCGCATTGCTTCGCGATCCTTCGCGAACATACGAACTCCTTCTATACAAAAAGGGGATGGAGGGCATAGGCCTGCTCCATCCCCTTTCCAGGTTGCAACGAAAATCTATGCAGCCGGGCCCTTACGCCAGCACGCCGAAGAACGCGCCGACGATGCCCACGACCATGGTGGCCACGATCAGCACCATGGGGTTGATCTTCTTGGACAGCAGCCAGTAGTACAGCCAGAAGGCGAGCATGCCGAGCATGCCGGGCATGATGCCGTCCAGGATGTCCTGGAGGGTCTGGGCGTCCTCGCCCGAGCCGATGGCCACCGGGATGCTGGCCCAGAACATGTCCTTGCACATGGCGCCCACGACCATGACGCCCACGATGCCCACGCAGGTCATGATCTTCTGCATGAGGCCGGTCCTCTGGGCCTCGTCCAGGAAGCCCACGCCCAGCTCGTAGCCCTTGACGGCGCCCCAGACGCGCAGCGCGAAGCCGGGGACGTTGTAGATCAGCAGGAAGGCGATGGGGCCGAAGGGGTTGCCGGCCTGGCACAGGCTGATGCCCACCGCGGCGGCGACCACGCGCAGCGTCGACAGGAAGATGGAGTCGCCGATGCCGGACAGCGGGCCCATGAGGGCGGCCTTGACGTCGTTGACGCTCTCGGGCTCGATCTCGCCGCGGGCGACCTTCTCCTCCATGGCCATCGCGATGCCGCCGACGAACGGGGCGAACTGGACGGTGATGTTGAAGAACGCGCAGTGGCGGTGCAGGGCCTCGGCGTAGTCGTCGGGGCGGCCGGCGTAGATCTTCTTGAGCATGTTGGCGACCATCAGGCAGAAGGCGATGTTCATCTGCTTGTAGTAGGTCCAGGAGAACTCCATGCCCAGGGCGCCGGTGTTGACGGCGCTCTTGACGAGGTCGGAGCGCGTGATCTTGTTCTCGGGACTAGAAGTCATCGTCCTCATCCCCTTCCGTGGAGAGCTGGGGCTGGGCTCCGCCCAGGCCGAGCAGGTCGAACTTGTCGATGCCGATGATGATGGCGATCAGGGCGACGCCCAGGACGGGCACGTTGGCGTAGGAGCACAGCAGGAAGCCCAGGAAGTAGAAGGGCACGAGCTGCTTGGTGAGCACCAGGCGGCCGAGCATGGCGAAGCCCATGGCCGGCAGGATGTTGGCGGCAACGCCGCAACCATCGATCACAAAGGACGGGATGAAGTCGAGCAGGCCCTGGATGGCGTCGGAACCCAGATAGAAGGCACCGCCGCACAGCAAGAAGTACTCAATGCAGCCCCAAATTCCAATTCCCCAATGAACGGCATAGATGCCTTTGAGGTTTCCCTTGAGGGCAAACTTGTCTGCCATGTCGACAAACACGGGGAACAAGGCGTTGGTAATATTACCAATCGTCAGCGAAAGGACGGCGATGGGCATGGCAAGCGCGATAGCCGTCTCGGTACCCTGACCGAGCTGAATGGCAAACGCACAGGCAAGCACGCCACCGACGGTTTCGTTGGGCGGCACGTAAGCGCCAATGGAGATCGAGCCCATAAACAGCAGCTCAAGGCTTGCACCTACGGCAAGACCGGTCTGTAGGTCCCCCAGGACCAGACCCACGAGCGGGCACAGGACGATGGGGCGGAACGCATAGAGCGAACCGAGCTGGTAGTCGAGACATCCAAACGCTCCGACTAAGCCGACGAGGATTGCTTGGGTAAGCATAGTTCCTCCCAATTAGGAAACTCGAACCGTCGCCACTCCCGTCGCGCGCGTTGTTGATATCAATTCCGGGAGTTCGATTACACGGCTCGAAGCGTACCTGGTGTGCTGCTAACACCCATGCCAGGTACAAATGATTTGATACCAATTATAGGTATGCAGGTTCTTACTATTTAATACCACTCGCTCAGCGGGGTGTTTTTTACCGTAAACGGCAGACGTATCCCATCAGGCACGCTCTTTGTTTCGATGGCGGACAAGCGCCACCAGAAAGCCATCGCCAAAGGCATCGGATGCCAAGTTGGCTACAATCACCAAAACGATAATCGCCGCGCCCAAAAACTCATTCCAGTGAAAGACCTCGCCAAAGAGGAGCGCCGACCAGCAGGGAGCAAGCACGACCTCGCTCATACAGACCAAGTTGGCCGCAAACGCGTTGGTGCGCGCAATCCCCTTGGCATACAGCACGCTCGCAAGACCACTGCAAAAAAGGCCATGCACCAGCATAAGCCCCCACTCAAATGGTCTCACGGAGTCTAGGGCACCAGCAAAATAGACGATCGGCAGCATCGAGATACCGCAGGAGATGAGCGAGGACACCATGGGCGACGCATCGGGACGAGAGTTCAAAAAGAAGCACAGCCCAAAGGCGGCGCCCGAAATGACGGCAAGCAGGTTGCCGAGCATACCCTCGGGACTCAAATCACCCAAAAAGAAAAGTCCCATACCCGTAAAAGCAACCACCACGGAGGCGATCTTCGCAGGTGAGGGCAACGTGTGAGTTGCGAGCGATTGATACACGATAACGAAAATCATCGAGGTGTACTGCAAAACGATTGCGTTGCCGACCGTCGTGAGCTGGTTGGCAAAGTTAAACGTGGTGCCCGTCACGAAGTTGCAGACGGCCACAAGGACAATAAGACGGCTGACGCGGAGGACAGGCCTGCCGACAAGCAGAATAAAGAGCGACATAAATATTGCCGTGACGGCGCCAATCAGAAGAGCTGACTGCGAATTGGCGTGAACGAGGATGCCGATAAAGCTCCACAAGAGCGCCGTGCCAAATAGATACATCGCCCCGCTCACGCCATTGTCGGGTGGATTGTCAGATCGAATCACGAAGCACCTCAGCTAGCTTTCGGTAATAAAAAACGGCGACCGCAATGGGTCGCCGTTTCCCTTGGGGGCAGATAATAGGCCGGGCCCTTACGCCAGCACGCCGAAGAACGCGCCGACGATGCCCACGACCATGGTGGCCACGATCAGCACCATGGGGTTGATCTTCTTGGACAGCAGCCAGTAGTACAGCCAGAAGGCGAGCATGCCGAGCATGCCGGGCATGATGCCGTCCAGGATGTCCTGGAGGGTCTGGGCGTCCTCGCCCGAGCCGATGGCCACCGGGATGCTGGCCCAGAACATGTCCTTGCACATGGCGCCCACGACCATGACGCCCACGATGCCCACGCAGGTCATGATCTTCTGCATGAGGCCGGTCCTCTGGGCCTCGTCCAGGAAGCCCACGCCCAGCTCGTAGCCCTTGACGGCGCCCCAGACGCGCAGCGCGAAGCCGGGGACGTTGTAGATCAGCAGGAAGGCGATGGGGCCGAAGGGGTTGCCGGCCTGGCACAGGCTGATGCCCACCGCGGCGGCGACCACGCGCAGCGTCGACAGGAAGATGGAGTCGCCGATGCCGGACAGCGGGCCCATGAGGGCGGCCTTGACGTCGTTGACGCTCTCGGGCTCGATCTCGCCGCGGGCGACCTTCTCCTCCATGGCCATCGCGATGCCGCCGACGAACGGGGCGAACTGGACGGTGATGTTGAAGAACGCGCAGTGGCGGTGCAGGGCCTCGGCGTAGTCGTCGGGGCGGCCGGCGTAGATCTTCTTGAGCATGTTGGCGACCATCAGGCAGAAGGCGATGTTCATCTGCTTGTAGTAGGTCCAGGAGAACTCCATGCCCAGGGCGCCGGTGTTGACGGCGCTCTTGACGAGGTCGGAGCGCGTGATCTTGTTCTCGGGACTAGAAGTCATCGTCCTCATCCCCTTCCGTGGAGAGCTGGGGCTGGGCTCCGCCCAGGCCGAGCAGGTCGAACTTGTCGATGCCGATGATGATGGCGATCAGGGCGACGCCCAGGACGGGCACGTTGGCGTAGGAGCACAGCAGGAAGCCCAGGAAGTAGAAGGGCACGAGCTGCTTGGTGAGCACCAGGCGGCCGAGCATGGCGAAGCCCATGGCCGGCAGGATGTTGGCGGCAACGCCAAAGCCAGCAAGGACAAAGGGCGGGATGAAGTCGAGCATGCCCTGGATAGCGTCAGCACCCAGATAGAACGACAGCGAGCACAACAGGAACGCCATGATGACACCGGTGGAACCGATCAGGAAGTGCATCGCATAGACACCCTTAAGGTTGCCCTGGCCGGAGAAGACATCAGCGCGGTCAACCAGAATCGGCAGGGCGGCGTTGAGGATGTTCTTGATGGCAAGGCACAGCGTGGCGATGGGCATGGCAAGCGCGATGGCTGCCTCGGTGCTCTGGCCCAGCTGGATAGCGAAGGCACAGGCAAGCACGCCGCCGATCGTCTCATCAGGCGGCACGTAGGCGCCGATGGAGATCGAGCCCATGAACAGCAGCTCCAGGCTCGCACCGATCGCGAGGCCGGACTGCAGGTCCCCCAGCACCAGACCCACGAGCGGGCACAGGACGATGGGGCGGAACGCATAGAGCGTACCGAGCTGGTAGTCGAACTTACCAAATGCGGCGATAAGTCCGATGAGGATTGCTTGGGTAAGCATACATCCCCCTTTCCATATAGGACACTACGAAGAGCTCAGACTCTTCGAATTCAAACGCCTAGAGCACGCTGGCGCAGTCAACCTTGGGGTCATCGGCCAGGGGTCGAATCTCGACCTCAACGCCACGATCCAGCATCTCGCGCACATCGGCTTCCTCGGCCGCGGTCAGGAAGATCTGACGAGAGACCTGACGAGCATCGGGACGCTTCTCGTCCTTGGGCTTGGTGTTGCCCAGGTTGACCGACTTGATCTGCGGGCAGCCCTCAACAAGCTGCTTTGCCTCAGCAATAGTGGCGACACAGATAATCATCTTGTACTTGTCGGTCACGCCCGAGTTGATAGCTTCGATGGCATGCTCCATGTCTTTGATGACGAGCTTGCAGCCGGCAGGCTTGCCCATCTTGAGCGTCGTCTTCCACACCGGGTCGTTGGCGACCTTATCGCCCACGCAGAAGATGCAGTTGGAGCCGAGGCCCTGAACCCAGGAAACTGCGACCTGGCCATGAAGCAGGCGATGGTCAACGCGAAGTAGCTGAATCATAATGTGACCCCCCAAAGGTCTTGCGCCGTCTTACGGCATGTCAATAGGTGCTGCGGATTAGAACTCTTCTTCCTCGTCGTCATCGACCAGCAGGTCGTTGACAAACTTCACGCGCGTATCGTCCGCAGCGACGATGGCGCGAATCGTCTCCTCAACCGGCGCCGACTCGTCAGAGAACAGCAGCTGGATGAGCAGAGGAAGGTTCATGTTGGTAACGAGGTACGTGCGGGGACGCGTCTGGACGATCTTGGTGAACTCGTTGTTGACGCTGCCGCCAAAGAGATCGGTGCAGACAACGACATCATCGTCGGCAGACATGCCCGCCAGCAGTTTTTGGGCCTCCTCGGCCACGTCCATGCGGTCATCGACGAACATCGAAAGATCGTGGACGTTGCCGCGCGCGCCCGAGAGCAGCTCGACGCTCTCCTTGATGCCGGTAGCGAAGTGCGCATGGCTGGCGATGATGTACTGTCTCATTCTGTGTTCCTCTCAATAGCCCGGCACGTTCCCGCACCCGTTTTCTTTAGTAGTCGAACTGGTGATAGTAGCGACGATACTTGAGGTTGTGCTTGGTGACCGTCTCGTAGTAGCGAGCCAGGCGGTCGGTCACGAGCACCGTCAGAATCCACGGGGAGACGATGACGCGGAACTCGTCGTCAAGGCCGGGGATCGCGAACTCGGCGGTGTCGATGATGTTGATGTCGGTGTCGCCGGTCACGCCGCGGGTCAGGAAGGCGCGGACGCGCTCGTCGAGCTTGCGGTTCTCGTCCTCGCCCATGAACAGGAAGACCGGGACGCCGGGCTCCACGAGCTCGAGGGTGCCGTGGAAGAAGTCTGCCGAGGTGATGTAGCGGGTGCGCTTCCACTGCATCTCCTCGAGGATGCACATCGAGAACAGGATCGTCTCGCCCCACAGGGCGCCGGAGCCGATGAACATGGTGTAGGGGGCCAGGGCGTACTTCTTGGCGAGCTCCTCGGCGCGCGGCTCGAAGCTCTTGCGGATGTCGACCAGGTGGGTCCAAACATCCTTGGTCTGCTCAATAAACTTGTCGAACTGCGGGAAGCAGCCGCGGCGGTTGAGCAGGCGCAGGCCGAAGCAGTCGGCGAGGTAGTAGCCCTTCTCGCAGCCGCCCGAACCATGGTCAGAAGCCATGGCGACGCAGTTCTCGGCACCCACAGCCTGGCCGATGGGGCCCTCGGGCTTGGTCATGGCATAGACGCGTACGCCCATCTCCTTCATCTTCTTGACGGCCTCGAGGACCTCGGGGGTGGTGCCGGACTCGGAGGCGGTGAGCACGACGGACTTCTCGGTCATGCGCTTGTGGCCCATGACGTTCCACTCGGCGGCGTGGATCAGGTAGACCTCGAGGTCGCGGTCGCCGAACTTGTTCATGAGGTACTCGAGCTGCATGAGCTCGTCCCAGGTGCCGCCGACGCCCATCAGGAACACGGCGTCGTAGCCCTCGTCGGCGACCTTGTCGGCGAGGGCGGTCATCTTCTTGCCGGTCTCGTAGAGCGCCTTGCCGTCCTCGAGGTAGCCCTCCTGGTCGAAATGCATGATCTCGATCTTCTCGGTTTCCTTCATTTGTCTCTCCTTTCTGGGGTTGTCTCCACATCCCCCATGCCAACGGGCATCAAAACCCGCTTACATTCCGTAACACTCGGCCGCTTTGGCCTTAAGCGCATTGACTGACTCTTCGTAGCCCTCTGCCTTGACCTCCATCTGTTTGGAGACGGCATCGAGATACGGGTGCACGTCCCATGACTTCAGACGCTCGGCGATTATGGCCGCAATCGTCTGGAAGAACACAAGATTGGGAATTGCGCTGAGCAGCGGAGCCACCTGAGGCACCGCAACCTCGTGAGCCCTACCCCTGGGATGGGCCGTGAGCAGCACTGTTTTTGTCGTAACGTTCGATAGCGCATCGGCGATATCCGCAAGACGCTCCGACCCCTGCGGATCGTCGACGATAAACACCAGGTAGCTTGGGGTTATCTGCATCTCGGGACCGTGGACGAACTCCTCGCCCTCGTGATGCATGGCAGGAATCTTGATGGTCTCGCTCAGCTTGAGGGCTGCCTCTTCGGCAACGCCATAGTTGGGGCCGTTGCCGACGACCATGGCGGGCATGTGCTCAGAAAGCTCGAGCATGTGATCTTGGACATATGCCTCGGCGATCTTGCACATCACGGCATTGGCCTGGATAGCCTCGCGCAGGCCGTCAAGACGCTGGGCAACGCCCTTGGCGTCAATCGTTCCGCGCGCCTGGCCGCCGTAAATACCAAAGAGCACCAGGTACTCAACGAGAACCTCGACGCCCAGAGTCACAAAGTCCACCGACTCGACACCCACACCGTAGTCAAGAACGATGTCAGCGTGTTCCTTGATGGGTGCCTCGACGTTTGCCGTGAGCGCAACTGCAGCCATATCGTGCGCGCGCATGTAATCAAGAGCCGCGATCGTATTGGTCGAATAGCCGCTCTGCGAAACGGCAATGTTGAGCGCATGCTGCGGATAGGTGTGTTCAAAATCGACGAAGGCCTCGGGCGTCACAACGGACACCTGCATTTGCAGGGTATCTTGCAGGTAATCGCGGGCGCAATCGGCGGCATGGCGCGACGAACCCGAAGCAACGATGCGCAGCGCGTCAAAAGAACCGGACTGGAAAATATCAACGAGCTGCGCTACCAGCTCAGACGAACGCTCGAGGTTCTCTCCCATACGCACATGGGCAAGCTGAACGTAATCGAGCATCTTCATCGTCTCACCTCGTAACAAATCATTAGTATTTGATACCAATCACAGTTACAGGTTACGGCTTTTTGATACCTCTTTGTCGATTAATTTGTCCCCATCGGCGAACGGTCGATTTTGAGCCATGTAAGGTCGTATATGCAGTCTGCTCAACAAATCAAAATTCCGTCAGCTTTTCAGCCCGTTATGCAAAAAACCAGCTAGTACGTATAGGTATATCCACCCGCATCACCGCGGTTAAACGACTTGACGTACTCGATCGCCTGGCCGCTCGCATCGAAGCTCACGCACTCAAGCGTCAAGGCAAGATCGCCCTGCTCCAGTCCAAGCAGGCCGGCATCTCGCGCGCCCAGCGCTTCGATATCGAGCTTTTCCTGTGCCATGACCGGCTTTCGGCCCAACATCTCATAGGTCTCGTACAAACTGAAGACCGACACGTCAATATCTTCGATTGTGGGAAACAGCAGGCACGGGATGAACGCCATCTCAATCGATACGGGATCGCCGTTGACGCAGTTCAAACGCCGAATCGAATACAGTAAATCGTCCTCGGCAATGCCAAACAGGTTGGCATAATATGGACCCGCATAACGCTTGGAACGCGCGAGGATGCGGACGGACGGCTCGCCGCCCGAAGCACGAACCGATTCGCGAAAGCCTCCCGTTCGCTCGTAGGCAACGGGCACTTTCTGTGCCACAAACGCGCCCTTTCCGCGGACGCGTCGAATCTGCCCACGCCGAACCAGCTCATCGACAGCGCTTCGGATGGTCAAGCGCGTCGTACCAAATTCCTCGGCGAGGTCTTTTTCGGACGGAATCATGGAACCCGTGGGATATATACCGCGCTCGATACGCTCCTCGATACGGCGTCGAATGCGCATATAAACCGGGGTGGCATCTACTGTTTCAGCCATTGTTCACCTGCCACGCTCCTCATGCCGTTCTTTTCGCCGTTATCGGCAAAGCGGAACTTTGTGGGCAAAATCACCGATTTGCAATGCTCCACAAAACGCATGTCCTTATCAAATTCTATCGTGCTCTCATAGAACACCGGCGTTCCCTCTTCTTGCTGGAGCAACTCGGCCTCTTCGGCGTTCAAACGCGAGATGGAGATATGCTCACGTCCATGCTCAACGCGCACGCCACCTTCTTTGAGCAAGACATCGTAAAGGCTCTCACACTCAAAATCGTGATCGGGAAGCGAGGGGCACAGGGACAGGTTAACGTGAGCCGTCTCGATTGACGCCGGCTCGCCCTCAATAAGTCGAACACGCTGCATGCGGAGCAAAGGAGCGCCTACGGCAACCCCAAGCTTGTCGGCAAGCGCCTCATCCGCCTCGATGGCCCCGGTGGAAACCAGACGAGAAGAGGGGTGCAGGCCGGCAGTCCGCACAGCATCGGAGAAGTTATACGTTTCCTGAAAGATATTGAGCGGTTTGGGAGGACACACATACGTACCCGATCCGCGACGGCTCTCGAGCGTTCCACACGAGATGAGCCGCGTGATACCGGCGCGCAACGCCGTACGCGAAACGCCAATCTCTTCGCACAGCACGCGCTCGGCCGGCAGGCGATCGCCGCCGGCAAGCTGATGGTGCTGGATATACCAAAGAATCCCCTCAACAGCACGATCTTTGGGGGGAATTGCATAAGATTCGCCTGCCATTGCACAGACTCCTCGTTCAGAAACGTATGTCGCCAAAATTAGGCCAGACCACCCATGGCATCAAATTCGGCCTTGATCTTCTCGGCGACATTCCGATACGACTTATACAGGCTTGAATCGCGTTTGACTTCATCGGTCATAACGGGAATCTCTAGTTTGGAAACCTCGTCTTTTCCCGTCTGAACCGCCACAACAACGCCCATACCAAGACACATATTACGCTTGGCTGCGTTCATTTTTGCCGCCTTAGCGGGATTTGCCAGAATACGCTGGGCAAATTCCTGTTTAGAGACCGCTTCATCGGCCTCCGGATCGCCCGCCTCGGCCACTTCGCACTGCAACACGTCCGCATAGTCAAAAATCTTCGGCTCGCCGCCGCGCTGATGTACGGCCCACTTGCGACGCGTGGCATCCTGGTAGATAGCCGGCAAAAACGTAAACCGCGGCGGGTCCAAAATCGTATCCGTGATGGTAAACACATCGGGATCAAAGGCATCCTGCGGGTTTTTCTTCTTGAACAGCCCCATATCAGCCTCCCGTACTAACATTTAACAACTCAAGCTGAATATAGCACCAATTTCAAGCCACCACCTCACCCTATCGGTACGCGGCGTCTGTGGCTCGCCCAGCGGAAGAGTTCACGGACGAGGGCCGGGGAGGCATACTCTGTTTTGAGAAGTGGGCTTCGCGAACTTCTCAAAACAGAGTA
>CAJLRE010000003.1 GCA_905208975.1 uncultured Collinsella sp. | reverse complement strand
CGGCATCGGCGCACTTGACGGGATCCTTGTCGTAGATGCCGTCAACCTTGGTGGCCTTAATCAGAATCTCCGCACCGATCTCGCAGGCGCGAAGGGCCGCGGCGGTGTCAGTCGTAAAGTACGGATTGCCCGAGCCGGCGGCGAAGATAACGACATTACCCTTGGACAGGTGGTTGATAGCACGACGACGAATATAGGGCTCGCAGATCTCGTTCATCTGGATAGCGCTCATCACGCGGCAGGGAACATCGTTATGCTCGAAGGCATCCTGCAGGGCGAGCGCGTTCATAACGGTTGCCAGCATGCCCATGTAGTCGGCCTGAGCACGCTCCATGCCACCGGCAGCGCCGGCCATGCCGCGGAAAATATTGCCGCCGCCGACAACGACGCCGACCTCATGGCCAACGGCGAGCAGCTCCTTGACCTGCTTGGCAAGATGGTCGGTAACCTTGGGGTCAATGCCATATTGGCCGTCGCCCATCAGTGCTTCGCCGGAAAGCTTAAGAAGCACGCGTTTATATCGGATGTCGGACAAAGCGATCCTCCTTTAATTAGACTCTCAATATGATATCAAAGGCTCTGATAAGAGCCATGAAAAAGCAGGCTGTGAGTAAAACCCACAGCCTGCTCATTACCAGCTACAAGAGCTTATTTACTCGCCACGGACCAGACGGTCAAAGGCAACGACGGTAATGGTGTCGCCGAGCTCCTTGGAGACCTGCTCAGCGTACTTCTTGATGGTGAGGGAGCTGTCCTTGATGAACTCCTGCTCGGTGAGCACGGACTGCTTGTAGAACTTCTCCAGACGACCAACAGCCATCTTCTCCTGGATAGCCTCGGGCTTGCCGGACTCGGCAGCCTGGGCCATGTAGATCTGCTTCTCGTGCTCGACGGTCTCGGCCGGAACCTGATCGCGGGTGGCGCAGATCGGTGCGACGGCGGCAACCTGAAGGGCAACGTCGTGAGCGAAGGTCTTGAAGGACACAGCCTGAGCGGTCTCGGCCTTCTCGAAGGCGAACTCGACGAGGACGCCGATCTTACCACCCATGTGGATGTAAGAAGCGAGCGCGCCGTTCTCGGCCTTGCGGGCAGCGAAGCGGGAGATCTTCATGTTCTCGCCCATGATGTGAATCATCTCGGTGAGCTCGGAGGAAACGGTCTCCTCGCCCATCGGCTTCTCGAGCAGAGCGTCGACGTCAGCAGGCTCGGTGGTAGCGACAACCTCAGCGACCTTGGAAGCAAAGCCAGTGAACTTGGCGTTGGAGCCAACGAAGTCGGTCTCGCAGGAGAGCTCGAGCAGAGCGCCGGTCTTGCCATCCTCGGAGACGAACGCGGCGACAGCGCCCTCGTTGGTCTCACGGCCAGCCTTCTTGGCAGCCTTGGCAAGGCCGTTCTTACGCAGAACGTCGACAGCGGCGTCCATGTCGCCGTCAGCCTCGACGAGAGCCTTCTTGCACTCCATCATCGGGGAGTCGGTCATCTCGCGGAGCTGCTTGACCATAGCGGCGGTAATCTGGGCCATTGTGGTTCCTTTCAAAGAGATGAAAAAGAATTAACTAAGACTGATTTACTCGGCCTTGGGCTCAGCGGCCATCTCGGCCTCGGAGACCTGCTCCTTGCCGGAGCCAGCGAGGCAGGCGTCAGCCATGAGCTCGCACATAAGGGTGACAGCAGAGATAGCGTCATCGTTGCAGGGGATGCCGTACTCGACCTCGTCGGGATCGGAGTTGGTGTCGATCAGAGCGACGACGGGGATGTTCAGGCGCTGAGCCTCCTTGATGGCGTTCTCCTCGCGCTTGGTGTCGATGACGAAGAGAGCCTGGGGCAGACCCTTCATGTCGCGGGCACCACCGAGGTTGGTCTGGAGCTTGGTGAGCTCCTTGCCGAGAACAGCCTGCTCCTTCTTGGGGAGCACTGCCATGCGGCCGTCCTCGACCATGGCCTCGAGCTCCTCCATGCGGTTGATGCGGGAGCGGATGGTGACGAAGTTGGTCAGCATGCCGCCGAGCCAACGCTGGTTGATGTAAGGCATGTTGGCGCGCTCAGCAGCGTTCTTGACGGCCTCCTGAGCCTGCTTCTTGGTGCCGACGAACAGCACATTGCCGCCCTTGGCGACGTTCTTGACGAAGGTGTAGGCCTGATCGGCGTCGAGGATGGTCTGCTTGAGGTCGAGGATGTAGATGCCGTTGCGCTCACCGAAGATGAACGGCTTCATCTTGGGGTTCCAGCGACGGGTCTGGTGACCGAAGTGGCAGCCGGCCTCGAGCAGGGTGCGGATATTAATCTTGGTAGCCATGTTAAACCTCCTGTGGTTTGCCTCCGCGCGGGGTCATCCTCCAAAACCAACCCGGACATGTGCTACCAAAGCCCGGGCACCACGGTATGAAGTAGCCGCGCGTGCGTGATAAAAACCTGTTGCCGTGAAGCAACCCGATGAATGATAGCAGGAATGCATCTTCCTGCCAACCCGCAATCAAAACCACACACCTGAGCGCGGCGCGGGACGTCCCAGCCACTATTCGCCGCGGGGATGGGCTTGAGCCACAGCCCGCTTAAGCCGATCGGGTGTGAGATGCGTGTAGATCTGCGTCGTGGACAGGCTCGCATGACCCAGCAGCTCTTGAACCGAGCGCAGGTCCGCGCCGCCCTCGAGCAAGTCGGTCGCAAAGGTATGGCGCATCGCATGCGGGGCGATGTCGGCCGGAATGCCGGCGAGCGTCGCCAGCGTATGGAACCGCCGCCTGAGCATGGCTGCACTCATGCGATTACCGCGCGCCGATATAAGCAGCGGATGCGGCCCGGTAGCGGGGTCACGACGCTTTGCCTGAGCGAGCAACTTCGGCCTCCCCTCCTCAATATAGAGACGCGTCGCCTCGAGCGCACGACGATACAGGGGGACGATACGTTCTTTGCTCCCCTTGCCCCACAGGCGCAGCGTGCGTTCGGACCACGCAATGGACTCCACATTGAGTGCTGCGAGCTCTGAGATACGGGCGCCCGAGGCATAGAGCAGCTCGAGCATCGCCGCATCGCGCAGTCCCGCGGGTGTTGAGGTATCAGGCGTCTTGAGCAGCGCATCGACCTGCTTGATCGTAAGGACGCCCGGCAGGTCACGCGGCAGCTTGGGCGATGCGATCGCCGAGACTGCATCGCCCTCGACAATCCCCTCGGCAGCCATCCAGCGATAGAGCGATCGGATAGCCGAAAGGTGCGCCGCAAGCGTTCGGGGAGCCACCTGTTCACGCGAAAGCTCGGCAAGATAGCGACGAATGGTGCGCACGTCGGCAGCGAAGGCATCGATATCCTCGCGCTCGCACCAGGCAGCAAAGCGCTCCAGCCTCGAGCCATAGGCCGTCACCGTGTTGGGAGAAAGTCCCTCGACACGTGCGATATAGGCGATAAACGAGTCGACGGCATCGTACAGGTCAAAGGCTATGACCGGTCGCCTCCAAACAGATCGGGGCGAGTGGCCAGATAGGCATCAAGAGCCTCGAGCGCACGGTCCGCATACGCCTGGTAGCGGTCGCGCTTGCTGCGACGCTTACCGTCCTCGAGCGGCGGCACCAGGCCAAAGTTGACATGCATGGGCTGGTAGCCCACGGTGGCAGGATCGGTCGCATAGCCCACGAGCGCGCCCAAAGCACCCACGCGGGGCAACTCGACGCCCGCGGCGCCGATAGCCTCGGCATAGGTGTTGAGCGCCGCGAGCAGACCGGTCGCCACGGCTTCCATGTACCCCTCGGTGCCGGTGATCTGACCGGCCAGGCGCACGCCGGTACCAGGCACGGCAAAGGTGCCATCGAGCACGTGCGGGGCGTCGACAAAGGTATTACGGTGCATGACACCGTAGCGGAAGAACTCAGCGTTCTCCAGGCCCGGCACCATATGGAAGACGCGCTTCTGCTCACCAAAGGTCAAGTTGGTCTGGAAGCCCACCAGGTTATAGGCGGTCTTCTCCTTATTCTCGGCACGCAGCTGAATCGCCGCCCAGGGACGACGACCGGTTCGCGGGTCGGTGAGGCCGACGGGCTTCATGGCGCCAAAGCGAATGGCGTCCTTGCCGGTGCGCGCAACTTCCTCGGCAGGCTGGCAGGCCTGGAACAGATCGCCGCCCTCAAAGTCCTTGAGCACCACGCGGTCTGCCGTGGTAAGCGCCTCGATAAAGGCCTCGTACTCCTCCTTGTTGAGCGGAGCGTTGAGATAGTCGCCGCTCCCCTGCTCCTCGTAGCGCGACTGCGAGAACAGCACGTCCATATCGAGCGTGGAGGCATCGACGATCGGCGCCGCGGCATCGAAGAACGCAAGGGCGTCGCCACCGACGAGCTTCATGACCTCTTCGCTCAGCGCCGGCGAGCACAAGGGGCCGGCGGCAATGACCACGTGACCTTCGGGAATCTGCGTGACCTCGCCGTGAATGATCTCGATATTGGGACGGGCGGCAACCTCGGCCTCGACAAGCTCGGAAAACTTGACGCGGTCGACCGCCAGGGCACCGCCGGCGGGAACAGCCGCGCGATGGGCGCAATCGAGCAGGACTGAACCCATGCGCTCAAGCTCGGCCTTCAGCAAACCAGCCGCGGAATCCGGACGGGTCGACTTAAACGAATTGGAACAGACGAGCTCTGCCAGGTGATCGGTATGGTGGGCCGGGGAGCTCACCTGGGGGCGCATCTCGCACAGCTTTACGGAAAACCCGCGATCCGCCAGCTGAATCGCGCACTCCGAACCCGCCAGACCGCCACCGATAACCGTCACCTGATCAAACAGCATCTGCAAACACCTTTCTAATTGACATGTTTTCCATTGTGACCGAAGGGTGTCTGGGCGTGAAGAGCAAACTTGGAGGGCGCATACCTTCCATCCATCATGCGCTCGATAAGGCCCTCGAGCTCAAGCGAACCCAGGAGCTTAAGTACGCCAACGGCATCGAGCGAGACGAGTGCCGCGATGTCGTCGACCTTGAGCGGAGAGGCGATGAGTGCATGCATCACGGTCTGCTGTGTTTGATCTAGGTCGGCAATGCCGGGAGCATCGGGGCGCGAGTAGCGCAGGGTGCCGTAGATGCGTGAAATAGCCATCTCGATAGATTCCTCGTCGATGATGCAGCAGGCACCGTTCGCAATGAGGTAATTCGTGCCACGCGACTCGGGCGATAGGATCGACCCCGGCACGGCAAGAAGTTCTCGCCCCAAATCCATAGCAGCCTCGGCTGTAGAAAACGTCCCGGAAGGCATACCCGCCTCGGATACAAAGAGGGCTTGCGACAAGGCCGCGATTACGCGATTGCGGCGCGGAAAGGCAAACTTGCGCGGACCCATGCCCCACGGAGAGATCGACACGACCGCGCCACCCGTATCGAGCGTGCGCGTAATAAGCCCCGCGCTCGAACGCGGGTAGACCACGTCGGCGCCCGTCCCCAGCACCACGACGTGTTTGCCGCCAGCGTTGACCGCAGCCCAACCCGAGGCCTGGTCACAACCGACCGCGCCGCCCGAGACTACCGTCACGCCCGCCTCGACCGCCACCTTTGCCGCAAGCTCTGCCACGGCAAGACCATACGGCGAGGCCTTGCGCGCGCCGATGATGGAGAGCGCGGGCGTCGAAAGCACCTCGGGGTTGCCGCGCACATAGAGCGTCTGGGGTACATCAGAAAGCTCCAAAACGGTCTCGGGATACAACGTATCACCTGGATGCAGCTCGAAGGTTCCCTCGGCCATCATTGGTCCCTCCTTCCCTGGTACATCGCCGCCTCGAGCACGTGGTCCTGCGTCACATGCTCGCTCTCGGCGACATCTGCGATCGTGCGCGCAATGCGAACCAGGCGCACGATGCCGCGGCCCGTGAGATGCGTGCGCTTCGCCAGGCCGAGCACACACTTCTCCGCCGCATCATCGAGCTCAAAGGTCGAAACGACGCCGTCAATGGACCGTGTCTCGTCATCCTCGGCCTCGGCATCCGCATCGTCCATACGGGATTCGCGCCAAGCGCGAAAAGCGCGACCGCGCACAACGTAGTCACGTAACTCAGCTGACGACATACCCTCCGCGCCCTCGATAATCACCTGAGGGTCGGGACGGGTCACATCGATCATCATGTCGATACGGTCGGCCAAAGGACCGCGCAGTTTAGACCGATAGCGCTCGACCATCGCCGCCGAGCAGCGACACGGTACCTCACGATCGCCCAAAAAGCCGCAGGGGCAGGGATTGCTCGCAGCCAGCAGCTGAAAGCGCGACGGGAAGGTAAAAGCCCCGTCGACGCGTACGATCCTGACGTAGCCGCGTTCGATGGGCTGACGCAGCGTCTGCAGCACACCCGTGGGAAACTCGGCAAGCTCGTCCAAAAATAGCACGCCGCCATGAGCAAGGCTGATCTCACCCGGGTGCACCGGGCGCCCACCGCCGATAAGACCTGCGGTCGAAATACTGTGATGGGGACTGCGGAAGGGCCGGTGCCCCGCCAACAAGCCATCAATGTTCTCACCCAAAACCGAATGGATGCACAGCGCCTCCTGTTGATCCTCAACGGAAAGCTCGGGCAGGATGCCGGTCATACGACGCGCGAGCATCGTCTTGCCCGATCCCGGGGACCCGATCATGAGCAAGCCGAGTTCTCCTGCCGCCGCAAGCGCCATGCCGCGTTTAGCGACTTCCTGCCCCAGCACGTCGGCATAGTCGAGCTCAGGCTCAAAGGTCGCCTCGACGCCCTCGGAATCCAGATAGTGCCGAGCCGCCTCGCCCATGCCATGGGCAAGCTGAGACAAATGATCGATGAATCCACAATCCACGCCCGCGAGCGGCACATGCTGATCGGACCTGCCGGCGATAAAGGACAGCCCCATATCACGCGCCAATAGCTGAAACGCCACCTCGCCCTTGACGGGAAGCACCGTACCGTCCAAGCCGAGCTCGCCGGCGATAAGGCAGCGATCGAGGTTGTCACGGGGAATCTGCCCATCGGCCGCCAGAACCGCGATGGCGATGGGCAGATCAAAGCCGCTACCGGTCTTGCGAATATCGCCGGGCGCTAGGTTGACCGTAATGCCCGAGCGTGGGATCTCGAACCCGGCGGAGCGCATCGCGCAGCGAATACGACCGCGTGACTCCATCACCTCCATACTCGGAATGCCGAGCATTTGGATGCCCGGAACACCACCGGCAAGCGAGACCTCGACCGTGACATGAATCGCCTCGACGCCACGGATGCAGGCCGCGTGAACGGCAAACGTCTCGAACGCCATCACGACACCTGCCAATCGAACGCGTTGTACTGATGCTCGATCTCGGCGATATGCCCGCCACGAATGGTGACACCCACGGCATCGAAGCGAATCGCCTTGAGCGGATAATGCTCCATGAGATAGCAACTTGCGATGCGGCGGTAGCGGCGTTGCTTTTGGGCGTCCACGGCCTCCTCGGGAAAGACCCGCGTGCTGCAATCCAGTGCGACGCGTCTGGTCTTGACCTCGGCCATCACCACGACATCGTCGAGTTCATCGAGCAGCACCAGATCGGCCTCGCCCTCGGAGCAACGATAACCCTGCTCCAGCAAGGTGTAGCCGCGCTCGTTAAAGTAGTCGATGGTGATCAGCTCGCCCAGCATGCCCAGCTCGCGGGGACTGAGTCCCTTGATAAACTCAGGCGTCATCGCCCCGCAGTCGAGCTCGCCGTTTTCCCAACGCTCCTTGAGCTGCTGCGTCTTGCTCTTTTTGCTTGCGGCACTCATGGGGTCTCCTTTCCCGCACGCTGCATTGCCCCGATGATGAGGGCACCTTTCGTGCGGGTAAGTACCGGAAGCAAACCAAAAGCTGACCAAATGCCGTCAAAAAACGGGCCGTACGCAGCAATGGTGTTGCATACGGCCCGCCACCAGCAGGTTTATAAAACCCCAGAGGTCCCTGTCTCCACAATTGACCTAGAAAAGGCGCTCAGTCTGCAGAAAGTTTCCGCAAAAGCTCACGCGGTGCAGTGGACAAAGTCCATGTTTGCGAATGGCCTCGATATGCTCGGGGCTTGCATAGCCCTTCGACTCGGCCAGATGGTACTCGGGATACTCGGCGTCGTACTCGACCATCATCTCGTCACGCGTGACCTTGGCCATGATGGACGCCGCGGCGATGCAGGCGATTTTGGCATCGCCCTTCACCACATCGCGCTCGTTAGGAACGGCGCCCAAGGGGTTACCATCCATGAGGACGCAGTCGGGCTCAAGTCCCGTATCGGCCACGGCGCCCGCAACGGCAGTACGGATAGCACGGGCCATGCCCATTTCATCGATATCCTTCGGCGCGATATGGCAAAAACCGATCGCCGTCGCCACCTCGGCAATCTTCACTGAGAGCAACTCGCGGCGCGCGGGCGTGAGCTTTTTGGAATCGTTGATACCCCAGACGCGCGGCTCCATAGGAAGACAGACGGCGCATACCGTCAAAGGACCGGCCACCGATCCGCGGCCCACCTCGTCGACACCAACGACCATACCATCACCACCGAGCTCATGCATAAGCTCGTACATGTCATTGACGCGCTCGCGCTCGGCAAGCTCTTTGTCATGGCGTTTGAGGGCGCGTTCACAAGCCTTGATCACCTGCTGGCGCGGGTCCTCGCGATAATGCTCCACGAGGGCGGGGATCTCCTCAAACGTAGCGCTCGCCAACTCACCGGCAACCTGCGATGCCGAAACCGAGCTCGTCATATTGGCCATACCAGGCCCTCCTTGCATGCAAATCAGATAAAAAGAAGGGCCACCCGAAGGTGACCCTTGTGTCCAAGCGAGTGGACAGACGCTGCGATCTTCTTAGCGCTTCTCGGGGATGCGAGCAGCCTTGCCCACCTTGTCGCGGAGGTAGTACAGCTTGGCGCGACGGACGCGACCATGACGAACGACCTCGAGCTTGGCGATCTTGGGGCTGTGAAGCGGGAAGGTACGCTCAACACCGACACCGAAGGACATCTTGCGGACGGTGAAGGTCTCGCGGGCACCGGCGCCGGCCATGCGGATGACGTCGCCCTGGAAGACCTGAATGCGCTCGCGGTCGCCTTCCTTAATGCGGTAGTGAACCTTGACGTTGTCGGCGACGCGAACCTGAGGAATGTCCTCGCGGATCTGCTGACGCTCGATTGCGCGGATGTAATCCATGTGCAATTCCTTACTCTTCTAGAGGTGCCGTACCACCTTGGCCGGCACGTAGTTGAACAAACGTATTCGAGTATACACGCGCGGGTTTCTGCTGCAAGAACATTTTTTCACGCAGACAAAAAGACAAAACCCGCACATGATAACCGCCCGTCTCACGAATGAGACGGGCGGCATGAAGGGGGCTACGCTAGGCGTCTAAACCCAAAACGTTAGGCGGAACGCTTGGCCTCGAGCTTGGCCTGAGCGGCAGCCAGGCGCGCGAGGGGCACGCGATAGGGCGAGCAGGACACGTAGTCCACGTCGGCCACGTTAAACAGGCCCTTGATGGACTTGGGGTCGCCGCCGTGCTCGCCGCACACGCCAAAGTGCATGTCGGGATTGGTGGCGCGGCCCTTCTCGACGGCCAAGCGCACGAGCTCCAGCACCGCCGCGTCGATGGTCTCGAAGGGGTTGTCTTTCAGAATCTTTTTATGCATGTACAGCGGGATGAACTTGACCTCGGCGTCATCGCGCGAGAAGCCAAAGGTCGTCTGGGTGAGGTCGTTGGTGCCAAAGCAGAAGAAGTCGGCATGATGGGCGATCTCGTCAGCGACCATGCAGGCACGCGGCAGCTCGAGCATCGTGCCCACGGGAATATTGAGCTCGACGCCTTCCTCGGCGGAAACCTCGGCGATCACGCGCTCGATAACCTCGCGGGTCTGGACATGCTCGGCCGTGATGGAAACGAGCGGAACCATGATCTCGGGGCGCGGGTCGACACCCTCCTTGATAAGGCGGGCAGCGGCCGTGGCGACGGCGCGAACCTGCATGAGCGGCAGATCGCCAAAGACGACGGACAGGCGCACGCCGCGCAAGCCCAGCATGGGGTTGGACTCGACCATGCCGTCAATGCGACGCAGGCGGGCGCGCAGGGCAGCGAGCTCCTCCTCGGGAGCGCCGGCGGCCTCCTTCTTGGTGATGGCGACCTCGAGCTCGCGAGGATTATCCAGGAACTCATGAAGCGGCGGATCGAGCAGGCGGACGACCACATCGCGACCGGACATGGTCTTGAACATCGCCAGGAAGTCCTCGGTCTGAACCTTGAGCAGGTCGGCCAGGGCCTGCTGCTTCACGGCCTCATCGTCAGACAGGATAAAGCTCTGGATGATGTTCTTGCGATCGCCCAGGAACATGTGCTCGGTGCGGCACAGACCGATGGCCTCGGCGCCAAACTCGAGCGCGAGTGCAGCATCCTCGGGGTTGTCGGCGTTAACGCGCACGTGGTTGGCGTGGCCGCAGGTCTCGTCCAAACGGATCTCATCAGCCCAAGACAGGATGGTGTCCAGGTCGCCGGTGAGCTCTGCAGAGACCAGGTCGACCGCGCCGTCGACGACGATACCCTGGGTGCCGTCGATGGAGATGACATCGCCCTCGCGCAGCACGCGGTCGCTGCCCTCGATGCGCACGACCTTCTCTGCCGCGTCAATGTGGAAGCGCTCAACGCCGCAAACGCAGGGCGTACCCATGCCGCGGGCGATAACGGCGGCATGGCTCGTCTTGCCACCGTGGCTGGTCAGGATGCCCTCGGCGGCGACCATGCCCTTCAGGTCGTCGGGGTTGGTCTCCCAGCGGACCAGAATGACCTTGTGGCCCTCGGCGGAACGCGCGACGGCGTCATCACTCGAGAACACGACCTCGCCCACGGCGGCACCAGGGCTGGCGTTAAGGCCGCTGGCCAGGGCCTCGTACTTCTTGGAGGCGTCGAACTGCGGGTGCAGGAGCTGGTCGAGCTGCGCGGGATCGATGCGGCTCACAGCCTCCTCGCGGGTGATGAGGCCCTCCTCGACCATTTCGATAGCAATGCGCAGGGCGGCAGTGGCGGTGCGCTTGCCCACGCGGGTCTGGAGCATCCAGAGCTTGCCCTGCTCGATGGTAAACTCGATATCGCACATATCGCGGTAATGATCCTCGAGCGTCAGGAACACGCGCTCGAGCTCCTCGCCTGCGGACTCGAGGCCCGAGGTGGTCTTGAGGTCGTCGATGGGCTCGGTGTTTCGGATGCCGGCGACGACGTCCTCGCCCTGGGCATTCACCAAAAAGTCGCCATAGAACTCCTTGGTTCCGTCGGCCGGGTTGCGCGTAAAGGCGACGCCGGTCGCCGAGGTCTCGCCCTTGTTGCCAAAGGCCATGGCCTGGACGTTGACGGCGGTGCCGAGCTCGTCGGAAATGCCGTGCTGCTTGCGGTAGATGCAGGCGCGCTCGTTCATCCAGCTGCCAAAGACGGCCTGGATGGCAAGGCGCAGCTGGAGCTCCGGATCGTGCGGGAAGACGGGCTTACCGTCGGCGACCTCGAGCTCGGGATACAGGGTCGCCTCGACGTTCTCGGAGAAGATGCCCTTAAAGGTCTCGACGAGCTCCTGCAGGTCCTCGGCCGAAAGCTCGGAATCGACACGAACGCCGGCGACCAGGCGGGCCTGGGTCAGGGCATTCTCGAACAAGTCGGCATCGACGCCCATGACGACGTTGGAGAACATCTGGATAAAGCGGCGGTAGCTATCCCAGGCAAAGCGCGGGTTTTGCGTCTGCGCGATAAGGCCCTGGACGGAATCGTCGTTGAGGCCCAGGTTGAGAACCGTGTCCATCATGCCGGGCATGGAGAACGGAGCGCCCGAGCGAACCGACACGAGCAGCGGATCGGAGGCATCGCCGAGTTTCTTGCCGCAACGGGCCTCGAGGTCCGCCTCAGCGGCAACGATCTCATCGAGTGCGCCTTCGGGCCAGACGTTGCCGGCACCGGAGTACTCGACACAGGTCTGGCAGGTAATGGTAAAGCCACCGGGAACCGGCAGACCGATACGGCTCATCTCTGCAAGGTTAGCGCCCTTGCCGCCAAGCACGAAGTTCATGGACTTGTCGCCCTCGGTGACACAGGTGCCCTGGGCGTCGGTTCCAAAACGGTAAACCCTCTTGCAATCGCTCACGATACTTCCCCTTCCATGCGCTTACGCGCACGACGTTGGTAACGAATCGACCCGCCGGATGCAGGCCGTGAGGGAACTATACGGCGGGTTTTGGGCAGGCTTGAGCAGAGGGTGCGCGGTTTGGTAAACGTGCTAAAACAGGCGGTAAACGGTAGGTAAAGGTGGTTACCTTATGAAGATACCACTACAAGGAAAGTGCAGGTCGGATGTGATGTTTTTGCTAAATCGCTTTACCATTTATCAGCATTATTTCCAAGTATTCTCTTTGGTTAGCTAAAAGAGCCCCGTCCCAAATTAGCTACCCAAACAACCTTGTCCCAAGTGAGCTACTTTTGTTGAGCGCGGCGGGCGGCACGGCGGGCTCTTGCCTCTTGAATCTCTTCGAGGTGAGCAATGATCTCGGCAGCGCTTTCCTCGATGGCTTTGCCGTCGGTACGCACAACAAAGCAGCCTAAGCGCTTCATGAGGGCACGAGCTTCCTCAAGCTCGCTGCGCACGCTCTCAGGCTCGGCATAGGAGCCGGCAACGGCACGGGCGTAGTCATCGCCCAAGCGGCTATCGCGAATCTCAGAAATAACGTCGACGGTCGAAATCAGGCCGAACAGGTGCATCGGGTTAACCTCGTAAATCGACTTGGGCGGCTCCATGCCATGCGCCAGTGGGACATTGGCGACCTTGTAGCCCTGATAGGCTAAATACATCGACAGCGGCGTCTTGGATGTACGCGACACACCCAGCAGCACGATATCGGCACCCGACAGATCGTCGCAACCACGACCGTCATCGTGCTCAACGAAATACTCCATGGCCTCGATACGATGGAAATAGCGGTCATCGGTCTTGTGAATCACGCCCGCAACGCACTTGGGCGGCACACCGATGAGCGACGACAGCACGGCAAGCGTCGGGCCGATGAGGTCGACCGAACGGATATGCAGCATACCCAGGTAATCGAGCACGCGGGCGCGAAGCGCCGGATCGACAATGGTATGGAACACGGCGACATCGCGATGGTCGGCATCGACGCGCGGCCCCACAAATGACTTGACCTGCTCCACGGAGGTCACCTTGGGCAGGCGTAAAACGCGAAAAGCCCCTTCATCAAATTGCCCGGACGCCGCAAGCACCACCTCACAAGCGGTATCGCCGAGCGAGTCGGAGATAACGATAACGGTGGGACGAGCGGTGACCGGGCAATCCATGCGGGGCTCCTTTTGCGCTTATGCGCAGGCTGGCTTACTTTTTGCGGGCAAGCTCACCGATGTTGGCAATGCCGGAGAAAACGGCCTCGAAGCGGTTGAGCAGCTTAAGGCGATTATCGCGAAGCTGCTCGTCCTTGTCCATGACCATGACCTCATCGAAGAAACGGTCGATGGGCGCGCGCAGGGCGGCGAGGGCGGCAAATGCGGCCGGGTAGTCCTCGGCAGCAAGGGCGGCATCGACGGCGGTCTGAGCAGCCTCGGAGGCGTCGGCGAGCGCAAGCTCGACCTCGCCCATCAGGCTGCGGTCATACTCCGCACCCAGCTCGGGCTTGGAGATATGCGCGGCGCGGGCATAGGCGGTCGCCAGGTTGTCGAACGTCTCAGCGTCGTTCTTGCGGGCCTCGTCGAGGGCGGCGCAGCGGGCAAAGAAGACGGACGGGGCGATGATGTGCACCGCGGAGACGGCGGCGACGGTATCGGCCGGAATCTTTTCGTCGCGGGCCATGCTCACCAGGCGGCCATGGAAGAAGTCACGAACCTGCTGGGCGACCTCGGCGGCGTCGAACTCAATGCCCTGCTCACTGTAGAGTTCGAGGGCAAAGTCGATGAGCGACGTGGGGTCGATCGGCAGACGGTCGCGCAGGATGTTGATAATGCCGATAGCGGCACGACGCAGCGCGTAGGGGTCGGAGGAGCCGGTCGGGGGCTCGCCGATGGCAAAGATACCGGCGATGGTATCGAGCTTGTCGGCGCAGGCCACGATGCAGCCAGCGGTGCCCTCGGGCAGCTCGTCACCGGCAAAGCGGGGACGATAATGATCGCGAATGGCGTGGGCGACCTCGTCGTTCTCCCCCATCGCGGTCGCGTAGTAACCGCCCATCACGCCCTGCTGGCTCGTGAACTCGACGACGGCGTTGGACACCAGGTCTGCCTTGCACAGGTGTGCGGCGCGAGCAGCGTCGGCGGCAAGATGGGCGCCCAGGTGAGCCTCGCGGGCGATAGCGAGCGCGAGCTGCTCGATGCGCTCGGACTTGGCGAGCACGCTACCGAGCTTCTCCTGGAAGGCAACCTTGGACAGACGCTCACGGAACTCGTCGAGGGAGATCTTCAGGTCCTCCTCGTAGAAGAACTTAGCGTCGTCCAGACGGGCGCGCACGACGCGCTCGTTACCGTCGATCACGCGCTCGGCGTTCTCGGGCTTGCTGTTGGAGACGACCACGAACTCACGCGTCAGCTTGCCCTCCCCGTCATAGATCGGGAAGTAGCGCTGGTTGGTGAGCATGGACTCGCAGATAATCTCGTGCGGGACCTTGAGGAACTCCTCGTCGAAAGTACCGACGAGCACTGTCGGCCACTCGCAGAGGTTAATGACCTCCTCAAAGACCTTCTTGGGCGTATCGACATGGCAGCCGGGGCGAGCGGCCTCGACCTCGGAGATACCGGCAAGGATGGCCTCGCGACGGCGCTCGGCAGAAAGCACGCCGGCGTCCTCGAGTACCTGCTCGTAGGCGGCGGGGCTGGCGACAACGTGGTCACCGGGGCCGAGCACGCGATGGCCGCGCGTGGTGTTGCCGCTCGTCACGTCGGCAAACGACACGGGCACAACATCCTCGCCCAGAAGGCAGCAAATCCAGCGGACCGGACGCACGAACGTCGCGTGCTCGTGGCCCCAGCGCTGGGAGCGGTAGTTGGGCCACTGCAGGCCGGCAATGGTCTTCTCGCACAGGGCCGTCAGGATCGGGGTTGCCGGTGCGGAGGGAATGTTCTTCTCGGCAAAGACATACTCGCGACCGTCGGTATCCTCACGACGGACCAGGTCCTCGGCAGCCACACCGCACTTGCGGGCGAAGCCCTGGGCGGCCTTGGTGGCGTTACCGTCAGCGTCGAAGGCGATGTTTGCCGCGGGGCCACGCTTGACCTCGTGAACCTCATCGGTCGCGGTGGCAACGTCGGCAACGAGCGCAGCCAGGCGACGCGGGCTCGAGATCACGCGGACCTCGCCGTGGGCCAGACCGGCCTCGTCGAGACCCTTGGCGATCATGGTACCAAGCTGCTTGACGGCATTGTTCAGCGGTGCAGAGGGCATTTCCTCCGTACCGATCTCAAACAGGAAATCCTTAGCGTCTGCCATGGCTTACGCCACCTCGCCTTCCTGGTCGGCATTCTCGTTGACTCCGGCGACCTCGGCCATGTAGGCCTCGCAGCACGCCTTGGCGACGGCGCGGACGCGCAGGATGTAGTTGGCACGCTCGACCGCGGACAGGGCGCCGCGGGCATCGAGCAGGTTGAAGGCGTGGCTGCACTTCATGACACAGTCGTACGCCGGCAACGGCAGCTTGCGCTCCAGGCAGGAATGGCACTCGGCCTCGTAGTCGTCAAACTTCTGACGCATCATCTCGACGTTGGCGACCTCAAAGTTATAGGCACTGAACTCGCGCTCGTTCTCGAGGAACACGTCGCCGTAGGTCATGGGCGTGCCGTCGGGCAGATAGCTCCACACCAGATCGTATACCGAGTTGACGCCCTGAGCGTACATGGCGATACGCTCCAGGCCATAGGTGATCTCGACGGGCACGGGGTCGACCTCGATACCGCCCACCTGCTGGAAGTACGTGAACTGCGTGACCTCCATGCCGTTGAGCCAGACCTCCCAGCCAAGGCCCCAGGCGCCCAGCGTCGGGCTCTCCCAGTCGTCCTCGACAAAACGGACGTCATGGTCGTTGGGGTCCAGGCCAATGGCAGCAAGAGACCCCAGGTAAAGCTCCTGAGCATTAACCGGAGAGGGCTTAATGAGCACCTGGAACTGATAGTAGTGCTGCATGCGGTTAGGGTTCTCGCCGTAGCGGCCGTCGGCGGGACGGCGGCAGGGCTGCGCATAGCAGGTGCGCCATTCGGCGGGACCGAGCGAGCGCAGCGTGGTCGCGGTATGGAAGGTACCGGCACCGACCTCGGAGTCATAGGGCTGCATAATGACGCAGCCCTGCTCGCCCCAGTACTGCTGGAGGCGCAGGATGATGTCTTGGAAGGAAAGCGATGAAGCGTTCATGCCTCTAATATCCCCTCGTCGAAACGATTACACGGTTAGGTACTGTACTATAGCGGTTTTTAGTCGATAGCGCCGATGCGGTTGAGCGGCCAGTAGCGCACAAGCGCCACAGCGATCAAATCAGAGCGATCGACGGGACCAAAGTAGCGCGAGTCGGCAGAGTTTTCGCGGTTGTCGCCCATCACCCACACGCACCCGTCGGGAACGGTGTAGGGATAACTCACCTGGGCGCCAGGCGCTTGGACCGAAAGCGGCCAGCTCATGCCCGTCGTATAGTCCTCATCGAGCGCTTGGCCGTCAACGACCACCTTGCCGTCCTGCAGGTCGACCGTCTGGCCGGCCGTGGCAATAACACGCTTGACAAGAACATCATGCTCGGAAGTGACATCGGGGTTGTGGAACACCACGATATCACCCTGTTTGACGGGCTGACCGAGCTCGAGGCTCACCTTTTGTGCCAGGATCTGGTCGCCAATCTCGATCGTGTCCTCCATGGAGCCGGTGGGTACCACAAAGGGCTCGACCACAAAGGTGCGGATCAGGAAGGTGGCCACGAGCGCGATCGCGATGACCGCGACCCACTCAAAAGCGCCCCTCAACGCGGAATGCTGCGATGGAACCATTCTCACTCCTCGCTCTGCGAATACGAAGCGTCCAGAATCTCCTGCGCGTATGCGCGCTCCTGGGGCGTAAGCCGTGCCGTCTCGATCAGGTCAGGACGCCAGCGGCAGGTGCGCTCGATGGCATTCTTACGGCGCCAGGCGTCAACCTTGGCATGGTCACCGCTCACGAGCACCGGCGGCACGCCCTCGCCGTTGAATTCAGCAGGGCGAGTGTACTGCGCATACTCGAGCAGGCCTCCGTCCTCGGCGGTCGAGAACGACTCGTCGACGTTGCTCATCTCGTCACCAAGGGCGCCGGGAATCAGGCGTACGACGGCATCGGCAACGACCATAGCGGGAAGCTCGCCGCCCGTGAGCACGTAATCGCCGATCGACAGGCGCTCGTCGGCATACGCATAGGCACGCTCGTCGACACCCTCGTAACGGCTGCACACAAACAGCAAGCGCTCGCTTTTGAGCAGGCGCTCGGCCACATGCTGTGTAAAGGGCTCGCCACAGGGGGTAAAAAACACCACGGTGGGCTTAGGACCCTCGGAGCTAATAGCCTCGATGGCCTCGACAATAGGCTCGACCTTCATGAGCATGCCCTGCCCGCCGCCGTACGGCTCGTCATCGACGGTACGATGGCGGTCGTGCGTCCAGTCGCGCAGGTTATACGCCTTAAAATCAAAAAGGCCGGCCTTGCGGGCGCGGCCCAAAATCGATGTGGACATGACGGGCTCAAACATCTCGGGAAAGACCGAAAGGGTCTCAATCAGCATGTTGTCCTCCCTACTTGTCCATATCGATCAGGCCGTCCATAACGTGGACGGAAATTGTTCCTGTGTCGGGAAGATCGAGCACAACCTGCTCGATCACGGGAATCAGTACCTCGCCGTACCGATCGCCCTCGACGACCCAAACATCGTTAGCGGGCGTCGACATGATCTCGACGATCGTACCGAGTGAACCGAAGCGCTCGTCGACCACCTCGCGACCCATCAGGTCGGAATAGGCGGCGTCGAGTGAATCGAGCTCAAAATCGTCACGATTTGCCAACACATAGCATCCCGTGATGCCCTCGGCGGCCGTCAAGTCGTCAATGCCCTCAAACGAGACCAGATCGCCATCGCCCGTATCGGTGACGGACACGACCGTGCAAAAGCGGTCGCGCTTGAGCGCCGGCGGCGTCAGGGCGACGCGCATACCCGGCTCTAATACAGAAGGAAGCCCCCGCAGCGGCTGCGCGAGGACCTCCCCCTTCCTTCCGTGCGGCTTGACCACACGGGCGATGTTTTTGTACTGGGACCTCAAGGTCCTAGCCCAGAACCTCTACCTCGACAGCAGTGTCGAGGCGAGCGGCCAGTGCACGGGCGAGCGTGCGAATGGCCTTGATGGTACGGCCACGACGGCCGATGACCTTAGCGACGTCATCCTCGGCGACCGAAACCTCAATCGTGGAGGCGTCGTCACCATCGATGACCTCAAGGCTCACGGAATCCGGGTCGTCGACGATCTGAACAACGAGATATTCGACGAGATCGGCGATGCGATCTGAGAGCATTGCCTCACCCTCGAGCTGTGCAGCGTCAACCTCAGGCACGATTTACTCCTCGGCGCCCTCAGCGGCCTCAGCGGCAGCCTTAGCGGCCTCGGCCTCTTTGGCGAGCTGCTTCTTGGACTTCTTGACGACGGTCTCGGTCTTCTCGCCCTCGTTGGCGGCCTTGACCAGAGCGGCGACGGCGTCGGTGAGCTGAGCGCCCTTGGACTGCCAGTCGGCGATCTTCTCGAGGTCGAGATTGATGGTCTTGGGGGCGGTCATCGGGTTGTAGCGGCCAACCTCCTCGATGATACGACCGTCACGCGGGGCGCGGGAATCGGCGACGACGACACGGTAGTACGGACGCTTCTTAGCGCCGTGACGAGCAAGGCGAATCTTGACTGCCAAAGGAAACTCCTCCAACCAAGCAGCTTTAGGCTGCAACTACAAACAAACAGTTGAACATAATACGCCATCGACGCGGGCAGGTGAAGTCCGTGAGACCAACTTCTTCGGTGTAGTCGAGGGCAAATCCATATCTTAGACAAGAATTCGGGATTTGCAAGCACATACACGCACCCCACATGAGCTGCGCGGTATACTCATGACATGGAAAGACGCGAACATACATACGGTTATGAGGATGCCATGGGCGTCACGCCGCCGCCCTGGACGGGTCCGGCGGTGGGCCTCATGGACCTCGATGCGTTTTTTGCGAGCGTGGAGATGCTCGATCATCCCGAATGGCGCGGAAAGCCGCTCATCGTGGGCGGAGACGCCGATTCGCGTGGCGTCGTGTCCACGTGTTCGTATGAGGCACGTCGCTTTGGCGTGCACTCTGCCATGGCCTCGGCCGAGGCGCGGCGCTTGTGCCCGCAAGCCATTTGGACGCACGGGCACTTTGATCGCTACCGCGAGGTGAGCGCGCAGGTCATGGCGATTCTTGCCGAGGAGACGCCGCGCGTTGAGCGCGTATCCATCGACGAAGCCTTTATCGATATCACACCGGGTCGCTTTGCGCCCGAAGACCCGCTACTGGTTGCGCGGCGTATAAGCGGCCGCGTGGCAGCGCTGGGAGTGACCTGCTCCATTGGCGTGGGCTGCAACAAGACGGTCGCAAAGATCGCAAGCGAGCGGGATAAGCCGTTTGGGCTGACCATCGTGCGCCCCGGAACCGAGCAGCGCTTTTTGGCCGCGCTGCCGGTATCTGCCATGAGCGGCATCGGGCGCTCGGCCGAGGAGCGACTGCGCCGCATGCGCATCTACACGCTCGGCGAGCTGTCACGTTCACCGGAATCAACCTTGGCCTCTATTTTTGGCGTCAACGGCGAACGCATGCGCCAGCGTGCGCTGGGACTCGAAATATCCGAAGTAACAAGCCTCGATGAGGAACGCGAGGTTAAATCCGTGAGCAATGAGCGCACCTTTGCGAAAGATTTGACTGAGCGTGGGGACATCGAAGCGGCGATTGCGCTGTTGGGAGAGTCGGTTGGACGCCGCCTGCGCCGTCAGGGACTGACGGGCGGCACGGTAACGCTCAAGCTTAAGTATTCGTATGGCAGCGGACGCACGGCGCAGCGGCGGCTTCCCCACCCCACCGACGATGAGAACATCTTTGTGGCGGTTGCGCTCGAACTGCTCGACAACATCTGGCAGGAAGGCATGCATGTGCGTCTGGCGGGTATCGGGATGAGCGACTTTGACCATCAGGGCGGCATCCAGACCGACCTGTTCTGCGAAGTCGACGACCGCGGAGCCCAATCAAGCGACCGTCGCGACCTCTCAGTCGCGATCGATGCCGTCCGAGACAAGTTCGGCGACACCGCCCTATCTTTCGGCCGCCAATCCCGCTTCAATGATTAACCGCCTTTGTAAAAATAGAAAGCCGGGCAGGTGCGGAAAACCGCAACTGCCCGGCGAAATGCGCGAGGCTAGCTAAAAGCCCCATATCAAATGAGCCACTAGAGGAGGTCGAGGGGGAGCTGGGGGGCGTCACCCCAGAGCTTTTCTAGGCGGTAAAAGTCGCGGGCTTCGGGAGTGAAGACATGGACGACAACCGAGCCGTAGTCCATGAGCATCCAGGTCTTCTGCTCGCGGCCCTCGATGGAGAACGGATGCTCGCCGCAAGCCTCGGCAACCTTCTCCTCGATCTCGTCGACAATCGAATCGACCTGGCGGTTGTTGGTACCGGTGGCAAGCACAAAGTAGTCGCACACGTCGGAAAGCTCGGTCAGGTCGAGCACCTGCACGTCCTCGCCCTTCTTGTCGTAGGCGGCCTGCGCGGCGGCGCGGGCGACATCCTCGGCAGCGACACCGCTCGCGGACAGCGAGGCGGCGGTGCGGTCGGACGTGGCAGCGAAACTCTTGTGCTCCACACCTTCAAGAATCTGCTCGTCAGTCATGGTCTCGTCGGCCATGGAATACCTCTTTCTAGACACACCCGAGCTAGCGCAGCTGGGCGTAATGGTTGTAAATCGTAATAGCCGTGGGATAAAGATAGCGCCCGGACTGGATCACAAAGACCAGACCCTGCGCAAAACAGGAGAAGAACAACTCATCGAGCGAGGACTTCCCCACCATCTTGCGCAGCGCATGGGCATAGTCGCCGTGACGGTTGGGCTCGATGGCATCTGCCACAAAGACCACCATATCGAGCGGCGTCATGTCGCAGGCACCCACGGTGTGACGGTCGACAGCCTGGAAAACGGCCGGTGACAGCTCGGGAAAAAGCTGCGGAAGCTCATAGGCGGCAACAGGGCCATGCAAAAGCGGCGTCGCGGCGGAAGGAGAGCCGGCAACCTTGATGCCATAGTGAAGCGCGCGGGCCACGAGCTCGTCATCGGAAAGAACCTTGTCCCAGTCGTGAATTAAGCCGGCGGCAGCCGCATCAAAGCGGTCAACGCCGTAGACCTCGGCCAGATGAAGTGCGGTCTCGGCAACACCCAGCGAATGCACATAGCGCTTGCGCTTATCTTTCATGCGAACATCGAGCAGCTCTTGAATGCGCTTGAGCAGCGCGCGCTCATCGCCCTCAAACTGATCCTCTACCGACAACGTAGCCCCCATCACTCAAAATCTTCTTGGCCCAAATCGGCATATAGCCTGCGCTTGCGAATGTAGCCGAGCACGGACTCGCTCGTAAGATAGCGCACGCTCATGCCGCGGGCAACTCGCTTACGAATGTTCGTCGAGCTGATCGCCAGCGCCGGAATCTGAATATAGCGCACGTCGAACGGCAGCCCCGACTCTTTGATTCGGGCACGCGCCGTATCGATATCAAAGCCCGGTCGCGTCGCCGCAATAAAGGTAGCAAGCTCAGCGATTCGTTCGGCATCATGCCAGGTCACAATATCGATAATCGCATCGGCGCCCGTAATAAAGTAGAGCTTTACCTGCGGCGGGTAAAAATCGCGAAGGGCATGAAGCGTATCGGCCGTATAGGTTACACCCGGACGGTCAATCTCGAACCGGCTCGCCAAAAAGGCCGGGTTCGCGGCGGTGGCGAGGACCGTCATGGCATAACGGTCCTCGGCAGGCGTAACCGGCTTGTCAAGCTTAAAGGCGGGAGAGCCCGCCGGCATAAAGAGCACAGCGTCCAAGTCGAGCGACTCGCGCGCCTGCTCGGCAGTCACCAGGTGCCCGTAATGAATCGGGTCGAATGTGCCGCCCATAATGCCAAGCCGAAACTCCTTGCCCTCTTTTATGGGCAGCTCGGGCAAACCGATTCCACCGCGCAGCGACATGGCTTACTCGCCCTCCGAGGTCTCGGCATCGTCCGCGGCATCCGCCGCATCGACAACCTCGACGCCCTCATCCGCAGCATCGGCCACGTCAATGGCCTCAACGGCAACGTCCTCGCCAGCGTCCTCGAGCTCCTCGTACTCCGAGAAGTCCTCAGCGCCCTCAAAGTCAAAGGCACGCTGGCAAATGCGGACCTCGTCGCCCGCACGGCAACCGGCCTTCTCGAGCGCGTCGTCAACACCCATACGTGCAAACTTATGCTGCAGGTAAATGACGGCTTCCTCGTTTTCCCAGTCGGTCTGGATGACCATGCGCTCGATGGCACGACCAACCACACGGAAGGCACCGGGCTCCTCCTGGACAATGCGGAACCGCTTCTCGCGCTGCAGACGGCGGCGCTCCCACTCCTCGTCGCGAAGATCGACCGGCTCATCGGAAACCGCCAGCTCGGCGCGAAGCTTAGCCACCTGCTCGCCCACGGCAAGCATCAGCGTATTGAGCCCGGCGCCCGTCACGGCGGACACGGCAAAGAACATATGTCCATCGTCGAGCGCGGCGCGCTTGAGGTCGGCAATCTTGTCGGCCGTGCCCGGCGCATCGCACTTGTTGGCGACAACGATTTGCGGGCGCTCCGAGAGCTCTGCGCCATACTGCTCGAGCTCACGGTTGATGATGCGGTAATCCTCAACCGGGTCGCGATCCTCAAAACCGCCCGTCATGTCGACGACATGCATGATCAGGGCCGTACGCTCAATGTGGCGCAGGAACTGGTGGCCTAGGCCCTTGCCCTCGCTCGCGCCCTCGATCAAACCAGGAACGTCGGCAACGACGTAAGAATACTCACCGGCACGCACCATGCCGAGGTTCGGCACGAGCGTTGTAAACGGATAGTCGGCGATCTTGGGACGGGCGGCACTCATGCGCGCGATAAGCGAGGACTTGCCCACCGAGGGGAAGCCCACGAGTGCGGCATCGGCCATAAGCTTCATCTCAAGCTCAATCCAGTGCTCCTCGGCCGGTTCGCCCAGCTGAGCGAACGCGGGCGCGCGGCGCACCGACGTCACAAAGTGCGTGTTGCCCAGGCCACCGGCACCGCCGGGCGCCACGACAACGCGCTCGCCATCGTGCACCAGGTCAGCAATCTCGAACATCGGGGTCTGCGTCTCGGGGTCGAGCTCGCGCACCACGGTGCCCATGGGAACCTTCAGGATCAGGTCCTCGCCGCTCTTGCCGTTACGACGGGCACCCTGCCCGTGCGTGCCGCGTTCGGCGCGGAAGTGATGCTTAAAGCGGTAATCGATCAGCGAAGACAGCTGAGCATCAGCCTGGATGACGACATTGCCGCCACGACCGCCGTCGCCGCCATCGGGGCCGCCCTTGGGGACAAATGCCTCGCGCCTAAACGACATGCATCCGGCTCCGCCGTCGCCGCCGCACACGTTAATGCGGCTGATATCGGTGAACTGTGACAACAGAATCGCCTCCTACAAAAAGAGGGAGACCCTTGAATCCTAAAACTCAAGTGCCTCCCACATATGTGCTCTATGAAGGGTGAATTACGCGTTCGCGAGCGGGCGTACGCTGACCCTGTGCTTGATACCCTTGTGGAACTCAACGGTACCGTCGACCAGCGCGAACAGCGTATCGTCCTTGCCACGGCCAACGTTCTCACCCGGGTGGATGTGAGTGCCGTGCTGACGGACGAGAATCGTGCCCGTGGTTACCGTCTGGCCGGCATAGCGCTTCGTGCCAAGGCGCTGACCGCGGGAGTCACGGCCATTACGGGAGGAACCGAGTCCTTTTTTGTGTGCCATTGTGTATACCTACTCTTTCGTTACGAGTGTAATCTACTCGGCGACGGGAGCCTCGGCAACAGCCTCGGCCTCTGCCTTGACAGCCTTCTTGGCGCGGGACGTAGCCTGGACCTTCACGATCTTCAGCTTGGTGAGCTGCTGACGGTGACCCTTCAGACGACGATAGCGCTTACGCTTGTGGAACTTGAAGACCAGCTGCTTCTCGCCCTTGAACTGCTCAACGATCTGAGCGGTAACCTTGGCCTTGGCCAGCTTGTCGGGATCGGTGACGATCTTCTTACCATCGTTGAGGAAGATGACCGGCAGGGTGACCTTGTCGCCCTCATTGCCCTCGATCTTCTCGACGGTGATGACATCGTCGGTGGCGACCTTGTACTGCTTGCCGCCCGTGTTAACGATTGCGTACATGTTTACTTGCCCTTCATGCATCAGTTAGTGCAACAGCCGAATATAGTAGCAGGCGAAAATACCCCCGTCAACGAGTATGTGGAGCAAATCCACAAGTTCGCACAGGTATGGGGCTGACGAGTCGGCCCTCGTCGTCCTCGCATGCTTGATTCTGACGCTCGACATCGTAGGAGCAGATGGTCACGAGGTCTTGCATACCGGTGGAAACAATAGGTGCATCCACGCCCGGGGTCAAGCCCTGCAACAAAACATCAGCAGCGGAAAGCAAAATTTCCGGACGCATGGAGCCCTCGTTGTCGGCATGGGTGTCGAGCATGAGCACCAGATGGTCCGGACGCTCCCCAGCCGTGAGCTCATAGCCCACGAGCGTGTGATCCAAATCCAAGCGCTTGCTCTTTTTGCCGCGCGCGTAGTCGATGCCATGGTCGGCGCGCAGCGTGTCGATCGCACGACGCACCTCGTCGGCGCTTACGGGCGCCTCGGGATCCAAGTGCAGGTCGATGCGATACGACAGACGCGTGAGCTGCGCCGTCAACGCCGGCGTGCGCACGTCGATATACGCCGCCTCGATGGGCGCCAGATCGGCCGGTGACGCCGCAGCCAGGCGCCCAAACGCCTCGTCGAGCGCCACGAACTCGGTCATAAACAGGTCATACCACTCGCAGGTCGACGACGTACCCACCGGTAGCGCCGAAGAGAAGCCCACGCGCATGTGCGGAGAGAAGCCCTGCGTGACGGCATAGGGAAGTCCCGCACGGCGCACGATGCGCTCAATGGTATGGATTACTTCGAGATGGCCCAGGTACTTAAGGCGATCGCGCTTGCCATAGCGAACACGAAGCCTAAAGAGCGTGGGGTTGTCGGTCAGGCGCTCACTCATGCGCGATCACCCATCAATACATTCTTGACGTGGAGCGTGGGGCAGATTCCGCAGCCGGTGCACGACGTGCGGGTGCAGTCGGGAGTCGTGACACCCTCGAGCGAGCGACGGTACTCGCGCTCGAGGAAGCCACGCGTGCAGCCGGGGCTCACATGCTCCCACGGCAGGCGCCAGTCCAACTCGTAGGGCAGGTGCACGAGCTCATTGAGGTCGATGCCGTTTTTGGCAGCAGCCTCCTTCCAGTTATCGAGCGAGAAATGCTCTACCCAGGCGTCAAAGCGAGAGCCCGAGCGCCAAGCGTCGATGATGACGGGCGTCATGTCACGACCGGCGCGGGACAGCGCGGCCTCGATGAGCGAGGTCTCGGCATCGTGGTAATGAACGCGGACGGCACGGTTGCGAACGCTCGTGATGAGCAGCTTCTGGCGACGCTTGACGTCGTCGTAGTCGAGCTGCGGGCACCACTGGAACGGCGTGGCAGCCTTGGGGATAAAGACCGAAACCGAGATCGACACCGAGATCGAGCCGCGACGAGCCTTGGGCACCACGGAACGACCGAGCTCCAGCACGTGATCGGCCAGATTGGCGATGGCCACGATGTCCTCGTCGCGCTCGCCGGGAAGGCCCATCATAAAGTAGAGCTTCATGCGGTTCCAGCCGGCCTCGAAGGCCGCCTTGGCCGCACGGTCCAGGTCCTCCTCGGTCACGTTCTTGTTAATGATGTCGCGCATGCGCTGGCTGCCGGCCTCGGGCGCGAACGTCAGGCCGCCCTTCTTTTCGCCGGCGACCGACTCGGCCATATCCACGCCAAACGAATCCAAGCGCTGCGACGGAATAGACACGCGAATACCCGTATCTTCCAGGCGACGGTTGAGCCTGTCAAGCACGTCACGAATGCAGGAGTGGTCGGTCGTGGAGAGCGAGGTCAGCGACACCTCGTCATAGCCGGTCTTTTCCAGACCCTGAATCACCGACGAGACGATCTGGTCGGCCGAACGCTCACGCACCGGGCGATACGTCATGCCGGCCTGGCAAAAACGACAGCCGCGAGCGCAGCCGCGCAGAATCTCGATAGACAGGCGGTCGTGAACCAGCTGCGCATAGGGCACGCACGACTGCGACAGCGGATTCGTGGCGCCGAAATCCTCGACGACGCGTTTGTAGACCACGGTCGGCGCATCCTTGCCCTCGCGCGGCACGGTGTAGCCGTGCGGCGAGCAGGGCTCGTCGTGACGAACCTCATAGAGCGACGGCACGTAGTTGCCGGCAATGGATGCAAGCTGCTCAACAATCTGCGCGCGCGGGACTCCTTCGTCGCGCAGGCGGCGATGCAGCTGGCAGGTCTCGAGCAGCGATTCCTCGCCCTCGCCGATGAGGATGGCATCGAAGAAGGCCGCGTACGGCTCGGGGTTGTACACCGAGGGGCCGCCGGCGATGATGATGGGGTCGTCTTCACCTCGGTCGGCCGCTAACAGCGGAATGCCAGCGAGATCGAGTGCCTCAAGGAAGTTCGTCACCGCCATCTCGTGCGGCACATGCAGGCCGACGATATCAAACGAAGCGACCGGCGCTGCACCCTCGAGCGAGAGCAGCGGAATGCCTGCCTCGCGCATAGCGTCACCCATATCGGGCCACGGCACATAGCCACGCTCGCAGGAGATGCCCTCGGCCTGGTTAAGGATGTTGTAGAGGATGGCGATACCCTGGTTGGGCAGACCAACCTCGTACACATCCGGGTAGATCAGGCAGCAACGGTAGTCGGCATCGGCCTTGGAAAGCGTGCCCCACTCGTGATCGATATAGCGACTCGGCTTTTCGACCTTGGCGAGCAGCGGCTCAATTAAATGAAAACAGTCTTGATACGGAACGCGCAACGGAAAACCCCTAAGCAGCGAGATCGGACGCGTCTTGGTAGGACGCCATAGGACGGGTAGCGCCCGCGACCGTGGTCACCAGATCGCGAACGCGGGAGAACGTGGCAGTGACCACCTCGTTGGCACGGCTGTAGTCGACATCGCGCTCGTAGAGCGAAACGAGCGCACGGCCCATGCCATAGGTGCCCGCGGCAGCAGTGAGCGCCTTGACGGCAAACCCAATATGCGGCGTCTGCTTGACGAGCGCGCGGGTGACCGCGCGGATCACAAGACCGCCGACAAGCACGCCCGCGACCTCGTAGCCGCGCTCAGGCTTAATGCCGCGTCCAAAGACGGCAGCGAGCTCAAAGAGCATGCCCACCTGCGCCAGCGCCATAACGGGATAATCGGCGCCCGGCAAAAACACCAGCGCACCGGTCGCCATATTGGTGAGCGCGCACGAGGTGATGATACGATTGGCCGCCGCGATGCGCATGAAGGCAAAGTTCGCCGCAAAAGCCGTTTCCTTTTCGGTGCGATCGAGAATCCAGCGGGCAAGCGTCTCGAGCAGATACGTCTTATCGGTTGCCGCTACCACGCCGAGCACAGGCGTGGACTCCTCGATAAACGGCACCTCCACAGCAGACTCGGCAAGCACGCACACGGGGGCGCCGGCGATCACGAGCTCCTGCACGGCACTCTCCAAGCGGTCGGAGCCGCACGAGAGCACCAGCACCACATCGGTATCGGTCTTTGGAGCAATTCGCTCCTCCCCCAGACGCTCGACGCGCACAATGCCCGAGGTCGTCTGCGGTACAAAGGCGTCACGCACCGTCTCGGCCAGAAAGCGCGAGGCGGACGAATCCAAATAGACCGAGACGCGCACCGGCGTATCGGAATCCTTCTTAACGGACGCGCCCATCTTAAAAGCGCGGGTCAGCTTATCTACGGGAATTTTCATAGCAAACCCCTCCAGCGGTTACGCGGCGCCCGAACGATGCCGCCATATGGATTGTACGATACCCACCGTCAGCAGCTGAATCATCATCGAAGACGAACCGAAGCTAATAAACGGTAGCGGAATACCGGTAATCGGCATCATGCCGATGCACATGCCGATGTTTTCGAAGGTCTGGAACGCCCACATGCCAACGATGCCCACACACGATAGGCGCAAGAACAGCGACTCACACTTAAAGGCGACGCGAATCGTCGAAAAGATCAGCAGCACGTAGAGGCACAGGAGCAAAAAGGAACCGCAAAAGCCAAAGGTCTCGGACAGGAAGGCGAAGACGAAGTCGGTGTGGAACTCGGGCAGAAAGCCGCCGGCCGACTGCGTCGCATGGCCCAAACCCTTACCAAAGAAGCCGCCCGAGCCAACGGCGATAAGCGACTGCTGCAGGTTGTAGGCATCGTCCGAATCGGCATTATCGGGGTCGATAAAGACCGTCAGACGGTTCATCTGATACTGCTTGATGAGCACATCGTGGCCGAGCAACGAATCAAAGACCGAATCGAGCGCCAGGACGAGGGCCACCAGGCCCACGAGCAGGGCCAGGGTCGACAGCACCCATTCGCGGCGTGCACCGCTCATGCAGATGACGATGGCGCCCGAGACCAGCACGACCAGGCCCGAGCCCAGGTCGCCCATGGCGACGACGGCCAAAAACGGAATGGACAGCATGCCGCAGAGCTTGACGTAGTCGCGAACGGTATCGATGCGGCCGTTATACTGCGAGCCAAGCGTGGCGATAAAGAAGATGGTGATGAGCTTGGCAAGCTCAACCGGCTGGAATGTCAAGCCGATACCGGGAATCTTGATCCAGCCCGTCATGCCCAGACCGCCCGTATAGGACAGGCCCGGAATCTTGGGCGAGAAGATCACAATAAGGTCAATGACGAGCAGCGCCGTCGAGAAGTTAGAGATGCCGCGCAGATCGGTACGCCAGACGAGCACCGCAAGCACCGCGCCAATGCCAATGCCCAGCAGGTGGCGCGAGAATGAGGCGTCGGCCTTAAACTGTGACGCCGACCAAATAATGATGGCGCCATAGGCAACGAGCGCGACGGTAGCCAGCAGCACACCGATATGCACCTTTTGGCGAAACGTACCGCGCGAGGCCGAAAGTTGCTTGTTGACGCGGTCCAGGCTGCTGCGAGAGCCGGTCTTGGTTGAACGGAACAGATCCGCCGGAGAAAAATCCATCGCAACCTCCTATCGAACCGAAGAATCGCCCGAGGCCGAAGAGGTATCGGGCTCGTCATAAATCGCGCCGAGCACGTCGCGCACGACATGCATCGCGGTATCTGAGCCACCGCCGCCCTGCTCCAGGACAGTAGCGATGACATACTTGGGATCATCGGCCGGCGCATAGGCGCAGAACCACGCGTATTCGTCCTCGCCGCTTTTCTCGCCCGTGCCCGACTTGCCGTATACCTGCGGCGTCAGGGTGCCAAAGTGAGCCGCCAGGGACGTCGATGCCGTGTAAATCACGTCGTGCATGCCGTTGCGAACAAGAGCCAAATCCGAATCGCTGTTGATCTTGGCCTCCAGGCGCTTCTTCTTGCCTTTGCCGTTGTACTTATAGGCATCGCCGTCGCCATCGCGCGACACGGCAGACAAAAACACGTGAGGCACGTACTGCTTACCGCCGTTGGCAAGGCCCATGTAGGCGCATGCCATCTGCAAAGGCGTCACCAAAATGTCGCCCTGGCCGATGGCAATGTTGGTCATATCGCCGGCATTCCACTTGCGGTCCTCGGCAGAGGCGTCGGTAAAGTACGACTCTTTCCACTCGGCATCGGGAATACGGCCCGCGCCCTCACTCGGCAAATCGATACCGCAGGTCTTGCCTAGGCCCCAGCGACGAAAGACCTCCTGCAGGCCCTCGGAATGTTGCTCGTCATAAAAGAACGCCTTGCCCATATCGTAGAAGACGGGGTCGCACGAGTTGGCAATACCCGACTGCAGCGTCATGGTGCCGTGTCCAGACGTCAGCCAGCAGCGCTTGCCCCAAGCCTTGCCCAAGCCCGTCCAATAGCCCGTGCAGTTGGTTGTCTGCGTTGAAGTGTAGGTTCCAAACTCAAGACCGGCCAGTGCCGAGAGCGGCTTGATGGTCGAGGCCGACATGTACTGTCCGCTAATGGCGCGGTTGAGCAGCGGGTGCGAACCCTTGTCATCATTGAGCTCGGTCCACACGTCATTTGAGACGCCGCCGATAAAGACGGACGGATCGAACTTGGGCTCGCTCGCCATGCCCAGGATCTCACCATTGTTGGGATCGAGGCACACCACAGCGCCGTTGCCGGCATTGCTGTAGCCGGTGGTCTTGGCAAGCTCGATGGCGCTCGCCAGCGCCGTCTCACAGGCCTGTTGGATCTTAAGGTCGAGCGTGAGCTTAATGTCGGAGCCGGCCTTGGCGGGCACGGCGCCGGCCTGACCGGTCACATTGCCCGAGGCATCGACCTTGACGGTCTGCTCGCCACGAATACCCTGCAGCAGGTTTTCGTAGTAGCTCTCAACACCCGCCTGGCCCACGATATCGCCCGACTGGTACGTAATCTTGCCAGCAGAAGCATCATCATCGCCAGAGGTTTTCTTATTCTGGGCCTCGAGCTGCTCGGAGGTAATGGTGCCGGTATAGCCCAAAATGTGACAGGCCGTCTCGCCGTACGGGTACTGGCGCTCGGTACGCTCGGCAATCTTGACGCCCGGGAACTCGCCTGCGTGCTCCTTGATATAGGCAACCGTGGAACGACGGACGTCCGTCGCAATGGTATGCAGGCTCTGGGCGCCCTCGGAATTGTCCTGAATATTGCGCAGAACCGCCACGTAGGGCATACCGAGCACGTTGGCAAGATGGCGAACCAGAACCTCATCCTCGGCAAGGTCGCGGTAGGCCACGACAGCAAGTGAGGGACGGTTCTGGACAAGTGCCACGCCATTGCGGTCGAGGATGCGGCCGCGCACAGCGGGTGTGGTAACGGTGCGCGTCTGATTGCTATTAGCCTGCTTTTCGTAATAGTCCGACGAGACCATCTGCATGCCCCACAGCTTGACGGCAAGCGCCGCGAACATCGCGCCCACACCCGTGGTGAGGATGGAGAAGCGGCCCTTAAAGGCGGTCGCCGCGGTATTGCCCTCGCCCTCGGTGGCGCGCGGGGCCGTTCCATGCTGCGTATCGTAGGTAAAACGGGAATCGCCGCGACGCATGATGACCAGCGCGACCACGATGGCCACAACCAGCACGATACCGGCGATAATAACCGTCATCTGGGAAGACATCTACGAGCCTCCCCTATTTGAGCTTACGGGTCTTGGGCTTAAAGCGCATGCCCGTCTGGCGTCCGCCACGTGCGGAGAATCCATAACCGGACTGCGGCACGACGCCGGACATCAAAAACGGAATGGCAACCAAACCCGTCAGGATCGAAGACGGCAGCGCATGGCCGAAGATCGCCACGACAAAGCTCGTCTCCAAACCCATAAACAGCAAGATGATGCTGTAGATCACATTAATGACGAGCGCGAAGGCACCCACCGTGATGCCGCGCGCACTCGGGGTACCGCCCGTCTGACCGGCGGCGCTATGCACCAGGGCAAAAGAACCCACGGTCAGCAGGAGCGACATAACGCCCACCGGCACGGCAGCGGAAAGGTCATAGAACAAGCCGCTGCAAAAACCGCACACGACGGCACGGGTCGGGTCGCCCGAGAACACGCTTATGCACACCAGGATAATCATAAAGTTGACGCGACCGCCCGCAATGGAGATCTGCGGTGCCAGGCCTGCCTGCAGCAGCACGCACACGATGGCGGCGATTACAAACGTACGGGAGCTCATCCCCTGCTCGTGTAGATCCATGGACATGCCCCCTACTCGCTCGAGCCGGAATCGGTCGTCTCGGACGTGTCGGAACCGTCATCCGGGCTCTCGTCCTTCGTCTTGGTCGCAGCATCGCGCGACGTTCCCTGCGGCGTGCTGTTGGCCGTGTTCACGTCCTCATCCGAGGCCGACTGTTCGTCGGTCAGCGAGGTGATGACCAGCACTTCCTCGTTGTTCTCGGCCGTCGTCTGGGCGCGCACCACAATGGTGTAGTACACGTCGTTAGCCGATTTCTCAACAGACGAGACGGTGCCGAGCGGTAGACCCTTGGGGAACACACCGCCAATGCCCGAGGTCACGATGATGTCGCCAACCTTAACGTCGGAGTCGACGCTCACGTACTCAAGACGCAGCGTGCCGTCAGCCTGACCCTGCAGCATGCCCTGGGCGCGCGTGTCCTGCACCATAGCGGACACGCCCGAGTTCTCGTCGCCAATCAGGCGCACGGTGGACGTCTTGGCCGAGACCTCGATAATCTGGCCTATGACACCGGCAGAACTCGTCACAGGCATGTTGATGGTAAGACCGTCGGCAGAACCCTTATCGATGGTGACGGTCGAGGTCCAGGCATCGCCCGAAGCGCCGACGATACGAGCTGCGGTTGATTTGAGGTTGTAGGTCGACTGCAGGCCGACCAGCCCCTCCAGTCGCTCGGCGGTCTTTTGAGCCTCGGAGAGCTCGGCAACCTTAGAGGTCAGTTCCTCGTTTTGCTTCTTAAGCTCGTCAAGCGTGTCCTGCGACGCCGTAAGGTTAGAGAACACGTTACCGATCGCATTGAAGGGAGCCGCCACAGCCGAGCCCACAAAGCGCACCGGCGAGGTAATCGTCGTCACGCCCGAGCGCACGGCATGAATCGGTCCTGCCTCGCCCTCGCGGATGTAAAACGTGAGCAGCAACACCGAAATCAGGCTGAAAACAATCAACGGGCGCATACCCGTTGATTGTCGCTTGGTATTCAGATTTGTGGAGAAACCCGAAGATCGTGCCAAATGGAATCCACCTTTTGGAAATTAAGCATTGGTCTGGACGAAGCCGCCATCAAACGCATTGGCCTCGAGCACGCGGGCACAGCCGTTAACGACGTTATCGAGCGCCGTGGGGCTGACGTTGACCGAAACACCGGTCTCATCGCGCAGGCGCACGTCGAGCCCGCGCAGCAGCGCGCCGCCACCGGTCAGCAAAATGCCGTAGTACATAAGGTCCGAGGCAAGATCGGGAGGCGTAGCGTCGAGTGCGTCCTTGACGGCCTTGGCCATCTCGTCGAGCGGCTTGTTGAGTGCGCGACGAATCTCCTCGCTCTCGATGCGCACGGTCTTGGGCAGACCGGTGATCACGTCGCGACCGTTGACCTCGACGTCGAGCTCATCCTTGAGCGGCACGGCGGAGCCGACCTTGATCTTGATGTCCTCTGCCGTACGCTCGCCGATGGCCAGGTTGTAGGCATCACGAACGTGCGTGAGGATGGCCTGGTCGAACTCGTCGCCGGCAATACGAATGGACTGCGAGACGACGATGCCGCCCATAGCGATAACGGCAACCTCGGTGGTACCGCCACCGATGTCGATGACCATGGAGCCGGTGGGTTCCTCGACGGGCAGGTCGGCGCCGATAGCAGCTGCCATAGGCTCTTCGATCAGATAGGCCTGGCGGGCACCGGCCTGGATCGTGGCCTCAAAGACAGCGCGCTTCTCGACCGACGTGACACCGGAGGGAACGCAGACGACAACACGCGGACGCGGAGTCCACGGATAGCGCTTCTCGGACGCCTTGTCGATAAAGTAGCGAAGCATGGCCTCGGTAACATCGAAGTCGGCGATGACGCCGTCCTTCAGGGGACGAACGGCCACGATGTTGCCGGGCGTACGGCCGAGCATGCGCTTTGCCTCGATACCGACCGCCAGGATGCGCTCGTCGTTCTTGTCGATGGCGACAACGGAGGGCTCGCGAATGACGATGCCCTTGCCGCGCACGGAGACAAGCGTATTTGCGGTGCCGAGGTCGATGGCAAGATCGCCCGCATAGCTACCGAAGAACATATCCATCAAAGAAAACAACGCAACTCCTGATGTGTTGGATGATTGCTGGAAAACTACTAGCTCATCATACTAGCGCAAGCCCGGCACCTCACTTGCGGTGAAGCGCCGGGCAAAGCTAAATCCCATAAGGTCACTACTGGTTGTCAGCAGCCGAGAAATCCATATCAAGCGAAGAAACGGCCCAGCCGATATGGTTGTCGGAGCGCACGAATTTGACGGTGTACTCCTGCTCGCCGCCCTTGGACAGCGATGCCTTCACCTTAGCGGTCGTCTCGGTCATGGACTGATCCATGCCCTCGACGGACACGGTAGCACCCTGCGGAATCGAGGAGATGATCATCGACTTAGCGTCCTCGGACAGGCTCGAGGCCAGACAAGACTCGGCCTTTGCGGTGTCACCGTCGCCGGCAGCCTGGAACAGATCGGTAACGACAGACTCCTGAGACGGGAAGCCAAAGCCGCGCGTGTAGGCAAAGCCCAGACCGCCCGCGGCGATCAAAATGAGCAGAAGCAGCACGATGAAGACTTTGAGACCCGTGTGGCGATGGCGACGACGGACCTTGGCCTGCTTACGATCCTGACGGTCCTGCTGGACCATCTCGGACTCGGACAGCGTAAAGAAGCCGGTGTCCGAGGGATCGGGCATAAACTGACCGGTCGCGCCCGTAGGATCGAGAGGATCGACGGCAGGAGCGTCCATCGCGGGCGCCGGAGCCGTGGCCATAGCCGTCTGGGCAGACAGCGCGGCAAGCGAATCGTGCACGCGGGCAAGCTCATCGGCCTGCTCGGAGGTGAGCTGGTAGATGCCATCGGCAGTAGCGGCGTTAAAGGCATCGAGTGCGTCGGAGGGACGGCCGGCGGCAGAAAGCGCCTGACCCATGCCGGCGTTGAGCGCACGCGTGTCGTCGCGGGGGCCGGCAAAGTCGATAGCCGTGCGGTAGGTCTCCACGGCATCCGCCGGACGGCCGAGCTTAATGAAGCAACGACCGAGCTCGCCGAGTGCGGCGGCAGGAGCCGGATTGGCGCCGTCGATGGCAGCCTGACGGAAGGCGGTTCCCGCGTTGGCATAGTCGCCCGACTGGAACAGCGCATTGCCCAGGCCCAGATAGGCCTTGAACGGCGTGGCATAGGAAGCATCCTGCGTAGCAGCAGAGAACGCCTGAGCGGCCGTCGTGTAGTCGCCCACGGCGGCAAGCGCCTTGCCGCGGTTGGTGAGCAGCGCGCCGCGCTTGCCGTAGGTGCCGTCGTTGAGGGCGGCGGCATAGGCCTCGGCGGCCTCGGCATACATGCCCAGGTGCATCAAGGCGTTGCCACGAAGGTGATCGGCCTCGCCCATAATCTCATCGGGAGTCTTTGCCGCCCCAAGCATCTGGGCTGCAGCGGAAAAATCACCCGCGCGGTAAGCGGCGCGGCCCTGTTGGATCAGCTGGCTATTCAAGGAAGCCCCCTTTACTCGTGAACGATCTCGACATGGACGATCTCGTCGCCGGCACGCAGCTGCGAAATCACATCGAGACCCTCGACCGTGGTGCCAAAGACGGTGTAACCGGAATCGAGGTTATGCTGGGCACCCAGGCAGAAGTAGAACTGCGAACCCGCGGAATCGGGGTCCATGGAGCGTGCCATGGCAAGGGCGCCATCGACATGGCTGTTGCGCGGATTAGTGGCAAACTCGCCCTTGATGCAGTAGCCGGGGCCACCGGTACCGGGCATGCCGTCGGGGCCCTCAAGGCCGGCAGCGACGTCGGCGCCGGACATGTCGCGGGTATTGGGGTCGCCACCTTGGATAACAAAACCGGGCACATAGCGATGGAACTTAAGGCCATCATAGAAACCCATCGTGGAAAGCTCGCAGAAGTTCGCGACATGAATGGGAGCGCCCTCGCCGTCAAACTTGACCTTGATGGTACCCTTCGACGTCTCGATTACGGCGCACTCGTCGCCGGCAAGCTGATACTCGGGCGTGTAGAGCTCTTTCTTAAAACCAAACATGTGGTTCCTTCCTCGTGCGTTTAAAGCATATTTGTACGAATTGTAGCAATAAGCACGGGTTTACATCAATTGCGCACGTAGGTTATGCCGACTATGGCGAACTAATTTTAGGAACGCTGCTGCGGCTTCCAGGAACCCACATTGGCATCGTACTGGTTCAGCGCGCTGTTGCCGCCCTGCGCGATGGGCGCCAGGATCTCGCTTTGGTGGGAACTCATCGACTCGCCATCGGGAATGGCCAGCGAGATATCCCAGCTCTGGCAGATCACGTCGACGCGCTCATACATCCACTCGGCAAGCTGCTTTAAGTGGGCGATGTCATCCGCATAGACCGTATCGTCCTGTACTTTCAGGTTGTTGAGCTCATCTTGCGTCTTTTTGATCTGGTCGCGCAGGGCGTAGGCACTCTGCGACAGCTCCTGACGGGTGGACAGCGGCGTTCGGAGATAACCGTTGTTAAAGGAATCGATGACCTCGCCGATCTGGTCCTCGTCAGCGTAGGACACGATGGTCTGATACAGACCGTCGAGCCTGGTATAGAGCTGATCATCGGTGAGCACGGTTTCTTCCTGAACCACCTCGGCAGAATCGCCCTGCTTGGTATCGTCCTCAGTCGCCTCGCCCTTTTGACGCGTGGGGAAGGTGGTTTGTGCAGCTTGGCCAAACTGGTCGTAGAAGCCAGGCATAACACCCATGGGATCGGTCGTCACGAACCAATAGGCACCACCGCACACGACGGCAAGGACCGCGATGATAATGAGCGGCTTGGGAATATGACGCTTATGCTTGTGATAGGCGTCCTCGTCGGGGTGCACCTTGCGCTTGGGTTTTTGAGCATCGTCATGCAGGGAAACGGGCGTGGGAATATCGACCTTGGGGATACCGAAATCCTTATCGAAAGCTGGCAGCACGCAGGTCTCATTGGGGTCGGCGGCGTCCGAAAGCACCGCAGCGGCAGAGGCCGGCGCATGCGGCACCTCGGTATCGATCTGCTCTTGCGTTAGGCGCGGAAAGCCCGCCGTGCGGCCCGCTGCCAGGTCGGATGCTGCCGCATCCTCGGAGAGGATACCCGGAGCGGGGCGTCCGCATTTGGGGCACGTACGATCATGCGGAGAAAGACGAGCACCGCAGCCCTCACAGAACACGAACTCGGTGTGCTCGGGACCATCGCCCGGACCCACATAGGCGTTGCAGTAGGGGCAGAACGAGGCGCCGTCCTCGATAGTCTTAAGGCAATGCGGGCAGATCACGGCATCCTCTTTTCGAAGCAATTCAAATAATCGAGGTTAGAGCATAACATCGCCACGGCCCCACAGGAGCAAGGCACCAATTCAACATCGCCAGGGCGCGTAGTTACTTCTTCTTTTTGCTCGGCATCGAGACTTTGATGCCTTGGGCGGACTTGGTTACGCGAGAGCGCTTGGCTCCGCTACCCTTCTTTTTCTTGGGCTGGGCCTGGGCCACGCCCTCGAGTGCGCGGGCCTCGGCCTCGCGAGCGGTGCGATCTTCGCGGCGCTGCGCCATGTCGGCGGCGACGCGCTTGGCAAAACGCTCGGCCGTCGAACCCGTCGAGCTCACCTTGCCGCCACCGCGACCCAGGTGGACGCGCACACCGCGGCCAAAACCAGTTGCGGCATGACGACGACGCGGCTTGAGCGAATCCATCATCGTGGCGAGCTTAAAGAACACCGAGCAGGTAAAGACCACGATGACAGCCAAGATTACCATCTGGCCCATCGACAGGTTGGCAATAGACAGCAGCTCCGGGAATCCGATAACGCCCACCAGGATGCCGGCGACAACAAACACGAAGAGCACCACACGTAAGGGCGTGAGAGGCTGCGAGATGCGCCAGATCAGGCTGACGCTCGCCGCGCACGACGTAAGCAGGCACATCGTAGACAGCGTGAGCTGGCTAAAGCCAAACACGCGCGCCACAAAGATATCGAGCGCCGCGGCCAAAATGACCGCAATCGACGCCGGCAGTGCCCGCTTGAGCACGTTCGTCAGGAACGACCCCTTCACGCGAGCATTGTTGGGCTCCAAGCCCAACACAAAGCCCGGCGCGCCAATGCAGAAGAAGTTGATGAGCGTCATCTGAATCGGCTCGAAAGGGTACGGCGGCAGCGCGATGCACAGCGCCGCCAGGCCCATCGAGAACAGCGTCTTAGTCAGGAACAGCGAAGCCGAACGCTGCAGGTTGTTGATGGAGCGACGGCCCTCGGCCACCACGGCGGGCATCGAGGCAAAGTCGTTGTCGACGAGCACGATCTCGGCCACGTTACGCGCGGCATCGGAGCCTGCCGCCATGGCCACGGAGCAGTCGGCCTCCTTGAGCGCCAGCACGTCGTTGACGCCGTCGCCTGTCATGGCCACGGTGTGCTCGCGGCGCTTGAGCGCCTGCACGAGCTCGCGCTTCTGCTGCGGGGTCACACGACCAAAGACATGGTAGCGGTCCACTGCGGCATCGAGCTTGGCCGGCGTATCGAGCGTCGTGGCGTCCACATAAGCGTCCGCCCCCGGCACGCCCACCACGCGCGCGATCGACGACACCGTACGCGGGTCGTCGCCACTGATCACGTTGAGAGTCACGCCCTGCTCGTTAAAGTAGCCGATGGTCTCGGCCGCCGAGGTACGGATCTCGTCGCGTATGGTCACAAAGCCCACGGGCTCGGCCTCGCCCACCATATCGCCATCGGGCGTAAAGCCGTCAACGCGCGCCACCACGAGCACGCGGCAGGTATCGGCAAGCTCGGCGACACGGTTCTCGACCTGGGCAAACGCACGATCAGAGAGCACAAACTGCGCCGCACCCATCACATATGAGCCCTGTGCAAACGACGCGCCGCTCCACTTTTTGGAAGACGAGAACGGAATGACCGACAGCGGCTCGGACACCTCGACCGGACGGTCGGCGTAATAGTTGAGCAGCGCCTGACAGGTCTCGTTGGCATCGGCCGAAGTCGCACGCGCCACGTTAGCCAGAGCAAAATCGAGCACCGTGGTATCGACGGGAACGGCGGCGTCGCCCTCCCCCGCACCCATACCCTCGACCGGCAGCGGATAGGTACCCTCGACCTCCATGCGGCCCGACGTGATGGTGCCCGTCTTGTCCAGGCACAGCACGTCGACGCGCGCGAGCGTCTCAATGCAGTAGAGCTGCTGCGCGAGTACCTTGCGGCGGGCCAGACGCACCGTGGCGATGGCGAGCACCGACGAGGTCAGCAACACCAGGCCTTGCGGGATCATGCCCAGCAGGGCGCCCACCGTGGACAGCAGCGCCGACGAAGGCACATGACCAGCCAACAGCTCAGAGAAGCACCACGAAAGCGCGCTATTGCCTGGGGTTCCCGCGGCATCCCACAGCTCGCTCACGCTCGAGGCAAACAACGCCAAACCGAGCGGGATCATGATGATGCTCGCAAAGCGCACGATGGCGTTAAGCGCGTTCATGATCTCGGAATTGACCTTTTTGACGTACTTCGCCTCGTTATTAATTTTGGCCACGTAGTTGTCGGCGCCGACATGGATCACGCGGGCGCGCAGCAGGCCCGAGTCGATAAAGCTGCCGCTCATGAGCTCGGAACCGGGCTGTTTCTTAATAAGATCGCTCTCACCCGTCAGCAGGCTCTCGTTCACGAGCGCCTCGCCCGAAACCACCACGGCGTCAGCGGGAATCTGATCGCCGCGCCCCAGGCGGATGATGTCATCGAGCACGATCTGGTCCAGGTCGAGCTCCACCTCGGCGCCGTCGCGCACCGCGATGGCCTTCTTGGAGGTCAGCAGCGTGAGCTTATCGACCATCTTCTTGGAACGCATGGACTGAATGACGCCAATAGCGGTATTGAGAAACACCACGAACAGAAACGTCAGGTTCTTAAACGAACCGGTCAAAATGACCAGGAACGCCAAGATCACGTTGATCAAATTGAACAGCGTGCAGAGGTTCTCGATGATGAGCTCTTTGACCGACTTGGTCTTGAGCTCCATGTTGCGGTTGATCTTACCGGCGGCGATGCGCTCCTCGACCTCGGCGGTCGAGAGTCCGCGCTCGATATCCGTTGCTGCCATACCACGTCCCATCACGTCGCGTCGGTATAAGAAAAACCGCCCGGACCATGCGAGGTTCGGACGGTCTTACGTTCGATGGTGCCCCATGTTGGATTCGAACCAACGGCCTTCTGCTCCGGAGGCAGACGCTCTAATCCCCTGAGCTAATAGGGCCAACGTTTGGCATTATACCCAAGTGCACCACGGGCTATCAAAATAAAAGAAAAAGCTTTGCAATTCCGAGGAAGACGCGGCGCAACGGCCCACTTTAGAAGGCAAAAGCGAGTCAGATAGTATAAACTCTCATGCACCATATATACACGGCTCGCGATGCGGGCCGTTTTTGCAAGGGCTATCCATCGAGGTGAGAGGCACACCATGATTGCAATTTTAAAGCAGAGCGCCAGCGACGAGGCCGTCAGCCATATCGTCAGCTGGATTGAGAAAAAGGGTCTGAAGACCGATGTCTCGCGCGGCGAGAACGAGACGATCATCGGCCTGGTGGGCGATACGACCAAGATCGACCCGTTCCTGCTCGAGTCCATGGACGTCGTCGAGCGCGTACAGCGCGTCTCCGAGCCGTTCAAGCGCGCCAACCGCAAGTTCCACCCCGAGGACTCCGTCATCGACTGTGGCCACGGCGTACATGTAGGCGGCGATCAGTTCCAGGTCATCGCCGGCCCGTGCTCCGTCGAGGGCGAGAACCTCATCCGCATCGCCCGCCGCGTGAAGGCCGCCGGCGCCACGATGCTGCGCGGCGGCGCCTACAAGCCCCGCACCTCCCCCTACGCCTACCAGGGCATGGGCCCCGCCGGCCTGGACCTGCTGTGCGAGGCGTCTGCCGAGCTCGATATGCCGATCGTCACCGAGATCATGGACCCACGCGACGTGCAGGTCTTCCTGGACAAGAAGATCGACGTCATGCAGATCGGCGCCCGCAACGCCCAGAACTTCCCTCTGCTCAAAGAGGTCGGCAAGACCAAGACCCCGGTCCTGCTCAAGCGCGGCATGTCCGGCACGATCGACGAGCTGCTCATGGCCGCCGAGTACATCATGAGCGAGGGCAACGACAACGTCATCCTGTGCGAGCGCGGCATCCGCACCTTCGAGACCCGCACCCGCAACACCTTCGACCTCAACGCCGTGCCGGTGCTGCACCACCTTTCGCACCTGCCCGTTGTCGCCGACCCCAGCCACGCCACCGGCTACACCCGCTACGTTGAGCCCATGGCGCTCGCCGCGACCGCCTGCGGTGCCAACGGCCTGGAGATCGAGGTCCACGACGAGCCGAGCCGCGCCTGGTCCGACGGCGCCCAGGCCCTCACCCCCGATCAGTTCGACGACACCATGCGCCGCATCCGAGCCATCCGCGAGGTCGTCTGCCAAGAGACCATGGAGTAACCCATGGGTACGGTGAGAAACGCGCGCGTCAACCAGGGCGGCCCCAAGTGCGCCGGCATCGTGGGCCTGGGCCTCATCGGCGGCAGCTTTGCCCGCGGCTATGCGCAGGCGGGCGTCCGCGTGCTGGCCTGGGACCCCGATGACGATGTCATGACGGCCGCCAGCATGGGCACCGTTGCCGGCGAGCTCAACGACAAGACACTCGGCGAATGCGACATCATCGTCCTGGCTTGCTACCCCGAAGCCTGCATCGAGTGGCTCGAGGCGCACGCCCAGGCGCTCGCCGACGCCACCGACACCGAGGCCATCATGGGCCCCGTGGTGATCGACACGGTGGGCGTCAAGGGCATCGTGTGCGAGCGCGCCTTTGAGCTTGCCCGCGAGCACGGCTTTTACTTTGTGGGCGCGCACCCCATGGCGGGTACGCAGTACTCGGGCTATGCGCACTCCCGCGCCGACCTGTTCCAGGGCGCGCCGCTCGTGCTCGTGCCGCCCGCGGTGGACGACGCGCTCAAGCTGGAACTTTTGGGCCAGGTGCGCGAGATGGTACGCCCCTTGGGCTTTGGCAAGTTCAGCGTGACCACCGCAGCCGAGCACGACCGCGTCATCGCCTTCACGAGCCAGCTTGCGCACGTGGTATCCAACGCCTACGTCAAGAGCCCCACTGCCCAGGTCCACCACGGCTTTTCGGCCGGTAGCTACCGCGATCTCACCCGCGTGGCGCACCTCAACCCGCAAATGTGGTCCGAGCTCATGATCGACGACGCCGACGCGCTCGCCTTCGAGATCGACCATCTGATCGAGTCGCTTGGCGCCTACAGCCGTGCACTCAAGGACCGCGACCAGCGCTATCTGGAGAATCTCCTTGCCGAGGGCGACCGCATTAAGCGCGCACTCGACGACGAGGCCTCCCACTAGACCACCTATCACGCCAGGTCGAAAGGACCGAAGCTTATGGCGATTACCATCGATATCGACACCGCACGCCCCTACCAGGTGCATGTGGGCACGTTTTTGCTGGAGCAGGCAGGTCCGCTCGTCCGCACCACCGCCGGCGGCACCCGCGCCGTCATCGTGACGGACACCAACGTGGGCCCGCTCTACCAGATGCCCGTTAAGCAGAGCCTGGAGGCGTCAGGCTACGAGGTGAGCATCTGCACCTTCGAGGCCGGCGAGGCCCATAAGCGCGCCGAGACCTACGTTGCCATTTTGGAGTTTGTGGCCGAGTATGAGCTTTCGCGCTCTGACGTGATCGTGGCGCTCGGCGGTGGCGTTGTGGGCGACGTGGCCGGCTTTGTGGCGGCCACTTACATGCGCGGCTGCAAGTTTGTGCAGATCCCGACGAGCCTGCTCGCCATGGTGGATTCGTCGGTCGGCGGCAAGACGGCCATCGACCTGGCTGCCGGCAAGAACCTGGCCGGTGCCTTTTGGCAGCCGAGTGTTGTTATCGCCGATGTTGGATGCCTTGCCACCCTCACGCCCGAGCAGTTCGCCGACGGCTGCGGCGAGGTCGTCAAGCACGCCGTGATCGCCGACCCGGAGCTTTTCGCCGAGCTGGAGAAGACCCCGCTCACGCTGGAGCTGCTCAACCGCGATGTGGCCCGCGTAGCGCTCATCATCGCCCGCAATATCGACATCAAGCGCGCCGTGGTCGTCGCCGACGAGCGCGAAACCAACCAGCGCAAGCTGCTCAACTTTGGACACAGCGCCGGGCACGCCGTCGAAGCCTGCGAGCACTTTGAGCTGGGACATGGCAACTGCGTGTCGATCGGCATGGGCATCATCACGCGCGCCGCGGCGATGCATGGCATCTGCGATGCTGCACTGCCCGGTCGTATTGAGGAGCTCTGCGCCCGCCATGGCCTCAAGACCCGCTGCGACCTAGATGCCGATGCCGTTTTTTCCGAGGCACTCCACGACAAGAAGCGCGCGGGCGACACCATCGACCTGGTGATTCCGCACGGCATTGGCCGCTGCAGCATCGACCGCACGCCGCTTTCCACTTTCCACGAACTCATTGCCGAGGGCCTCGGCCAGAAGGGAGACGCATCCGCATGCTAGCCCGCATCACCCCGTCCCCGCTCAAGGGCACCGTTCCCGCCATCGCGTCCAAGTCGATGGCGCATCGCCTGATCATCTGCGCCGCGCTTGCCAACGGCGAGACGCACGTCGCCTGCAACACCACCTGCGCCGACATCGAGGCTACGGTGCGTTGCCTTACGGCCCTGGGCGCCCGCATCGAGACCGTCGAGGACGGCTTCCAGGTCCACCCCACCATGAAGAGTGTTGAGTTTGGCCTGCTCAAGGCCCTTGCCGGCGGCACGCTCGACTGCGGTGAAAGTGGCTCCACGCTGCGCTTTATGCTGCCTGTCGCCTGCGCGCTGGGTGCGGATGCCACCTTCGTGGGTCAGGGACGCTTGGGTGCACGCCCACTCTCCCCGCTTTCCGACGAGATCATCGCCGCCGGCTGCGACCTACAGGGTCTGGGCGGTTTTCCGCTCAAGACGAGCGGCCGCATGCGCCCGGGCACCTTTGTGCTTCCGGGCAACGTGAGCTCGCAGTACATCTCGGGCCTGCTGTTGGCAGCTCCGCTGCTGGCCCAGCCCTCCTGCGTGCAGGTAACCGGCCTTATTGAGAGCCGCCCCTACATCAACCTGACGATCCAGGCCATGAAGGCCTTCGGCGTCGAGGTCAACGTCGAGCGTATTCCCGCCAGGGACGGCCAGCCCGAGGTCACGAACTTCCGCGTGAGCAGCGGCTCGTACCGCACGCCCGGCAATGTGGCTGTCGAGGGCGACTGGTCCAACGCCGCCTTTTGGCTGTGCGCCGGCGCCATTGGCTCCGACCCCATCACCGTCGAGGGTGTGTCGCTGAGCTCTGCACAGGGTGATCGCAACGTGCTTGCCGCGCTCTCGCGCTTCGGCGCCCGCATCGTGCGCTCCACCAACGCCGCCACTGTGCAGTCCGACAAGCTCGCCGGCTTTGAGATGAGCGCCCACGACATCCCCGACCTCGTGCCCGTTATCTCTGCCGTGGCATCGCTGGCGCAAGGCCGCACGTTCATCCGCGATTGCGCCCGCCTGCGCATCAAGGAATCCGACCGTCTGGCCACGACCACCCGCGAGCTCACCGCACTGGGCGCGCAGATACGCATTGCCGGCGACGACCTCATCATCAAGGGAGTCGACGCCTTTACCGGCGGCGAGGTCGATTCGCACAACGACCACCGTATCGCCATGATGGCCACCATCGCCGCGAGCCGTGCCACCGGCGAGGTCGTGATCCACGGCGCCGAGGCCGTCAACAAGTCCTATCCCGATTTCTTCGACCACTACCGCCTGCTGGGCGGCAAGGTCACACTCGAGGAGGAATAGCATGTCCTCGACCTTTGGCAACGTCTTGCACTTAAGCATCTTCGGCCAGTCGCACTCCCCCGCCATCGGCTGCTCCCTCGATGGCATCCCGGCGGGCATCGCTGTTGACCAGGAGCGGCTTCAGGCCTTCCTTGACCGTCGTGCCCCCGGTCGCGACGAGACCGCGACCAAACGCCGCGAGGCCGACGCCGCCCACATCATCGCCGGTGTGGTCGATGGACATACCACGGGAGCACCCATCGCCGCGATTATCGAGAACACCAACACGCGCTCAAAGGACTATTCCGAGCTGCGCCGCAAGCCCCGCCCCGGACACGCGGATTTTCCGGCGCGCGTGAAGTATCACAACATGCACGATGTCGCTGGTGGCGGGCATTTCTCCGGCCGCCTGACGGCACCCCTGTGTATCGCCGGCGGCATTGCGCTGCAGGCACTCGAGGCCCGCGGCATTAACGTGATGGCGCACGTCGCGCAGATCGGCGGCATCTCCGACCTGCCGATGGACGATATGGTCTATCGCGAGGCCGACCGCAAGGCGATCCTAACGAACGATCTTCCTTGCATTGACGCCGCCGCAGCCGGCCGCATGCGTGAGGAGATCCTAGCCGCGCGCGACGAACTCGACAGCATCGGCGGCATCGTGGAGTGCGGCATTTACGGGCTTCCCGCAGGCATCGGCGACCCCATGTTCGACGGCATCGAGAACCGCATCGCGCAGATCGCGTTTGGCATTCCCGCCGTAAAGGGCGTGGAGTTTGGCATGGGCTTTGCCGTGGCCGCCATGCGCGGCAGCGAGAACAATGATCCGTATCGCATCGATGCCGAGACCGGCGAGATCGAGGTCGAGTCCAACAACGCCGGCGGCATCCTGGGCGGTATTTCGACCGGCGCGCCCGTCATGTGGCGCATGGCCGTAAAGCCGACGCCCTCCATTGGCCGCGAGCAGCAGACGGTGGACATGGACGCTATGGAAAATGCCGAGCTCTCGGTCCACGGCCGCCACGATCCCTGCATCGTCCCCCGAGCTGTCCCCGTAGCCGAGGCAGCCGCCGCCCTTGCCATCTGGGACGCCCTCCTCGAAGACGCCGCCCAGCGCTAACTACCCACCCCTCAACATCCCCCGACACGTGAAAGGGGTCTCCATGGACCTTGCTGACATCCGCCAGGCCATCGATGGCATCGACACCACGCTCCTCAACAGCTTTATCGAGCGCATGGACATTGCCACCGAGGTCGCCAAGTCAAAAATCGAGATGGGCAAGGCCGTCTTCGACCCCGCCCGCGAGCGCTCCAAGCTCAATAACCTCGCCAGTCGCGCACCCGAGCGCTACGAGGCTCAGACCATCACCCTGTTCCGCCTCCTCATGAGCATGAGCAAAGCCCAGCAGCAGCGCTACATCAACGAGCTCAAGGGCATCACGGTGTCGCAAAAAGCCCACGCCACGGCCGTAGCCTTCGATACGCCTTTCCCTCAAACGGCCTCCGTTGCCTGCCAGGGCGTGGAAGGCGCCTACAGCCAAATCGCCGCGTGCAAGCTCTTCGACGTACCCGATATTGCGTTTTTCGAGACCTTCGAGGGCGTCATGCGTGCCGTGCGCGACGGCTTCTGCGAGTTTGGCGTGCTGCCCATCGAAAACTCCACCGCAGGCTCGGTCAACGCCGTCTACGACCTGCTCGCCCAGTTCGACTTCCACATTGTGCGCTCGCTGCGCCTCAAGATCGATCATAACCTGCTCGTCAAGCCCGGCACCAAGCTCGCAGACGTGCGCGAGGTCTACAGCCATGGCCAGGCCATCGCCCAGTGCGCCGGCTTTATCGAGGCCCACGGCCTGCACGCCACCAAGTACCCCAACACGGCCATGTCGGCCGAGATGGTCGCCAACTCCGAGCGCACCGATGTCGCCGCCATCGCCTCGCGCAGCTGTGCGGCACTCTACGGCCTGGAGGTGCTGGAACCCAACATCCAAGACTCGGACAACAACTATACGCGTTTTGTCGTCATCAGTCGCGAGCCGCGCGTCTACCCCGGCGCCAACCGTACCTCGCTCATGATCACCACAGCCAACGAGCCGGGCGCCCTTTACCGCGTACTCGAGCGCTTCTATGCGCTCAACATCAACCTCATTAAGCTCGAAAGCCGTCCCATCCCCGGGCACGACTTTGAGTTTATGTTCTACTTTGACCTGGACTGCCCCTTTGGTAGCAAGGCCCTCGACGACCTGCTCGATTCCATCGACGACGTGTGCGAGAGCTTCACCTACTTTGGCAGCTACACGGAGGTGCTCTAGATGACCGATGTCGCCGCAACCCGCCCCTACGGCGTGCTGGGCCGCGTGCTGAGCCACAGCTACACCCCGACCATCTACAAAGAGCTCGCAGGGCTGGAGTACGTGCGATTTGAGCGCGAGCCCGAGGATCTTGAGGCTTTTATGACGGGCGACGAATGGGAGGGCACCAACGTGACCATCCCCTACAAGCGCGTTGTCATGGAATACCTGGACGAGCTGAGTCCACTCGCCGAGCGTATGGGAAACGTCAACACCATCACGCGCCTGCCCGACGGCCGCCTGCGCGGCGACAACACCGACTACTTCGGTTTCCAGTGCTTGGTTGAAGAGCTGGGCGCCCAGGTTGCCGGCAAGAAGGCCCTCGTGCTCGGTGCCACCGGTGGCGCCGGCACCACTGCCAGCATGGTGCTCGGCGACCTGGGCGCAATCGTCGTGCCGGTCGGCCGTACGAGCGAAGTCAACTACGACAACATCGCGCAGCAGTCCGATGCCGCCCTGCTCGTCAACTGCACGCCCGCCGGCATGTTCCCCCATTGCCCCGACGCGCCTTGTACGCTCGAGGGGCTCGATGCGCTCGAGGGCGTCATCGACATTGTCTACAACCCCGCTCGCACGGGACTCATGCTCGAGGCCGAGCGCCGCGGCATCCCCTACATCGGCGGTCTGCTCATGCTCGTGGCCCAGGCGGCGCAAGCCGTTGAGCGCTACACCGACCAGGTCACTCCGCGCGAGCGCATTCTGGACGTAACGGAGCGCCTGTCACGCCGCGAGCAGAACATCGCGCTGATCGGCATGCCGGGCTCGGGCAAGACCCGTGTGGGCGAGCAGATTGCCCTGCTCACGGGGCGAGAGCACATCGACCTGGACCGCGCCCTCGAGGAGCGCCTGGGCAGGCCCTGCGCCGACTTTATCGTCGAGAGCGGCGAGGCGGCCTTCCGCGAGCAGGAGACGGCGGTGCTGGCCGGCATCTCCAAGTGCAGCGGCCTGGTGCTTTCCACGGGCGGCGGCGTGGTCACGCGCGACGAGAACTACCCGCTACTGCACCAGAACAGCCAGATCGTGATGCTCAACCGCAAGCTCGACGAACTCGCCCACAAGGGACGCCCCATCACCGCCCGCGATGGTATCGACAAGCTGGCCGAGCAGCGCATGCCGCGCTACCGCGCCTGGGCCGACTACATCATCGACTCGCGCGACTGCGCCGCCAACACCGCCCAAACCCTCCTCGACACCCTCCCACCCGCTCTCTAATCAAAACCACCACAAAGGGGACAGGCAACTTTGTGGTGGTTTTCCAATCGCAAAGGAAGCAACCATGAAAGCACTCGTCATCAACGGCCCCAACCTCAACATGCTCGGCATTCGCGAGCCGGGCATCTATGGCAGCGACAACTACGACCGTTTAGTGCAGATCTGCCAGGAAGCGGGCGCCGCACAGGGCTTCGACGAGGTCGAGGTCTTCCAGTCCAACCACGAGGGCAGCATCGTCGACAAGATTCAGGAGGCTTACGGGAAGGTCGACGGCATCGTCATCAACCCGGCGGCATACACGCACACGAGCGTCGCGATCCTCGACGCCCTCAAGGCCGTCGCCATCCCTGCCGTCGAGGTCCACATCAGCGCCGTCGAGACCCGCGAGGACTTCCGTCAGGTGAGCTACGCCCGCCTGGCCTGCTTCGCCACCATCACCGGCGAAGGCCTCCAAGGCTACGCTCACGCGTTAGAGCTGCTGAAAGAGCGTCTCGAAAAGTAGCCTCGCGAGCAAATCCATCAACGCGATTCGCACGCCAATAATGCCAGTGCCGCCAGCAGCAACCTCACTACTGGCGGCACTTTATTACTGGCATATAATCGTTGCAGTCACAAAACGTCTGGAGACGCTCATGTTAAGCATCCATCTGGGAGATTACCCCCGTTCCATCTACGATACCGAAACCTATTTTAGGAACTCATACCTGGATTCCTGGTTCGAGGACCCTATGGCAGCGCAGATGATTAAAGGCGTTGACGGTTCAGAGCTCATCGGCCCCCACAACATCATCAGCAAACAGCTCGGTTCGATTACGCCCCTCGAGCTTTCCGGCGGCGTTAAAACGCTACTTCTGGTGCGCAATCTCCCAAACATGGTGTTCAATGCATCCACTTGCGGAGATAACTGCGCCCGCTGGCTGCTCAAAATTGGCAAAGAACAGGATGTGCTGGTAACCCTTTACCACATCATGAAATTCCCCTGGAGGCATTTTGAGATTCGCATTAATAACGATGGCCGCATCGTTAGAAACATGCAGGAGTTTGTCGGCGCCACGAATGACTTTTTGGATGTTGATGAGTAATGAAGGGAACACACACTGTTGTCGTGGAGCGCGCAAAAGTCAAATACACGCTCACCTTTAAACGCAATATTTCCTTCATCCGTGGCAACAGCGGCACGGGCAAAACGACGCTCATCTCGATGATTCGCGACTACAACGACCGAGGACCGGAAAGCGGCGTTGCACTTAGCTCCGACGTGCCTTGCGAAACGCTTTCCGGCAGACGCTGGGAGCGCGAGCTGTCGATCATCGAAGATTCAATCGTCTTTCTAGATGAGGGCAACGAGTTTATCTACTCAAAGGACTTCGCCAAAGCCGTAAACGGCTCATCCAACTATTTTGTCCTGATATCTCGTCGAGACGCCAGCGAACTCCCCTACAGTGTCGACGAAATCCTAAAGCTGGTAAACACCACGAGTAAAACAATCAATGGCCGAAAGAGCGATAAACGCTTCTACTCGGTAACAAAACCGATATACAGCCACACGGCAAGCATGCTATATCAGGACCTAAATGTTGGATTCGAAATACCCGATGCCGTGGTTGTGGAGGACAGCAAGTCTGGTTATCAGTTTTACAACGCTCTTTGCAAACGGCTCGGAATCCCCTGCTATACGGCCACCGGCGTTGCGAATCTAAAACGTACGATTCACGAATGCCCCGAGCAAAACGTTCTTGCCATAGGAGACGGCGCAGCGTTTGGTCCCTACATCGAAAAAGTGCTCGGACAGCGCGTTTACAAGAACGTTCGCCTATTCCTCCCGGAATCGTTTGAGTGGACACTCCTGCGCTCCGAGCTCATACCCAGCAGCGACATTCCCAAAATCCTCGAGGACCCCTCAAGCTATATCGAAAGTCGCGATTATTTAAGCTGGGAGCGGTTCTTCACCGATGTGCTGGTCAAATACTCAGCAGACACTCGCTACGCTTACAAAAAGGCGCGACTCAACGAGCAGTACCTAAAGCCGCAGGCAATGAATGCCGTATCGAAAGTCTTACCGGAGTGTTTGAAGACGAATTAGCAGATTCTTTAAATCATCTAGAAACCGGGGCTATGCACATGAGCTGAAGCTGCTGAAAGAAAGCCTACAACACGCCTGGTACACTAATCCTTGGAACAGAATTATCAGGTTTATTTGTCCCAAATCTTAAGTAACTGTTTGATTACATACAAAGGAGCACATCCATGTCCCAGTACGATTACCTCGTCGTCGGCGCCGGCCTCTCTGGCGCCGTCTTTGCCAATGCCGCCAGGCGCGCCGGCAAGTCGGTCCTGGTCATCGATCGCCGCGACCACATCGCCGGCAACGTCTACACCGAGGACGTCGAGGGCATCCAGGTCCACCGCTACGGCGCGCATATCTTCCACACCTCCATGAGGGACGTCTGGGACTACGTCAACCGCTTCGCCGAGTTCAACAACTACGTCAACTCGCCGGTAGCCAACTTCCATGGCGACATGTACAACATGCCCTTCAACATGAACACCTTCGCCAAGATGTGGCCGGGCGTCGTCACGCCGGCCGATGCCAAGGCCAAGATCGCCGAGCAGGTGGCCGCCGAGAACATCGGCGAGCCGCAGAACCTCGAGGAGCAGGCGCTGTCGCTCGTCGGCCGCGACATCTTCGAGACGCTCGTGAAGGGCTACACCGAGAAGCAGTGGGGCCGCGACTGCCGCGACCTGCCCGCGAGCATCATCAAGCGCCTCCCCTGCCGCTTCACCTACGACAACAACTACTTCAACGACCGCTATCAGGGCATCCCCATGGGCGGCTACACCAAGATGGTCGCCAACATGCTCGAGGGCGTCGAGGTGCGCTGCGGCGTGGAGTACAAGGAGCTGGTCGCCGCCGAGCCCGATATCGCCGCCAAGACGATCTACTGCGGCCCCATCGACGCTTTCTACGACTTCAAGCTGGGCACGCTCGAGTACCGCAGCCTGCGCTTCGAGACCGAGACGCTCGACGAGGCCGACCACCAGGGCGTGGCCGTGGTCAACTACACCGAGCGCGAGGTCCCCTACACACGCATCATCGAGCACAAGCACTTCGAGTTCGGCACGCAGGACAAGACCGTCATAACGCGCGAGTACCCGGCGGACTGGAAGCCCGGCGACGAGCCCTACTACCCCATCAACGACGCCAAGAACGAGGCCCTGTACAGGCAGTACGAGGAGCTGGCGGCGCAGGAGGGCGACGTGATCTTCGCCGGTCGCCTGGGCGGCTACAAGTACTACGACATGGACAAGGCCATCGCCGCCGCCTTCGAGCTCGTCCGCAACGAGCTGGGCGTGGGGCCGACTGGGGCGTAAAGGACAAGAGACCCCAAGTCACTACTAAATGACTCTATAGACTGGCGAAGAGGTTACGACTTTACTAGCAAATCATCGCTCGGATTGCTCAAAAAGATAAGTCAATTGAAAGGAGTATCGAATGCTCAGCATTATCAAACAATTTTTGCCAGCATCATCCAGATCGCTTCACGCTATGCATGACGACATTAATAGGCTGCAAGAAGAGCTGGATAGAATTTATCATCGAATTGAAGTCGCCGACAGCGGCATCAACATGAACATCAACTACAAGTTCGACAATATGGCAATTCCACTTATTGAGTCGATTGCGCAGAGCCTTGATGCCCATGACGAGCACATGAAAATGTTTGCATGGGAAGAGTACAAGCGATCAGAAGAAACTATCCAGGAAGCAAAGGAGCGTTTCTTTAAAGAGCTCCCAAAAGCAACTGGCGGATTAAGGCTATTGCAGCTTGGATGCGGAAAACTGTTGGGGGAATTCGACACTCTCTGCAAAGAGAACGACATCAATTATTGGATTAACTTCGGAACACTTATCGGAGCAATTAGACATCAAGGATTCATTCCCTGGGACGATGATACAGACCTTGGAATCATGCGCGATGATCTAGAAAAGCTATGCGACGTCGTTGAAGATAACAACCGCTATAAAATTTCAATTGCTTACGACCGGTTTGTCCACTGTCGACAAGTTAGATTTCTTTACAACGACGAAAACATACCCTGTTTTCTGGATTTGTTCATTTATGACTGGGCTCCGTCAACTGACAACAAATTCGCCGAAGAACAGCGAAAACTCCGTGTTCAAATGGTCGAAGAAATGGAGTCAGACAGAATGCTGGCATTCTGGCATGACGAACCTTATTACTCGGGCGAGAACAATAGCCTGATTCAGAAGCATTACGACCGATGCCTCGAAAAGTCCAAAGCGGCCGGAATCATATGCGATAAGAAGCACGCCAAGGGCATCATGTGGGCTATCGACAACCTTGATGATGGAAAGCAGAAACAATGGGTCTACCCAATTGCGGACCTCTTTCCCACTAAAGCCATAGCGTTTGAGGGCACACAGCTCGAGGAGCCGAATAACCCCGATTTATTCCTCTGGAGCCGCTATGGGGATATCTACGAGCTTCCAAATGACATTAACAGCCACTTCCAACACGTCAATCATAGCGAGCTGGAAAATGGGTCCTCAAATCTTGCCATGAAACGTCTGCTTGATTAATGATAAAAAATTGCCCCGTGTTTACCATGCAATACACGGGGCAATTTTAGTGAGCAAGCTTGCCCTTTACCTCAGTAGTCGAAATTCCAGGAGTTCGATTCAAGTAGACAACATCGCAAATATCTTTCAATGATTCAAAGCGAGGGTCGCCAGCCCAATCGCCTCCCATGCACACAACATCAGCGTGATACATCTTTATGTCCCGAGGCTTTTGATCCCAATTGTCTTCTGGAATTACCAAGTCAACATAACGCAGCGCTTCAAGCATCTCACGTCGCACATCATAGGAATAGAAACTCTTTTTCCCTTTTAGAGCATTGAATTCATCAGTTGAGAGCCCAACGATAAGATAGTCGCCGAGCTTAGATGCCTGTTGAAGAAGGCGAATGTGGCCATAATGAAGAAGATCAAACGTTCCGTACGTAAGTACTCGTTTTAAGGAATGGCGATCGTCTGCACCAGATAAACCGGTCTCAAGAAGATCGGAATTTGCCTCAATACGAACAGACGAAAATGTGCCCATCACAAACTCCATAAAAGAAGAGCCGTCGGTTTGACGGCTCGATAAATACAGGTGCTCCATGGCGGATTCGAACCGTCGACCTTGGGATTAGAAGTCCCCTGCTCTATCCGACTGAGCTAATGGAGCATAAAGCCATGCAAGCACGCCAATAGCGTGTCTACACAGCAAAACAAATTATAACCTACTTAAACTGGTCGTGGTATGCCTTGCACACCTCATCGACGGGACCATCCATGCGTAGGTCGCCTTTCTCGATCCAAACAGCACGCTGGCAAATGCGCTCAACCTGCTCCATGGAGTGAGAAACAAACAGCACCGTCACGTCGCCGCTCTCAATAAAATGCTGAATGCGGCGCTCACACTTCTGTTGGAAGAACACATCACCAACAGAAAGCGTCTCATCAACAATAAGGATATCGGGCTCGGTAATAGTAGCGATAGCAAAGGCAATACGCGCAACCATGCCCGAAGAGAAGTTCTTGAGCGGCATGTCGACAAAGTCTTTAAGCTCGGCGAACTCAATGATGTCATCGAAGCTCGCGTCAATAAACTCCTTGGTATAACCAAGCAGAGCGCCGTTAAGGTAGATATTCTCGCGTGCCGTAAGCTCGGGATCAAAGCCGGCGCCCAGCTCGATAAGCGGGGCAATGTTGCCGTGAACCTTAACCTCGCCCTCACTCGGCTCCAGAACACCAGCGATGATTTTGAGCATCGTAGACTTACCGGATCCGTTGGTACCAACCAGACCGACGACCTCACCGCGATGCACATCAAAGGAGATGTGCTTTAGCGCGCGAAACTCCTCAAAAAACAGCTCGTGCTTAGCAAGCTTAATAAAGTATTCCTTAAGGTTCGTCAAAGACTCAGACGCCATGTTGAAAATCATAGTGACATCTTTAACCTCAACAGCAAGAGGCTGCTTGCTGTAATCAACCGTAGTCGCAGACATAACAGCACTCCTTAAATGTAGAGAATAAACTTGTGCTCGGTCTTATGGAACACGGTATAGCCAATAACAAGGGCGACAACGGCCCAAACAACACACAGGCCAAACGTAAGCGCGGAAGGCACAGTATTGAACAGGAAAATATCGCGCATGAACTGCAGGTAGTTGTACATGGGATTCACAACAACCAACACCTGAATCCAATGGGCCATCTGGCTAATGTAATCGGTGGTCCAGAAAATAGGCGTCAGGTACATCCATGCGGTGATAACGACGGTCCACAGGTGCATAACATCACGGAAAAATACGGCAAGCGCCGAGAGCATCATGCCCAAGCCCATGCAAAAGCACATAAGCAAAAACAGGCAAACCGGCAGCAAGATTAAATGCCAGGTAGGAAGAACATGGAACCACAGCATAACCAGCGCGACGGCAACCAGAGAGAAGGCAAAGTTAACGAGCGAGAACAGCACCTTCTGAACCGGGAACACCCAGCGGTGCACCTTAACCTTTTTAAGCAAGGACGACGCCGCGATGATGGACATGAGTGCCTGGTTCGTCGACTCGGACATAACCGAGAACGTAATGTTGCCGACAATCAGGTACAGCGGATACATCTCGGGCGTTATGGAACCATTGCGGCTCTGACCAAAAATGGTCGAGAACACAATGGACATGACGACCATCATAAGAAGTGGATTGAGTACCGACCACGCAACACCCAAAACGCTGCGACGATACTTAATCTTAAAATCCTTAGTGACAAGCTGCCTCAGGATGTATTTGTCTTTTTCGAAATCATTTTTAGCGTGAGAGGCCGGCTTAGCCACCGCTTTCTGACTATCTACGCTGTCAGTCACGGACCATCTCCTTGTCTCGTAATTCATAACAGTGGAAAGTATAGCCTTCAAAGACGGCAACTAACCCAGCGATGTAAATCTGGAAAAGTACCCCATATCAAATACAGGCATCTGACGGCAGGTATACTAACAACCCGTAATAAGTTATGGGGGCATTCATCTTGGACTATACAAACACAGCGGTTATCATTCCCTGCTATAACGAGGCCGTCACCATAGGTAAGGTCATAGACGATTTCCACCGCGAACTCCCCGGAGCCACGGTCTACGTCTACGACAATAACTCAACCGATGGGACGTCCCAGATTGCCTTGGAGCACGGCGCCACGGTGCGGCTCGAACCGCGCCAGGGAAAGGGCAACGTGTGCCGTCAGATGTTCCGCGACATCGACGCAGGCTGTTACCTCATGGTCGACGGCGACGACACGTATCCCGCCGAGGCAGCCCGAGCGCTCTGCGACCCTATCCTTGCGGGAGAGGCGGATATGACCGTGGGCGACCGCCTCTCCAACGGCACTTACACCGAGGAAAACAAGCGCGCCTTCCACGGTTTCGGGAACAACCTGGTCCGCGCCATGATCAAGTGGATCTACGGTTACAGCTTCGAAGACGTCATGACGGGGTACCGCGCCATGGGCCAGCCATTCGTCAAGACGTTCCCCGTCCTGAGCGAGGGCTTCCAGATCGAGACCGAGCTCTCCATCCACGCCGTCGATCACCGTTGGCGAATTAAGGATGTCCCGGTGGAGTACCGGGACCGCCCCGCTGGTTCAGTGTCCAAACTCGACACGGTCGGCGACGGCATCAAGGTCATCGCCATGATCGGCACGCTCTTCAAGGACTACCGACCGCTCAAATTCTTCAGCCTCATCGCCCTGATCTTCGCCGCCATCGGCCTCGCGCTCGGCATCCCCATCATCGTAGAGTATTTCCACACCGGGCTGGTTCCCCGCTTTCCAACTGCCATGCTCGCCGCGTGTTTCATGTTCCTGTGCGGCCTCAGCCTGGCAACGGGCTTCATCCTCGACTCGGTCGCCAAGGTCGAAAAGAAACAATGGGAGCTTCAGGTATACAAAACGCGCAATTCAATAGGTGAGTAGGCTTCAATGAACACTAATAAGCGCCTTACAAACTGGGATCTTCTAAGAGCCCTCTCAATGTTTTTAGTTGTTGTTGTTCACATCGCACCGCAACTGGGCAGTTTTCGCGGCATTAACGCTGGCGTGATAGTAGGCACAGGCGCCATTATTTGCGACCCGATATTCTTCTGCCTGTCGGGCTATTTCGCATTAAGGCCCCTAAAGAAAAGCTACAAGGATTACCTCTTTGGTAAAGCCCTGTCGTTATTGCTTCCCATCTTTGTATATGCAGGACTTCTTTACGTATACAAGGCTACGACAGGCTCAGTTACGGACACCAACTTCATCAGATACACGAGCGGCTTGATTCAAGGTGGCTGGTGGTTTGTCCCGGCACTCATTCCGTTCATTTTAGTAGCACCGGTACTGTCCAAAATGTTCGACGCCCTCGATGATCGTACCTGCAAAATTGCCCTGTTTGTGACCTTAGGAATCTATGCATGGGGTGGACTGTCATCCGCAGCATACTCTTTGCTCATCAGCTCTCAGCATGTCACCTTTGCGGCGGCCATAAGCATGCTTCAACGCATTATTCCGCGATCGCTTCTCGGAGGAACGTATTTCACATTCTTTTGCATGGGATATTTCATCAAGAGGGTTGCCCCATTGCTAGACACGCGTGAAACCCATTTTATTATGGTGTCAGGCGCATTGTTCTTCATCATAGATATTGCTAGCGCATATTTTGGACTAGATAGATCTGACCCAAGTTTCAACTGGATGATCGTTACCGTCGCCATATTTATCACGTTTGATGGAATTAAACACCAATCGAAATCGCTTTCTAAGCTTATCGAATGGACCGCAAAAAGATCTTATTCCATCTACCTCCTACAATACGCAACGATTGAATTTGCCATCGACGTCATCTATATAGGCGTACTACACAGTGGCTACGCGACGCTCGCATGGCCGTTAAGACTGATCACTTGGGTATCAGCGACAGTGCTGGCATATGGTACGGCACTGACAATAGCCTCGATCGTCGACACGTTCGTCATTGAACCCATTCAGACGAAGCTTAAGCAGCGCCGCCTGAAAGCCGCAGGATAGGTCAATTCAACTGCGAACGGATTTTCATATCAATTTGCATGATAAATAGGCGGCTAAGATCAAAATCCTAGCCGCCTCTCTTTTAAAACTCTAAACGAACAGCACCTCAGCTATAAACATATTATGAGCGAGTTTCAAGTGCCTCAATTGCCTCGGAAATGGTTGGCGCATCTTCAAATAAATCGTCCCGCACATCCTTCGCAGGCGAGACGCCGCAGGCAGCGAGTAGCGAAGATTTAGTACGATCGATAAACATAAACACCGCCGCCTTATAACCCTTTAGTTCGGCAACAAACGAATAAACGCTTGATGCGCCAAACGAAGACGGGCCATCATGATCAAGAAGCTGCTGGTAAAACTTCAAGATTCTATCGCCCGACAGCATTTGGGCAATTTCATCAATCGTCAAATGCGTGGACAAAATGCGCTGTAGCTCGCTTAGGAGTTCTTTGCGGTCTTCCTGATCTTCAAGATCAAGAACATCAAAAATGAGAAAGTCTGCAACAAAGAGCAGCATGGAACGGCCGGACTCTCCTTCGAATCTCCCCTGCTTGGCCCAATCCGCCATGATTCGATCAACCACTTGCAAATGCTTCTGCAGGCGCAGTTTCTCATCCTGCGCCATCACGCACATCGCAGAGTCCTTGCGAGATAAGCGGTATTCATAAAGTGAATCAGAAAGAAGCTTTGTGCGAGAAGACCTTCCAAGCGTAGCGAACGAAAACACCTGGTCCTCGCCAAGAGTCAATCCGACAGGAAAATAGAGCTCATGGTCGCGCAAGAAGGAAAGGCGATAAGCTCCATTCCAGGGGAACGGCCTAGTCTTAGCATAAAAGACGAGCTTATCGCTGTAGCCGAAATACTCTTCATCATCTAATGACAACGTCGACGTAAGCCACGGATTGGAAAGCTCGATCGGAAAGGGATCGGCGGAGAACTTTAAAATATCCACCTGGCTGTCATTGTCGAAGGCCTGGCGAACGACATCACAGGCATTAGGCTTAAGTAAGTCATCGGCATCGACAAAAAGGATAATCTCACCACGAGCCTTATCGATACCAAAGTTTCTAGCAGCGGAAACTCCCCGGTTAACTTCGTGATAGATAGCAAATCGAGAATCGCGAGCGGCATACAGGTCGAGCAGCTCGCCCGACCCATCTGTGGATCCATCATCAACACAGATAATCTCGATATTGTTGTATGATTGAGCCGCAATCGAGTCGAGGGTATCCAGTAAGTAGCCGCCGACGTTATAAACAGGGACAACGATCGACAGCAACGGGCAATATGAAGAAGACATATTAACGACGAAGCTTTCTCTTCATCATACGAACCACCATAGAAAAGCCGCCAGCCACAAAGTACTCGCGAATCGTATTGAATTTACCGGATCCCATAAGCGAATACTGGACCGCGAGAAGATCCGCATTCTCAGCAAAGTCCTTAGCACGAGCAAACTCAACAGGATTAAACCCATAACGATCAAACGGAGCCTCGGCACAAATAATGTTATTCGACTGCAGCTCTTCGGCCATTTCAGACGAAAAGACGGCGATGAAATCACGACGGAGTTCAGGAGCCAACCTATTAAGATTCCAATCGTAGTTATAGAACTTTACCTTTGCGCGAATGGGATCCAGCGCCGGTTTGAGATCAGGGCGGTCCTCATTAAGGAAGCGCATCATCTCATGATGCTCATCGCAAACACAAAATACCTTGCCCGGATTATTCACCGACGAGTGTTCATTGTCCTGGCGATAGTGCAAAAACGCCTTTCCCGAATACATTGCGCGCCGCGCACAGGCAAGGACCTTAAAAGTGAAGCTCGTGTCCTGGAAGGATGCTCCTGGAGTAGGAAGAAACGAGATGTTATTGGAAGCCAAAAAGTCTTTCCGGTACAGCGCAGACCAGATGGACGGCTTGGCCCAGAAGGCGTCAGGCGCATCGATGGGCCTATGAACGCCCATGCCGATCAGTTCTTGGCTCATCGCGGGAAAATAGGCGTCATGACGATTAAGCCTGGAACTATCGCAAGACGACCAATAGAGCCAGAAATTGCATTTAAACAGATCGAGCGCGTTGTCTTCAGCTTGCTGAACCATAAACTCAAGGGCATCGGCATCCAGGAAATCATCAGACTCGAGAATGGCGATGTACTTACCGCGCGAGATCTCAAGACCGCGATTCATTGAGTCACCGTAGCCGGAATTTGGTTTATCGATAATAACAAAGCGAGAATCTTCGGACGCATATCTATTCATAATCTCAAACGAAGAGTCCGTGGAGCCATCGTTGATGCAGATGATTTCAATATCTTTGAGAGTCTGATTCTTCAGAGAGCTAAGGCACTCATCGAGATATTTCTCGACATTGCAAATAGGCACGAGTACCGAAACGAGCGGCTGGTTTTGCGACACAATGACTCCAATACAAGCATGACACATATGGTATGCAACTCAAATGAATCGATTATAACAAATGGCTCTGAACGAGACCGAATCCCCAAAGACTGCACCCTGCAAACAAGGAGACCGTAAGCTAAACTCAATACAAGCAGTTAAACATCTATTGAAATGCCCACGTTAACGGCGTGAACGGACAAGGACGTTCAAATAATTTCGACCCCCAATAAGGAGTATTCAGTGAAAAAAAGATATCCCGAGTTTGATGTCGCAAAAGCAATAGCACTTGCCGGCGTCATCATTGGCCACTCAACATATCTGGGGACACCAGATAGGCTTGCCTCTATTTTCTACTCATTTGATATGCCTCTCTTTTTTATTGTCAGCGGATTCTTTAGCAAGCCCGAGGCTAAACTCACACCCGACTACGTTAAAAAGAATGCCAAATCGCTTCTGATGCCTTATCTGATTACCTGTATAGGCGTAATTGGATGCTCGTTCTTAGGGGCAGTCTTAACAGGGAAAACTAACCCAACAGAGATGGCAAACCACTGGTTTATGGCAAGCCTCTACGGCTGTGGAGGTATCACGCCCGCAACCCCAGCATTCGTATCCGCTATCGGAGCCCTTTGGTATCTCTTCGCGCTTTTCTTTGGCAAAATGCTCCTGACCGTCGTTAATCAATTTCGACATCCCGCAATTTTGGTTCTGGGTTTTTTCTTCTGCGGCAACGTTCTGGCCCAAATCGTTTGGCTTCCTTGGAGCATCCTACAGGCATTAAGTGCAACGCTCTTTTTGTACATTGGACAGATCATTCGAAAGCACGCCCTACTCGATGAAAACTCAATCGAACCCATCTGCTGGTTGTTCATGGCGGGAATATGGGGCTACTCAGCCCTATGCTTTGGAAAGCTTTACATGGTGACAAACACCTACGTTAACGGGACGCAGGATGTCATCGGGAGCATTTTTGGTTCATTGGTGATTCTCAAGCTATGCCAAATGGCTTGCAAGCATATTCCACGCGTCACGAAGCCCATCGCTTGGATCGGAAAGTACACGCTCCCGCTCTTCTGCATGCATCTTATTGAGTTGAATGTGTTTCCCTATCAACACGTTTCTGGAATCGTCGAGAGCCTTCCACTAACGCCGTGGATCGGATATCTGATTGTCCGTTTCGCTATCATTGCACTACTCACGAGCATCCTACACATGCTTCCACGCCCGATTTCAAAATGGTATTTCCAGTCAAGACAAAAGAGTCAAGCAAGACGATAAAACCTAAATACCCCGAATTGAGGACAGCGCCTCTATTCAATTAAGTAGAGGCGCATATCTTTTTTGCTTAAAACAAGCGAAAAGCCGGGAGTAGAATCATCTATCGAATCAATACCCGTCCAGTCAGACTTGTGATAGCCAGGCATATCTATGCCCTCACGCCCGCTCTCACCATAATCCAAAACGAGAAGATACTTAGCACCAGTCTGCTTAACGTCGTTCGCAATCCCAGAATCATGGGAAATACGGCAGAGTCCATGGCGAATTTGTCCGCTTGCCATTGTCTCGCCTTCACCAAGACAGCTAAACTTTCGATACATAAGATTGAGATCGCTTGTAGCATATCCATAAGCACTGCCGTCAAAGGGATTGTTGATAATCGGTTCATCTCCGGCTGTTTGCTTGACCTCGCCAAGGAATGCCAGCTCATCAGATGTCAGATTATTATCGATATCATTGATGCTATACATGTAATTAAACACACTCTTAGTGAAACCGACCGGCGAATAATTGCTGACGGCAGAATTGACGCTTTCAGGCCAAAACAAGCCGCAAGCAATCAAAATGATGCAAAAGACTTGGGAGAGATAATTAGGCGACCAATCTATCCCATCAGAAGTAGAAAAAGCATTCTGAGCTTTGCAGAGAATAAAATCAAGTCCAAGTGTCGAAAGTGGAACGCTGAACAGCGCAACCATCGCAGCGACGCGATATTGGTCTGTATACCAAAAGCCTGTAAGGAAATGCCTGATAAAACCGTCTTGAGTAGCATCGACAACAAACAGAACCGCGGAAAATAGATAGACGAAGAAGTAGCCACGGAAGGACCTATTGCCCAAGGCACAGAGGCTACCAAGGACAACCAGACATGCAAGAAGAATACAGGGCGTATTCTCATTAAAGGAAAAGGAGAATGACCTCCACACCGCATCAAAGATGTACGTAAAGGAAGGCCAATGGAAGTTGATGACCTCCTGTAAAAAGCTTGCTTTCGTCATCAAAAACCAAATGACAACAACAGCTAAAAGCACAAATCCGCGTGATGTATAATAGGCAAACTTGGTCGGAATCGATTGCATGCGAAGCAACTGGCGTTCAAATAGACCACCCATGCAAGGAACAATCGAAGGCACCAAAAGAATGCCTAACGTAAAAACTGCATTCGGTTGCAATGAAACTAGAGCAGCAATGCCCAAGAACAAAGTAACAAGGACAGAATAATGAGCCGCGCACACAGAGCGAGGATCCTCAATGCTTTGCATAAACCAAATGAAAACAGCGGCGACAGTAGGAATGGCACAGAATGCAGCGAAATTAGGATAGACGGGCCCCCAATAGAGCAAAGCCCAAGGGAAGGCGGTCGAAGCGAGCGTAACGACAGCGGCGCAAATGCCCTTTCTCACATCATCCTTGGTTATAACCGCAATCAAGGACTGAACGCCCAAGGGCAACACAAACGCAGTGAATACAAAATTGGTAAGATTAATGGCTGCCATAACAGAGATATTGAAGGTGCGCGAGACGAGGGCAGCAATGATATGCCAAGCGGCAGGATAAAAACCGGTACTTGCATTAGGGTTAAACGCTTCGGATCCAGCCTCCAAATACGATCCAACCGAAAGGATTGAATAGCTAGAGGCACGTTTCATGCTCTGAACAACGCTCAAATGAAACGAATTGTCATATACCTGAAGAAAGTTATCCGGCAGACCAATGCCACGGACAAATAAATAAACTGTCACGGAAACAGATAAGACAAGGGCGCACAGGTACGGCAGGAGACAGACGATATCACAGTCAAAAAATACGCTTCGTCCGTGAAAACGTAAAAAACAACCCAAGCCACTGACCACGGTAAAAAGGAACAACGAGATCATCAAAGCAAAATAGCCCCCGGAGACACCGACAAACCGGAGAACGATACCCATAAAGACCAAAAAGAATACGCTGATTACAGGGCCAAAAGAGAGAGACAGTTTAAATGGAACGCCAAATGCACGCGAAGCCAACAAGCCCGGAAAAATCAATGCTATGGCTACAACAAAAGCCTCAAGAAACAATAGTGTCCAACTCATAGATGACCCCACAAAAAGATAAATAATTATTTTAGAAGACTGGTTTTTATTCTAACATTAGATTTTAAGTTACCGGGCCCTGCATTGGTTTTTGCCCGTGCAGCAACGGTGTTAGCGCCAGGCGATTTTAGCCGCTAATAGTCAAACGATTTTGACCGATTCCGGTCACCGAATAATGGCCACTGCGGCCTCCCCGCCGTCACTACGCTGGTGGTGCCAACACGCCGGCGTTAGGAAGACCATTGAGGTGAACGAGAGACACGATGACTTACAGGAGATTATAGACGCGACGCTCCGGGAGATGGCCGCGGAGGAGGGCGACGGGTTCGAACCGCAGGCATGCAACCTCGCGGAGTTCTGCAGGAGGACGGGGCTCACCCGCTCCCGGGCGAGAACGATCGGGGCCCACGGGTTCAGGGCCCTGCCCCACGGGAACAACGGGAGGAGGGCCGCGCCGGGCGTGCTCGACGGGCACACCGGCCTGGTGGACGACCTCCGAAAGGGCGTCACCAACTCGCAGGTGATATTCAAGCTGCTGCTCGGCCAGGACTACGCCGGCGGCCTCACCACGGCGAAGACCTACATCGCGGTACACCGGGTGTCGACAACTCTGAGGCCCTCGATGCCGGTCTCGGTGACGGAGAGGTCCTTCACGAATTCGATGTCAGACATGCGGCAAAGCTCCAATCGACGATGTTCCGCTTGCGGGCTCCCCTGGCGAGCCGCAGGATCATCCCCATGCCCTGCGACCCCGCGCGGGCGCCCCGCGGTGCGGGATGCCGGGATGCGGCCTACTGCCCCTGCGCGCGGTAGCGGGCTTCAGCGGCCTCCTTGGCCGGGCGCCACCAGGACTCATTTTCTACGTACCAGTCGATGGTGGCCCTGAGGCCCCCGGCGAAGTCGGTGTGCGCCGGCCTCCAGCCCAGCTCGCGCTGGAGCTTGGTGCTGTCGATGGCGTAGCGGCGGTCGTGGCCGGGGCGGTCGGCGACCCAGTCGAAGTCCTCGGGGTCGCGGCCCATGGCCTCCAGGATCATGCGCAGGACCGTGATGTTGTTCCTCTCGCCGTCCGCGCCGATGAGGTAGGTCTCCCCCATGCGGCCGCGGGTCAAGATGGTCCAGACGGCGGAGCTGTGGTCATCGGCGTGGATCCAGTCGCGCACGTTTTCGCCCTTTCCGTAGAGCTTGGGGCGCACGCCGTCGACGATGTTCGTGATCTGCCTGGGGATGAACTTCTCCACGTGCTGGTAGGGGCCGTAGTTGTTGGAGCAGTTGGAGATAGTGGCGCGAAGGCCGTAGGTGCGGGTCCAGGCGCGCACGAGCATGTCGGAGGACGCCTTGGTGGAGCTGTACGGCGAGCACGGGCGGTACGGCGTCTCCTCGGTGAACTTCGCCGGGTCGTCGAGCGCCAGGTCGCCGTAGACCTCGTCGGTGGAGACGTGGTGGTAGCGGACGCCGTATTTCCTCACGGCCTCCAGCAGGCGGAAGGTGCCCTCCACGTTGGTGCGCAGGAACGGCTCCGGGTCGGCGATGGAGTTGTCGTTGTGGCTCTCGGCGGCGTAGTGCACGATGGCGTCGTGGCCCGGGACCAGCCTGTCGAGAAGCTCCGCGTCGCAGATGTCGCCCACGACGAGCTCCACGCGGTCGGAAGGGAGCCCCGCGATGTTCTCGGGGTTTCCGGCGTAGGTCAGCTTGTCCAGGACGGTGACATGGACCTCGGGGTGGTTGTCGACCACGTAGTGCACGAAGTTGCCGCCGATGAAGCCGCAGCCGCCCGTGACGATGATGTCCTTGGGCTCAAATATCTCACACATTAGTCCCCACGTTTACGCGGCCTGCTGCTCGAGGCAATTTACAAGCAGTTTCTCAGAATAGACAAACTCAAACGGTTCGTACTCGCCATATGCGGACGGACGACTGATAGTAACGAGCAACAGGTCAGAGATGGCAAAACGACCCTATACCCTTCACATCATCTCGACAAGTCCCCTGTCGCGTGGCATACATCCACCAGCTCACCGTGCGGCCTTTCCCAGACTCAGAGCAAAACCCTCTAATTTATGACAAATGTACTGACCGCCCAGCACGCCTGAAAAAATGTTGCCAGAGGCCCAGCTATAGACACGGCACAGTCCGTTTCTACCGCAACGCCCCGTGAAGCGCCCATGACGAAGCAGAAGACGATGGCCCGGAATACGAAGGAAAGCCACGGTCGAGAATCGAGGGAGGAGTGCATGCTCCAGGAAAGCAACCGAGATGGTGCGCGAGCTGGAGTCGGTAAGGCTCAGCCGACTGCATAGACGGAGCGCGACGGTTTCACGAAGCCTCGGCATACACCGACTTCTCATCGGGCACTAGCACTAAAACAGAGCCAGCATGAATTTGAATCATCAAAGGCAATCTCCGATCCCCTGTACAAATAGCAATACTACCTGGAACGACTATTCTTTTCGAGCAATGCTATTTTTTGTGTCAGATTTTTTATCGCAAGCGATTGCCTACTTACGGTTACAGATAGGGACAGCAAGATTAAAATCACAAAAATAAAACCAGCGACAAAAATAAAATTGGCAGATGTTACAAAGCCAAAAAAAGAAGAAAGCCAATAAATCGGCACGGGGAAAATGCTACAGATTAAAAGGGTGACGACCAGAGCTAACCACAAAAGGGAGTAGCGCAATTGAAGTTTATCGGTCAATACGAGATGAATGACATAAAGAGCCAACAACGAGCAAGCGAATACTATGGCAATCCGTATTGATACAGACATTATCAACTCCTATTTTGAGTAAGCGGATATAAAAATAGCTAAAGTGACCTTAATCATATAGTACACGCTAGAAAAACCAGAAATAGAAGAAGTGCCTCCCTGGCGTTCTTTCATGACAACGGAAACCTCTGTTACGTCTAAACCCTGAGCGAGCGCATAGACAATAGAATCGGGTTCAGGGTAGTCAGAAGGATACTTATTGCAGAAAAGCTCAATAGCCTTTCTATTACAAGCCCTAAAACCTGAAGTTGGGTCTGTAATTCTTTTTCGAGACACCAATCTGATTACATTTGAAAACCAAGTTATGCCAATTCGCCTTAAAAAAGATGACTGAAATCCGGTTGTCGGCATTAAAAACCTAGACCCGACAACAATATCGGAGCCGGTTTGAATTTTATCAATTAGAGCGCCGATGTATTTGGGATCGTGTTGACCGTCACCATCCACTTGAATATCAATATCATAGCCAAACTGTCGAGCGTATTTATGACCAGCCTGGACAGCACCACCAATACCCAAATTTTGAGGCAAATCAAGTACGTTAAGGTGATTCTCTTCGCATATCTGGAGAGTCTTGTCCGTAGACCCGTCGTTAACCACCAGGTAGTCATAACCAAATTGCATTACTGACTGTACCGTACGGAGTATATTAGCCTCTTCGTTATAAGCTGGAATTATGACCAAAACGCTAGGGCTATTATTCATAACAATCCTTAATAGAAGTTTAGTAATCAAAGTTAACATTCAAAGTATAGACTTGGATTTTATAATCTTATATATAATTTTGATTTAAATAGAGGCTACTGAGATTCAGAGTAATTCAGCTAAGGCGCGTTATGAGAATCAATAACTGAATCTAAAATCAATTGTTGCGGATCTTGGCAGACTTGACACTTAGAAATGTTCACTACGCACCGGCTCAGCGTCGGCGATATCGACATGTGGAATCTACAAAACAGTCTCACCGAGCAGATTTTATACACCTTGATTAACGCGAAGGCCGACCAGTTCTACGGCGAGGGCGCTAACAGCAGGAACGGATACCATGACCGCACGATCGAGATATGCACGCGGTCACTCAATCTGAGGATGCCGAAACTCAGGACCAAGCGCTTCTTCCCGGAGAACGTCCTCGAGCTACCAGCGCAAGGAAGGGGCACTCGTCGCAATCGCGGCCATTGTGTACGTCGTCAGTATCAAGTTGAGGCAAAAAAGCCAAACAAAACAATAAACAGACGGCTAGTCCCTAGCCGTAGCAAAAGCAGAGCAGAGCTTATCTGCCGAGTTAGTCCATGTATGCCCAAGCTCAACCAATTTCTGAATTGATTTTGATTGCTTGTTTAATACCGATCGGCTAGATGCCATCTGATACACAGCCATCTCAACCGACTCCGCACTCATCGATTTAATAATTGTCCCATAATCGCTACTCGGAATAAGCTCACGTGCCCCCCCGACGTCAGTAACAACAGCAGGACACCCACATGCAGCTGCTTCTAGCAGTATTGTTGAAAATCCCTCAGAACGAGTTGGGAGACAAAGTAGATTGGACTGTTGAAGAAGAGCGGAGACATCAGATGCAGACAGACGTCCCACCCAGTGAAGCGACTCTCCCTGAGCCAGCTCAACCGCAGAAGACATTGGTCCATCGCCCGCCAGGACAAAATGGACCCCGAGTTTATTAAGTCGATAGCTTTTCGAAGTGTCAATGATAGACTTGATTCCTTTTTCCGGAATAAATCGACCAACATAGGAAACTATAAGTGGGTCTTCGCTTAATCCAAGCTCATTTCTAAAATCGCGACCTGAAGACATGTTACGGTATTTCTCTGCATCAATTGCATTAGGGATGACGCCTTTGGCAGTAATCCCAAAATGACGAAGCCATTCAACGCTTTTTTCAGATACACCGTAGTATGCTGGCTTATATCTTTTGCCCCTTAATGTAATAGCATGCTCATAAATGCGTACGAAAGGGTCAAGATACGGACTACTGAATGAAAGATGAGCTGATCCGTGATCAAGAACGACAGGCGTTAGACCTTTTCTTCGCGCATACTTCATGCCCATAATTGAATGAAGATAGAACCGCGCATTTATCAAAACGCCGTCCACATCTTGGGATTCAAGCCAATTCCATAGATTACGGTTCTTCTCGTCATGCTTAGCAACTGGAAAGCGACCATCAACGAATGGAAAACAAGACAAGCGAAGGACCTTAACACCGCAATCGATCTCAATGTCTATTCCAATTGAATTGGTATCGTTTGTTACAACAATTACCCTAGCACCCTTTTCCGTAAGGGCGTATGCCATATTACGCGTAAAGCTCTCAATTCCGCCCATATGAGGCGGATATTGAGCTGAAAAAATCACATATGTCAGCGCCATCTAATTTCCAGACTCCCAAATTTGCCCATCACCGAAATCAATTAGCAATGGTAAGTGTGTATGGCGATCCTCGGGAGCCGGGATACTCTTCCAGTCACCGTACATTGTTGTAAGGTAGCGCTCCGTGTATCTTGGAACGGGATATGACCTACCTTCAAACTGTGCCCGACAAGTCGGAAGAATATCATCGACTGGAACGGGAGCCATATTAGGCCAGGCAAGCGTCAGGCACTCATTGCTAATTTGTCCAACGTTATAATCGCCAATAGCGTTATCGAATCTGTCCTGATATTGGCGAGGATCCTTACAACGCATCCTTTCAATACCATGGAGCAAAACACAGACTGCCTTTTCGATTTCACCAAGCATGCCCTTATGCGGAACAGAAATACTCCCTGAATGGTATAGATAAGAAAGCCGTTGAGCGGAAGAGGCAGTTTTTATCTGTCGAGCACGCAAATTAGCATCAACATACAAATAATCGTAAGGAAATACATCTACGAAAATACCCATCGCAGATCCGGCGTCTCTTCCTTCTTGATTTTCAAACCTAGTACCGTCCATGTAAACTTTTGAAAACATAGCCGCGTAGCAATCTGTATTTTGTGAGTTATGAAGGGAAAACCCAGGCTGAAGCTCCTTAGGTGCAAGTTCACAAAAACGCTCATAATCTGAACGCATCATGCCGATATCAATATCATCATCCCAAGGAATAAAACCATTATGTCGCATGGCACCAAGGCAGGTTCCCCCGTCGAGCCACCAGTTGATATCAAATTTGGCACAAAGAGACGCAATCGCGTCTAATATTTTAAGTTCAGCCGCCTGTAAGTGCGACAATGCCTCAGAATCATTCATTTTAGAAAACCCATTCCAATTAACTATCTTGAGTGTCAGCAGTGCTCTTGCGAATAGATCTATAGAGAAAGCCAAGTAAGATTGTACAGGTCACAAAATAGCTAATAATAACTACATAGCTGGCACCATTTAATCCCGTTTGCGGAATCAAAACCCAAGACAAAGGGAACGAGACCAAACAACCGATGGTATTTCCAATAAAGCAACCAGACATATCACGAATACTAATTAGAAGGTCACTTAAAAATGCTACTAATGCTGTAAAAGCAGAGCTAAATAGGCCTGCATAAATTAAATAATCATAGCGAGAGATTGTGCCTCCGAAAACCATGCGGAGCAAATCGTTCCCAAAGAAAACGAAAACGCCAGCACACACCGCAAACAAGGCAAACATAGACAAAGCAACGGTAAAAACAAGACGGAAAAACCCCGAAGCGTCTTTAGCCTCAAATCGTTCGGCAAAAGACCCCAGAAGAGGGGCATAAACATAGGAAGCACAAGCTTGAATGATCACGATCGGCGTACAAACAGTCGCATAAATGCCAAGCGATGAGGAACCGTAACACTCCCCCAAGAACTGACGGGAATAGGTAACGACCACCGAACAGAGAGACATGCCAACGACGGCGGGCAGGCATGAGAGAAATAAATGTTTACTAGTCGGAAGATTAAAAGAAGGCCTAACGTCCGTAAATCGAGATGAAATTTCATAGTCATAGATAATCACAGGATAGGTGGCGATCACCATGCCAAACAATGCAATTTCTAGGCTATCGAAGTATCCCAATCCAATGATAAAGGCAACGAGAAAGAGAGTAGCTCGAATAATCATCGAGATACCACAGTAGTCCATCCTTTGATGCTGTTGATCAACCCCGTGCAAGACGTCAATAAAAACGTCTCCAGCTCGAAAGACAAGGTAGAGCGATATAGCAATATAACTATCTCTTGAACAAGTGAAGCACATATATATCAATGTAATTATAAGGCCCAAGGCGATGGTAACAATTCTAAAACCAACATATTGCCTTGCCGACACCTTTTCATGAATGTCAGACACTTGGTAGGATCTAATTCTAAATAGCCCAATTTGCGAAAAAATATTTGACACCGACATTGCCACTGCAAGCACTCCGGCAGCTCCGTAGGTACTAGAAAGCCTCGCTACAGCAACGGTTATAAGCCATTGGCAAGCTGAATAGTATAAAGAACCGATAGAGTTCCATAGCATGTTTGACCTAAGTGACTTTTCTTTCAAGTGATCCTCTTACCCAAATTAACAACGCGCACCATTGAGACACATTGTATTTACTCTAGACAAAAATAATATCTATAGTCCAAAGCAACAAACAATCGCGTAAATGCCGCGTATCGAATGTAACATTAGTTACCCTATCGACATGAACACCCTTTTATCAGTCTAATTAATAGTCTTCGTTAATACGTAACAACCTTCGTTCCATAAGGAATGTTATCGTAAATCCATTTTGCATTCTGAATCTCTAGACGCACGCACCCAGCAGATG
>CAJLRE010000002.1 GCA_905208975.1 uncultured Collinsella sp. | reverse complement strand
TTTCGATTTTTGATAAGCCGTCTACCTGCGGTTTTAATTTCGCAATTTTTCCCATGGTCAAGCAATACAGGTCCAGCCCCGTAATCCGCCATAGTTTTGAAACCAGCCCATTTGGGACGGACCTCTTATGGCTACTTTTACCTATCATTCCGCATGTTGGACGCAGCTAAAATAGCCCGTCGCAAATTGACTACCCTGGCATTGGGGATACCATGGTGGCAACCTAGCGAAAGGATGTTTCATGGCACATGTCGATGACCAGCGTGTGGCGCGCGTGCTCGATGCGCTCGAGGCTCAGCACCCCGGCGCACAGCTGCTCGTAAACGACCCATGGTCGATCTATTACCTGACCGGCTTTTATGCCGATATGTTCGAGCGTTTTTGCGGCGTGCTGCTCGTGCGCGATGCCGAGCCGGTGATCCTGGTCAACGCACTGCATCAACTGCCCGAGTACGACAATGCCCGCGTCGCCTATCACACCGATACCGATGTCGTGGCCGACGCCATCGCTCGCGAGGTCGATCCGACCAAACCGCTCGGCATCGACACCGTCATGCGCTCCGGCTTTTTGATGCCGCTCATGGAGCGCCACGCCGCAAGCGAGTTTTTCCTGGGTGACTTTGCCGTCACTGCCGCGCGCACCTACAAAGACGCCGCCGAACAGGAGCTCATGCGCGTGTCCTCTGCCGCCAACGACGCCGTGATGGCCGACGCGATTAAGCTCGTCCACGGGGGTGTGACGGAACGCGAAATTGCTGACCAAATGCTCGGCCTGTATCGCAAGCACGGCTGCGAGGGCTTTAGCTTTCCGCCGATCGTGAGCTTTGGTGCCAACGCCGGCGACCCGCATCACGAACCCGACGATACCGTGCTCAAGCGTGGCGACGTGGTGCTGTTCGACATTGGCGGACGGCATCGCAACTACTGCTCGGACATGACGCGCACGTTCTTTTGGGGCGAGCCGGACGAGGAGACAACACACATCTACGATATCGTACGCCGTGCCAACGAGGCCGCCGAAGCACTCATCGCACCGGGCGTGCGCATGTGCGACCTGGACCGTGCCGCGCGCGACGTGATTGAGGACGCAGGCTATGGCAAATACTTCACACATCGCCTGGGCCACTCGATTGGTCTGCAGGACCACGAGCCGGGCGACGTCTCGCTCGTCAACGAGCAGGTCGTAGAGCCTGGCATGACGTTCTCCATCGAACCGGGCATCTACCTCCCCGGCCGCACCGGCGTCCGCATCGAGGACCTGGCCCTGGTGACCGAGAACGGCGTCGAGATTCTCAACGCCTACCCCCACGATCCGGTCCGTCTGGACTAGGCAATGCGGCAAAGGCGCTGTCCCTTTGCCGCATCCCACCAATACCGCGCCACAAAAACGGCCTATCTACTACGTTTAACCCGCATAGGGCGACCATACCCGCGTTTTCGCAAAATCCGCAAGCCGTCTACCTGCGGTTTTAATTTTGCAATTCTCGGTGTGGTCGGGGGTATTCGCTAAAACGTAGTAGATAGGCCCATTTCGTGGCAAGCGAGTCAACTCGGGGCACAGGGCAGCCAAAAAGCCCCGTCCCAAATTGACTGCTTTTGAGCTGCAGTGATATACGGACCGTTTGAGGCTTCTGGCTTGTAAAACAGTCCGTATTTCACCGCAACTGATGAGGGGATGGGTTAGCGCAACAGGCCTGCTACTTCGCCGGCTAGGGTGATGGTACCGGCGGCAACGAAGGACTCGCCCGCGGCATCGAAGGCAGCGAGGGCCTCGGGCACGCTCGGGTATACGCCCGCGAGCTTATCGGCATCAACGAGGCCGGCGAGCTCCTCCGCCGGCAGGGCGCGATCGGAATCGGTCTGTGTCACGACCACACGGGGGAACGCCGGAACCAAAAGGTCAACGATACCCGCCACGTCCTTGTCGGCCAGCGCAGCGCACAGCAGCGTGGGGCGATTCTCTACGCACGGATCGATCTCGTCCAGCGCGCTCACAAAGTTCTCGCAGCTCTGAGGGTTATGGCAGGCGTCGATCAGCTTGAGCGGATCAGTTCCCAGCACATCAAATCGGCCCGGCGTGGGGCAGCCCACAAGCGACACATCGAGCTTGTCATGATCGAGCTCGCGAGCCAGATACCCCTCGCAAAGCATAATCGCGCACGCAGCATTCTGCGGCTGATACGCCGGCTTGACCATGCTCGACGTATAAATCGCACGCGGCGTAGTGCAGCTAAACTCAACCGTATCGCCCACATGCGCCGGCACCTTGGTCGTGGCATGGTTCACCACCAGCGGCACGACGCCGCACTCGCGACAACGGGCATCCATCACGCGCTGAACGCTCGCCTCATGCGTGCCCTCGCCCAGTACAACCAGGCGTCCGGGCTTAATGACCGCAGCCTTCTCCCCCGCAATGGCCTCGAGCGTATCGCCCAAAATACGTGTGTGATCGAGCCCAATGCCCGTAATGGCAACGGCAACGGGATCGGTCGCGCTCGTGGCGTCCCAACGCCCGCCCATGCCAACCTCGAGCACGGCAACATCCACCGCGGCCTCGGCAAACACCACAAGTGCAGCAGCCGTCAAAAGGTCAAACGGCGTGATGGTATAGGCGCGCTCCCCCGCCGCCACACGACGGGCATTCACTCGATGCCCCGCCTCAACAGCGGCCGAAACGCCACGGGCGAATGCCTCATCGCTCACGACGCATCCATCGACTTCCATGCGCTCGGGATAGCGTACCAGCTGTGGCGACGTATACAGCGCGGTCTTGAGCCCCTCACCATGAAGAATGGCAGCCGAAAAACGCGTAGTCGAAGTCTTGCCATTGGTACCGGCGACCTGAATGCAATCGAAATACTCGTCCGGACGTCCCAGCTCATCAAGCATATCGACAACTGTCTCAAGCAGAGGACCAGCATCCCCAGAAATCCGCCCCGCATCGGCAGCCAGCCCAACAGCCTCATCAAACGAAAGCAACTCAAACGAGAAAGGAACGACATACGACCCAGAACGCTTAGCCATAACCCAAAGTCCCCCATAACAGAAAAAGAGGCCCACCAAAAAGAATGAGCCCCTTGCGTTGATAATATCAGCCTCTATCCGCTTGCAGCAATATCAAGGCCACAACCAAGTGGCCCCAACCTACCAGTTGCAAACAACCACGTAAGCGAACTAGGAGCGGCCCGACGCTTTGCTCGCCGCAAGTTCCGCACGCAAAGGACAGCACTTAATGTGCTGTCCGTCTTGCGCAGGACTGTCCGCAGCGGAGAGCAAAGCGTCGGGACGCGTCCCCCAGTAACGCCTACGAGAAGTCAGCAACCTGAGCAGTCAGCGCCACCAGGATCTCCTTGAGCTCAGCTGCACGGTCCCTCTTCTTCTGGACCACCGCGGGCGCAGCCTTGGCCACAAAGCCCTCGTTGTCAAGCGTCTTCTCGCAGCCGGCGAGCTCCTTCTGGGCCGCGGCGATCTCTTTCTCCAGGCGTGCCTTCTCGGCCGAAAGATCAACCTTGCCCTCGAGCACCACAAAGACCTCGACACCGCTATCGACCACGGCAATGCTCGCAGCCGGCTTCTCAACATCGGTGCCCATGACCAGCGAAGCGGTGTTCGCCAGCGGCTCAATCGTGGAGCGCAGGCTCTCGAGCTTCTCGATGTCCTCGGCACCGGCGCGCACGACCACGTCGAGCTCCGCCTTGGGGCTTAAGCGATAACGCGAACGGGTGGCACGGGCGGCGGAAACGACGGCACGGCACAGCTCAAACGCGCGCTCGGCGGGCTCGTCGACGTACTTGGCGTAGTCGGCGGGCTCGGGCCACTTGGCGATCATGAGCGCCTCGGCGCGGTTCACGTTGCCCTCGGCGTCCAGGTCGAGCACGCTCGCCGGCATGTTGTCCCAGATCTCCTCGGTGACAAACGGCATAAGCGGGTGCATCAGGCGAATGGAGGTGTCGAGCACAAAGATCAGGTTGCGCTGCGCCTGTAGACGGCCCTCGCCCTTCAGACGGGCCTTGGTGACCTCGACGTACCAGTCGCAGACCTCGTTCCAGAAGAACTGCTGCAGGCCGCGGGCCATGTCGCCAAAGGTGTAGTTCTCAATACCCTCGGTGACCATCTTCACGGCCTTGGCCAGGCGGCTGAACATCCAAGCGTCGGCCGGCGTCTCCACGACAGGCTCGCCGGGCGTGTAGCCCTCCATGTTCATGAGCAGGAAGCGGCTGGCGTTCCAGATCTTGGTCACAAAGCTCTTGGCCTGGTCGGTACGCGGGCTGTCGATGAGCTTCTTGGTCTTCTTGTCGATGTTCGCGTCAAACTTGACGTCCTGGTTGTTGGTGCACAGCGTGAGCAAGTTGAAGCGCATGGCGTCGGCGCCGTACATGCCAATGAGGTCCATGGGGTCAACGCCGTTGCCCTTGGACTTGGACATGCGGCTGCCGTCCTTGGCCAAGATCGTCGGGTATATGACGACGTCCTTAAACGGCACCTCGTCCAAGAAATACAGCGAACTCATGACCATGCGGGCGACCCACAGCGCGATGATGTCGCGTGCGGTGACGAGCGCCGTCGTGGGGTGATGGCCCTCGAGCAGCTCCGGCTTTTGCGGCCAGCCCTGCGTGGCGAAGGTCCACAGCTGCGAGCTGAACCAGGTGTCCAGCACGTTCTCGTCCTGATGCACGTGATGGCCGCCGCACTTGGGACACACATCGGTGTCCTCGGTGAGGGCGTCCTCCCAGCCGCAGTCCTCGCAGTAGAACACGGGAATGCGATGGCCCCACCACAGCTGGCGCGAGATGCACCAGTCCTTGAGGTTTTCCATCCAGGTGGTGTAGGTCTGCGTCCAGCGCGCGGGGTGGAAAGTGACCTTGCCGGAGTTGACGGCGTCGAGCGCCGGTCCCTTGAGCTTGTCGACGGCCACAAACCACTGCTCGGACAGCCACGGCTCCAGCGCGGAGTCGCAACGGTAGCAGTGCATGACGGAGTGGTCGAGGTCCTCGACGTGATCGAGCAGGCCGTGCTCCTCAAACCACTTGATGACGGCCTCGCGGCACTCCTCGCGGTTCATGCCGGTGAACTCGCCGTAACCCTCGACGACCACCGCGTGCTCGTCGAAGATATTGATCTGCGGCAGGTCGTGGGCCTGACCCATGGCGTAGTCGTTGGGGTCGTGGGCCGGGGTGACCTTGACGAAGCCGGAGCCAAAGTTGGCATCGACGTGCCAATCCTCAAAGATGGGAATCTCGCGGTCGACGATGGGGAGCTTGACGGTCTTACCCACGAAGGCGGCCTTCTCGGGATCCTTCGGGGAGACGGCGACGCCCGTGTCGCCGAGCATGGTCTCGGGGCGCGTGGTGGCGACGACGATGTAGTCCTGGCCGTTAACCGGCTCGGTCAGCGGGTAGCGCAGGTGCCACAGGTGACCCTTCTCGTCCTTATACTCGGCCTCATCGTCCGAAATGGCGGTGGTGCAGTTGGGGCACCAGTTGACGATGCGCTTGCCGCGGTAGATCAGACCGTCGTGGTACCAGTCGCAAAAGACCTTGCGCACGGCCTGCGCGTAGTCCTCGTCCATGGTAAAGCGCTCGTTATCAAAGTCGACGGAGCAGCCCATGCGCTTGATCTGCTCGACGATGATGCCGCCGTACTCGTGGGTCCAGTCCCAGCAGGCGTCGACAAACTTATCGCGACCGATCTCCAGGCGGCTGATGCCCTCGCTCTTGAGCTTCTTGTCGACCTTGGTCTGCGTGGCGATACCGGCGTGATCGGTGCCCAGCACCCAGCGCGTGGACTTGCCGCGCATGCGGGCCATACGGATGATGGCGTCCTGGATGGAGTCGTCAGTAGCGTGACCCATATGGAGCTTGCCGGTCACGTTGGGAGGCGGAATGGTGACGGTGCAGTCGCCCACGCCCTCACGGCGCTTGTAGTAGCCGCCGTCGAGCCACTTCTGCAGGATCGCCGGCTCGTTGGTCGACGGATCGTAGTTCTTGGGCATTTCTTCCATATATCTCTCCCTGTCCCGCCGGCGTGTCCGCCTGCTTGGTTTTCGCTCGGTCAAGTCCTGGCTCGCACGAAGGCCACATTAAGTGGCCTTCGGCTCGTGCGGGATCGACGAAAACCAAGCAGGCGGACACGCCTTAGGTATCGATTACTTCAGTCTGAAGATACTAGCTAAACAATCTCACAGAATAGCACAGGCATACCTACCAAAAAGGGACAGGTTTATTTTGGCAGGTTTTATCAGGCAGAATGACGTTTGCCCATATAAAACCGACCAAAATAAACCTGTCCCTAAAAGGCAGGTCCCGCAGTGGTTGCCGCGGGACCTAAACGGGCGCTATTTACCCATAGATGCGCTGGGGCTGTTCTTCGCCCTTTACGGAGGCTTCGGTCACGATGACCTTGGCGACGCCTTCCTCGCTGGGGAGGTCGAACATCGTCTGCTGCAGCACGTCCTCGCAGATGGAGCGCAGGCCGCGGGCGCCGGTCTTGCGGGCGAGTGCCATGCGGGCGATCTCGTGCAGCGCCGCGTCCTCAAACTCAAGCTCAACGTCCTCGAGCTGGAACATCTTGCGGTACTGACGCACCACGGCGTTCTTGGGCTCGGTCAGAATCGACACCAGGTCGTCCTCGTCGAGCGCCTGCGTCTGGGTGACAACGGGCGTACGGCCCACGAACTCGGGGATCATGCCAAAGGCGTTGAGGTCCTGCGGGAGCACCTGACGCAGCAGGTCGTTCTCGTCGACCGAGGTGGGGCCGGCGATCTCGGAGTTAAAGCCCACGCCCTTGTTGCCCACGCGGTCGGCGATGATCTTGTCCAGACCCACAAAGGCACCGCCGCAGATAAACAGGATGTTAGTCGTGTCGATCTGCAGCAGCTCCTGCTGGGGATGCTTGCGGCCACCGGTAGGCGGAACGCTGGCCACCGTGCCCTCAAGAATCTTAAGCAGCGCCTGCTGCACACCCTCGCCCGAGACATCGCGGGTAATGGAGAGGTTCTCGGCCTTGCGGGCAATCTTGTCAATCTCGTCCACGTAGATAATGCCCACCTGAGCGCGCTCAATGTCGCCATCAGCGGCGTTGATGAGCTTGAGCAGGATGTTCTCCACATCCTCGCCCACGTAACCGGCCTCGGTAAGCGCGGTGGCGTCGGCGATGGCAAACGGCACCTCGAGAATGCGGGCGAGCGTCTGGGCGAGCAGGGTCTTACCGGTACCGGTGGGACCGAGCAGCAAAATATTGGACTTGGCGAGCTCCACCTCGTCCATATCGGTGTCGAACTGCGAGCCCATGCTGTCGTCAAAAGCGGACACCGCGGCGCCGCCCTCGATCACGCGGCGATAGTGGTTGTACACGGCCACCGACATGGCGCGCTTGGCGTCCTCCTGCCCCATGACATAGGCCGAAAGCTCGTCATAGATCTCGTGCGGCGTCGGCACGTGCGTGATGACCTGGCGGTCGTCCTCGAGCTCAAAGCCCTCGGCCTCGGGGTCCACGGCGGGCTGGGATGCAGCCTGGCCGTGGTCGTTGAGGAAGCCCGGCAGCTTGCCGTTGCGGGCAGCGTCCATAAAGTCCGAAGCCAGCGACTCCTCAAGGATCTCGGAACAGGCGGCGACGCACTCGTCACAGATAAAGATGTTGGTCGGGCCCTTTACGAGGCGACGGACCTGGCCCTGCTCTTTTCCGCAAAAGGAGCAGCGGATGGGGTTGCCGTTCTCGTCAAAGTTGTCCTGCATGTTACCTGCCATCCTAGGCATCCTTCGCGGCGAGATCTCGCGAGGTGACGATACGGTCAATCAGGCCGTAGTCGAGGGCCTCGGCGGCGGTCAGGTAGTTGTCGCGCTCGGTATCGGCCTGGACCTTCTCGATGGGCTGGCCCGAGGCATCGGACAAGATCTGGTTGAGCTCGCGGCGGGTCTTCTTGATCTCCTCGGCCACAATCTCAATCTCGGTCTGCTGACCCTGGGCACCGCCGCTGGGCTGGTGAATCATGACTTTGGAGTGCGGCAGGCAGAAGCGCTTGCCCTTAGCGCCGGCCGAAAGCAGCACGGCGGCCATGGACGCGGCCATACCGACGCAGATGGTGGAGACCTGCGGCTTGATGAAGTTCATGGTGTCAAGAATCGCCAGGCCGGAGTAAACCTCGCCACCGGGCGAATTGATGTAGAGCGAGATATCCTTCTCGGCATCCTGGCTCTCAAGATGCAGCAGCTGGGCAACGACCAGGTTGGCGCTGACGGAGTTGATCTCCTCGCCCAAGAAGATGATGCGGTCGTTGAGCAGGCGCGAATAGATATCGTAGCTGCGCTCGCCGCGCGGCGTCTGCTCGATAACGTATGGCACGAGGGCGGAATCGAACTTAGCGATCATACGCATCTCCATTTCTCTCTTGCGGACCAAATTGGTTCTAGATAAACGTACGGTGCCCGCATGCTATGCATTGGCTGGCACCGTACGAAGCAACCGGATAACCGGCTATTAACTTTACCCCATCACGGGCACATACATGCGCTCGCGGGCAAGGTGGCGAGAATTACTCGGCGTCCTTGGCGGTCTCGTCGACCTCGGTCACCTTGGCGTTCTCGACCAGGTGGTCGACGGCCTTGGAGCGACGGATGGACTCGCGGACGGCAGGCATGCGGCCATCGGCGATGAACTCGGCCTTGGAAGCCTCGACGTCCTTGACGCCGGCCTTCTCGAACTCGGCGTTGATGTCGTCCTCGGTGACCTCAATCTTGAGCTCACGCGCGAGGGCGTCCAGAGCCAGGGACTCACGGGCAACGTCGTTGGCCTGCTTATGCAGGTCGCCGATGAACTGCTCCATGGTCAGACCGGAAGCGGGCAGCCAGGTGTCGAGCGTCATGCCGCGGGCAGCGAGGTTGGACAGGAAGTTCTGGCCAAGCTCCTCAAAGACGGACTGCTCGTAGTCGGCGTCCATCTCGTCGAGCTGCAGACGCTCGGCGAGAGCGGAGACGCAACGGTTCTCCTTCTCGGCCGGCAGGCGGGAAGCCTTGTCCTGCTCAATCTCAATCTTGATGGCGTCGCGCATGGCGTCGATGCTGTCGAAGCCAAAGTCGGACTTGACGAGCTCGTCGGTGAGCTCGGGGGTGTTGCGGACCTTGATGCCCTTGACGGTGACCTCGACGGTGTGGGTCTCGGCCTCCTCGCCCTCCTCGGCCTCGTCGGTCCAGGTGACGGACTTGACGTCGTCAACGTTGGCGCCGATCAGAGCCTCGTTGAACTCGGCGGGGTTGCTGTCGCTACCGGCGATGAGCATACGGCCCTCGGCGGCAAAGTTGTCGGCGTTCTCGACGGCCTTGAGGTCGACGGTAACGTAGTCCTCGGACTCGACAGCGCGGCCCTCGACATCCTCGAAGGTGGCACGGTAGTTGAGGAGCATCTCGACCTGGTTGTTGATCTCGGACTCGGTGACCTCCGCAGGGGGCATCTCGATCTCGACAGCGTCGAAGGAGGAGAGCTCAGCGGCGGGACGCAGGGAGAACTCGACGGTGTAGGTGTAGTCCTCGTGATCCTTGGCGAGGTCGAGCTCCTTGTAGTCACCGCTCTTGGTGGGGACGATGTCCAGCTCGTTGAGGACGGCGGGCTCGTTGGCGGCGATCAGGTCGTTGGTGGCCTGAGCGAGGGTAGCCTCGGCGCCAAGAGCGGAATCGATGACCGGACGGGGAGCCTTGCCGGCACGGAAGCCCGGGAAGCGGTACTTCTTGGCGGTGTCCTTGTAGGCCTTCTTGATCGCGGCGTCGACGTCGGCGGCCGGGATGGTGACCGTAGCGGTGAGCTTGGCGTCCTTGACGTCAGAAGCGGTGATGTTCAACACGTTCCTCCTCATACTGCCCAGCTTATCTGAGGTGCTGGTACCTTTATGCAACAAAGAGTCGCGACGGCCGAAGCCGACGCAGATGCGTTGGTGCGGGCGAAAGGACTCGAACCTTCACGGGAATCCCACCAGAACCTAAATCTGGCGCGTCTACCAATTCCGCCACGCCCGCATGAGCGCACAGACTAGGAATGATAGCAGATACGAACGACAAGCGCACGCACACGTTTTACAGGCTCACGACCTCACCACGAGTGCGAAAGGCGGGGCGAGTTGCCCCGCCCCGCCCATTACGACTTGTTCGCCGACCCGCTACTCCCCCAGCAGGGCCTTCTCGGGCGTGATCGGCAGCGAGCGCACCTGGTGGCCGGTGGCGTGTGCCACGGCCGAGGCCACGGCGGCGAGCGGCGTGTTAATGACGACCTCGCCGATCGACTTGGCGCCAAACGGGCCCGTCGGCTCGTAGCTCGGCTCAAAGGCCACGCGAATACTGCCGATGTCCAGGCGCGTGGGCAGCTTGTAGCTCATAAAGTTGCCGGTGCGCAGGCGGCCGCGGTCGTCGTGCTCGACGATCTCGTAGAGCGCGTGGCCGATGCCCTGGGCAATGCCGCCCTCGGCCTGGACGCGCGCGAGTGCCTCGTTGATCACGGTGCCGCAGTCCACAGCCGCCGCGTAGTCCACCACAGTCACCTTGCCGGTGGCCTTGTCGACCTCGACCTCGGCAATGCCGGCCATAAACGGCGGAGGCGAAACGGGCAGGCAGGCAGAGGCATGCGAGGTGAGCGCGTCGCCGCCCGCGATGTTCTTGACGCACAGGTTGGCAAAGTCGCGCAGCGTGAGGTAGCGGTTCTGCTCGCGCGCGGCGCGCTCGTCGGACAGGCGCACGTACTGGCCGTCGAAGACCACGTCGGCGGCGTCAACGTCCCACATCTGGGCGGCCTTGGCGCAAATCTTCTCGCGCAGCTCGGTCGCGGCGTTCTTGGCCGCCAGGCCCGTCACGTACGTGCCCGAGCTCGCGTACGAGCCGGCGTCGAACGGCGACACGTCGGTGTCCACGCCGCGTACCACAATGAGCGAGCTCTCCACACCCAGCTCCTCGGCGGCAATCTGCGCCAGGATCGTGTCGACGCCCATGCCGTTATCGGTGGCGCCGGTGCCGATGGTAATGAAGCCGTCCTCTTCCAAGCGCATGTCGATGCCGGCGATATCCACGTTGGAGATGCCCGAGCCCTGCATGGTGAGCGCACAGCCCAGAGCACGCACACGGTCGCCCAGGTCGACGGCTAGCGGCTTGTCGCGCCAACCGATCATGTCCATCGCGCGCAGCAGGCAGCGGTCGAGCGCGCAGGCGTTGAGCTTCTCGTTGTAGTACTGCGGCATGATCTCGCCCTCGCGCACGATGTTCTTAAGGCGCAGGTCGGCGGGGTCCATGTGCAGCATGTCGGCGAGCTCGTTGACGGCGCTCTCCACGGCAAACTGGCCCTGGGTGGCACCGTAGCCGCGATACGCGCCGCCGCGGTTGGTGTTGGTGTAGACGGCGTCCCAGCTAAAGCGGCTCGCCTTCACATGGTTGTAAATCGGCAGGCTCTTGTGGCCCGAAAGGCCGATCGTCGTGGTAGCGTGCTCGCCGTACGCGCCGGCGTTGGACAGCGTGTGCAGATCGATGGCCGTAATGGTGCCGTCGTTCATGGCGCCCAGCTTAACGGTCATCTGCATCTGGTGGCGCGAGTTGCCCGCGGTGATGGTCTCCTCGCGGGTGTAGCAGCAATAGCTCGGACGGCCGGTCTGCTGGGTAACGAATGCCACGAAGATCTCGCAGCAGCCCGTCTGCTTGGAGCCAAAGCCGCCGCCGATGCGCGGCTTAATGACCTGCACCTGCGACTGCGGAATATCGAGCGACTGAGCGACCATGCGGCGCACATGGAAGGGCACCTGCGTGGAGGTGGTCACCGAGATACGCCCGAACGCGTCGGTTGTCGCGAAGGCGCGGAAGGTCTCCATGGGCGCGGTCTGCGTGGCCTGGCTGGTGTAGGTGCGCTCAAAGACGATGTCGCTCTGGGCGAAGGCCTCGTCCAGGTCGCCAAAATCGCTGGCACCGCTGCACACCAGGTTGCGCGGGACATCGCCGCCCTGCGGGAACATAAAGGTCACGTCGCCCTCGGGGTGGACCACGATGTCGTTATCGAGTGCCTTGGTAAAGTCCAGCAGGGGCTCGAGCACCTCGTAGTCGACCTTGATGAGCTTGAGTGCCTTGTCGGCAGCCTCCTCGGTCTCGGCAGCGACGATCGCCACCTCCTCGTTTTGGTAACGGACGAGGTTCTCGAGGATCAGGCGGTCGTAGGGACTCGGCTGCGGATAGCTCTGACCGGCGATAGTAAAGCGGCGCTTGGGCACGTCCTCGTAGGTGTAGACGCCCACGACGCCGGGCACCTTCAGGGCGCGCGACGTATCGATGGAGCGGATCTTGGCGCGGGCATAGGGGCTGCGCTTGAGTTTGACGATCAGGGCGCCGGCGGGCACCATATCGCCCGTGTAGACCGGACGGCCCTCGAGCAGCGCCTTCGAGTCCTTCTTGGGCTGCTTGTGGGTAATCTGCTTGTACGCGACGCCGTCGCAGCTGGTGTCGTTGACGGGCAGCTCGGGCATCTCAAAGCCCACCTGCACGCCGGACTCGTTGAGAAAGCGGACAATGGCGCGCAGCTGGCTCTCGTAGCCGCTGCAGCGGCAGAGGTTGCCGGCCAGCTGGCGCGAGAGCTCCTCGCGCGTGGCGACGAGGCTCGGGTCCTCCTTGGCGGCGCGGGCGAGCGCCAGCACGTTCATTATGAGGCCGGGGGCGCAAAAACCGCACTGCTCGGCGCCTTCGGCAGCCATAGCGCGGGCAAGCGCCTCGGACTCGGCCTTGAGGCCCTCGAGCGTGGTGATGGAGCGGCCCTCGACGCGCGCGGCGGGAACCGAGCAGCTCAGCACCGGGTCGCCGTCGAGCCACACCGTGCACAGACCGCAGTTGGTGGTTTCGCAGGCGCAGCGCACCGACGCGCAACCCTGCTCGCGCAGCAGCGCAAAGAGCATGGTGTCGGGGGCAATCTGAACCTTGACCTTGCGACCGTTGAGCGTAAAAGAAAGATCGATGAGTTTGGCAGCCATTAGCGCACCTCGCTAGAATCGACGCCGGGCACGCGGCGGCAGGAATACTCGTCCGTGGCGTGCTTGGGAATCTGCACGCCCTCGAGCTCGCGGGCAAGCGCGGCCGAAAGCTCAATGCCGGCGGCGCGGCGCACGGCCTGAATCGCCAGCGGGGCCGAGATGCGGCGGCGGTAGTCGGCCGAGCCCCACAGGTTGGTGCCGTAGCTCAGGGTACGCACGGATGCGGCAAGGGCGCACAGCTCGTCCTCGGAAGGCTGCTCGTTCACCAGGCCGCATGCCTCGCCCCGCAGCAGGGTCGCGCGCAGCGGGCGGGCACCCACGGTGACGTGCCAGGAGCCGTCCCACCAGGCGGCGGTGACGTTCAGCGAGGGGAAGTCGGTCGCGGCCTTGCGCACGGCCTCGTAGCTTGCGCGGTAGTCGTGTTTAACGACCACAACATGCTCGATCACGTCGCGCACGTAGCCCATGTTCACAAACTCGGCGAGCGGCACGCGGCCGGCACCTGTCAGCTTAACGTATGAATCGAGTGCCAAAAAAGCCGAAAGCACGTCCGAGAAGCCAAAGCGGCCGTAGATGCTGCCGCCCACCGTGGCGGTATTGCGCAGCTGCACGCCCACGATGTCGTGGACGGCGAACTCAAAGACATTGTTGACAAGCGCGTTGAGCCCGGCATGACGCTCGAGCTGGCGCAGGGTGCACATGGCACCGATGCGAAACTCGGTCTCGGTCTCCTCGATCTGATCGAGTCCGCAGGCCGAAAGGTCAATCGCCGTCGCCACGCGACGCGAACCCAGGCGCATCCAGATGCCGCCGCCCACAATCTTGTTGTTGCGGTTCTTCTGTAAGAGCTCATAGGCTTCGGCCGCGTTTCCAACACGGACGTAGGTACCGAACTTGAGCACGTTCTCCCCCATCTCTTTACTTGTCCAGTACCCCTAAGTGTACCAAACGAGGGCGCACGGCCCTCACCACCATAGAAAAAGGCTCCCAGCACAAATGCTGGGAGCCTCATCAGGTGCTATGTCGAGCTGGGCTTAGCAGACGCCCTGAGCGAGCATGGCGTCGGCGACCTTCAGGAAGCCGGCGATGTTGGCGCCCATGACAAAGTTGCCCTCCTGGCCGTACTTCTTGGCGGTGTCGTCCACGTTGTGGAACATGCCGCGCATGAGCTGCTCGAGCTTGCCGTCGACCTCCTCGAAGGTCCAGGACAGGTGCTCGGCGTTCTGGCTCATCTCCAGGCCGGACACGAGCACGCCGCCGGCGTTGGCAGCCTTACCGGGCATAAAGGCGACGCCGTTCTCTTGGAAGTAGGTCGTGGCCTCGATGGTCGTGGGCATGTTCGCGCCCTCGCCGACCACCTTGCAGCCGTTGGCGACGAGCGCCTGGGCGTCCTCGAGCAGCAGCGTGTTCTCGCGGGCGCAGGGCAGGGCGATGTCGCAGGGCAGCTGCCACACGCCGCGGCCGTCGCCCTCGTGCCACACGGCACCGGGCTTCTCGTCAACGTACATGGCGAGCGTGACGCCCTTGTCGTGGCCGGAGCGCTTCTGGTTGTAGACGTGCTCGAGCACGGAGTAGTCGATGCCGTCGGGATCCTCGACCCAGCCGTGGGTGTCGGAGCAGGCCAGCACCTTGCCGCCGAGCTGCGCGACCTTCTGGACGGCATAGATAGCAACGTTGCCGGAACCGTGAACGACGACGTTCTTGCCCTCGAAGGAGTCGCCGCGGCTCTTGAGGTACTCGTCCACAAAGTAGACCAGGCCGTAGCCGGTGGCCTCGGTACGGGCGAGCGAGCCGCCAAAGGAGAGGCCCTTGCCAGTGAGGACGCCGGTCCACTCGTTGGTCAGGCGCTTGTACTGACCGAACATGTAGGCAACCTCGCGGCCGCCAACGCCAAGGTCGCCGGCGGGAACGTCGGTGTTGGGGCCAATGTGGCGATAGAGCTCGGTCATGAAGGACTGGCAGAAGTGCATGATCTCGTTGTTGGACTTGCCCTTGGGGTCAAAGTCGGAGCCGCCCTTGCCGCCGCCCATGGGAAGGGTGGTCAGGCTGTTCTTGAGGATCTGCTCCAGGCCCAGGAACTTAAGCATGCCCAGGGTGACCGTCGGATTAAAGCGCAGGCCGCCCTTGTAGGGTCCAATGGCAGAGTTGAACTCGACGCGGTAACCGCGGTTGACCTGAACCTTGCCCTGGTCGTCGACCCAGGGAACACGGAACATGACGATGCGCTCGGGCTCGACGAGGCGCTCAAGCAGGGCGGCCTCCTCGTACTCGGGGTGGGCGTCGAGCGCCGGCTGGATGGTGCCGAGGATCTCGGTCGCGGCCTGGATGAACTCAGGCTGCTCGGGATAGCGGGCCTTGAGCTCGTCGAGAACTTTCTGCGTGTAGCTCATGCTTCCTCCAATGATGGGAAAGAAAAGTGTCGGTCGCGGCACCCTATGCGCCGCGAGCTTTATCGAGTATGGATAATATCGCACTGTTGCCGCAAAATTACGAATAAGACCGCGGGCGGATGTTTCATTTTGATTACGATGCAGGTAGATGCGTTTTTGAGCGCCTGACGTGCAAAACCCGTGTTTCAAACCTGTTTCGTCCACGTGTTCCAAACCACCACATTGGGGACAGCACCTTTGTGGTGGTGTGGTAGTTAGAGGACGAGCTGATGGTAGTCGGCGGGGGTTATGCGGCCTTCGGTGGCAGCGCGAAAGGCGGCGAGCGCATCGCCCGAGAACGGCATGGCCCAGCACAGACCGCAGCCTGCGGTAATGGAGCCGGGCAAAGGCATAATGCGCCCGGGCACGCCGGCATCCAGGCACAGCTGCTCGCATTCCATCACATCGAAGGTGCTGTCGAACGATACGATGATCTTGCGTTCGTGGTCGAGGGCATCGCTTAGCGAAGTCGCCCGGTGCGAATCGCGATACGCAGCTGCCGCGGCCTCTTCCTCGGCCGTATGCCCACAGCCACCACAGCCGCAGGTACAAGGCTCGGAACCATCGCAAGTGCAAGGCTCTCCCGTGTCAGGGCAAATATCGTGAGACATGGCAACTCCAATCGTCTAGGCGAGTAACTCGGCCGCCGCAAACTCCTCGGGCGTATTGACGTTCTCGAAGCAGAGCGTCGAGCCCGTGGCCTTAACGATCTGCGGCTCATCCATATAACCAGCCTGAACGCGATTGATCAGGCAGCGAATGCGCTGGCGGTCGCAGGCGAGCAGCTCTTGGGCAACCGGCGCACACGCGTCACGGCGCCAGACGGCGCAAAGCGGCTCAATCCCCCGCTCCTCGCGCGGCACGCACACGTCGAGTGTCTCGGCCTCAACACGATCGGCAAGCGTGCCGATGAGTTCCGGCGAGACAAACGGCATATCGCAGGCGACGATCGCCACGAGCGGCAATCGGGCCGCGGCCAATGAGCTCGCGATGCCGCGCATGGCACCCGCCGGCCCTTCAAGGTCCGCCACCACATGCGGCACCAAGCCGCCAAACGCGTGCTCCTCAAGATAGGCAAGCTCGCTGGGACGCGACGTCGTCACGACCAGCTCGCCGGCAACCTGAGCCAGGCGGCCCAGCACGCGCTCGATCAAAGGCTCGCCGCAAAACAACATCCGTGCCTTATCGCAGCCCATGCGCGAGGACAGCCCGCCCGCTTGAACGACGCAAGAAAGATCGGCCCGTCTTACGGTAGTCATACGGCAAACCACCCCCATCGGCATGCTCGAAACCCAGTGCACGAAGCTAAATACAGCCGTCGAAATAGCGGCGCTACGAAAAGCTCGTGCAAAAACAAAACAGCGCCTTTGCGGCACGCAGCAAGACCGCGAGCACAAAAGCGCTGGTAGCGTATGGCGGGAACGTATGTGAATCGAACACATCCAAGACGTTTTGCACGCCTCGTAACGGTTTTGAGGACCGCAGAGCCCACCGGAGCCCATCCGTTCCCAAGTGCGGCGGTATTTTACCAAACCGAGCAGTCAATCTAGCGCAGGGAGCGCAGGCCGCCGGCCTCCTTGTCGAGCACTGTAAAGCGCACGGCATCCAGGTGTTCCAAGATGCTGATGGCCCGTTTGCGCGACACGCCCAGGGCCTCGCGCAGCACGCTCGTGGTGGCAGCGCCGCCGGCTGCCTCAATGGCGGCGGCGACGAGCTCGCGCGCATGGGCCTCGGCGGCAGCGGACAGGGCAACGTCGCGCTCGACCTTAACGATCGAGCGGTTGAGCGAAAGCTCGCGCAGGGCACGCGTCATGGTGTCGCGATCGAGCTGCAACCGCTCGCCCATATCGGGCAACGTCGGTGCATCGAGGCCGGCTTCGTCCAGCAAGGCAACGATACGTTCGCAGGCCTCGCGTACCACACGCGCCGCAGCGGCAGCGGAGTGCGGGTCGAACACCTCGGCGCCCTCGGAGGCACACACGCCGCGCGAGCAGCCCTCGTAAATCAGGGCCGCGGCAACGCCTTCATCAGCGGCAGGCCACGCAGCATGGGCAACGGCGCCGGGCGTAAAGCCTGTCTCCTTGGGAGCCGCCGCGTGCATGGCTGACAGGGTCGCCGCCAGTGCATCCATCGCGGCGTCGAGCACCACGGCGTCCGCCAAGAGGCCCGCATCACCCACGGCAAGCTTGCGAACGGAGCCCTGCGCCACCAACCCGCGCAGTGCGGCATCGACCTCGCCGACACCAAGATCCAAAGCCTCGGCAACATCAATCGCCTTAACCGGCAGCGTCCGCAACGCCAGCCAAGCGCCCACACCGCCCGCGATATCGCCGGACTCGAGCGCCGCGTACAGCACGCGTTCCCCCTCAGTAAGTTCGCGCGAACGGCGGCATCGCGACAACAGCACGCGCCCTCCACCAATAAGCATGACCGGCGAATAGGACAGCACCACGGCATGGTCGCCGGCGCGCAGCGGAAGCGGTTCCTCCAAGCGTACCTGCACCACTCGCGTCTCTCCCACCGCCATGGGGGCCTCGCCCTCCAAAAGCATGATGCGGCCGACAACCTCGGCCGTACCCGCCATCACGTGCACACGCGCGCCCGACTCGAGCACGCGCGGCTTGGCGCCCTCGCGGCCCAAATACGTAAACGTCATCATAAAGCGCATCGACTGGCCAAAGCGGCCCGGCACGCCGAGCATCTCACCGCGATCGAGCGCGGCGACAGCATCGCCCACCAAGTTGAGCGCCACACGCTGGCCGGGCAACGCCCGCGGCGTATCGCCATGCACCTGAATCCCGCGTACACGACAGACCGTACGCGACGGTAACGCCATCAGCTCGTCGCCCACCGCAACCGGCGCATCGTGCAGCGTTCCCGTCACCACGGTACCGGCGCCCTTGATCGTAAAGCAGCGGTCGATGGGCAGCCGCGGCGCGGCATCGGTGGTCTCGGCACGGGCACGGCAGGCATCCCAGCAAGCGGCAACCTGCTCGTCGAGTGCAGCAAGCAGGTCATCGATCCCCGCGCCGGTCTTGGACGACACGGGCACGATCGACGCGTCGGCAAACACGGTATCCGAAAGAAAATCGTCCACGTCGAGCTCGGCCAGCTCAATCATTTCGTTATCGGCCAGGTCGCACATCGTCAGCGCGACCACCATATGCGTAACGCCCAGCAGCTCCAGCACACGCACGTGCTCGCGGGTCTGCGGCATCACGCCCTCGACGGCCGAAACCACCAGCACGGCCACGTCGATACCCGTGGCGCCCTGCACCATAGCGCGCAGGTAATGCGCGTGGCCCGGCACGTCGACCAGGCCGACGATCTTGCCACTCGGCAGCGCCAGCTCGCCAAAGCCAAGCTCCACGGTCATACCGCGACGGCGTTCAACCTCCAGACGGTCGGGATTCTTGCCGGTCAGCGCCTCGATCAGCGCCGACTTACCGTGGTCGACGTGGCCCGCCGTGCCAACGATAACGGGACACTCCACCAGCGCCTGAACCTCACTCATCGAACAATCGCCTTCTCAACGCACGCGACGAGCGTCGATGCCGCCGTCTCGATATCGCGATCGCCCACGAGCGTACGGACGTCAAACAAAATGCGATCGTGCGAGGTTCGCGTGACGACCGGCGTGTCGAAGTCCTGGACAAGAGAGCGCTTGAGCGCATCGACCGTCAGGCGCTCGTCAACAAGACGCACGGCAACGCACATCGTGGGCAGCTCCACGGTAGGCAGCGAGCCGCCACCGGGGGTCGACGATTCCTCGACGATCTCCACCTGAACGGCGCACGGGCAACCGGCCTTATCGAGCCCGGAGACCATACGATCGCGCAGCTTGCGGGCACGTCGTTCCAAATGGGCCTGCGGCAGCGTAAGCATGCTGAGCACCGGAATATCACGATGGGCCACGTCGTCGCCGTCCATGTAGATACGCAGCGTGGCCTCGAGCGCCGTGAGCGCCAACTTGCCCGGGCGCAGGGCGCGCATAAGCGGATGCGACCCACAGGCCTGGACCAGATCGCGACGACCCATGATAATGCCCGCCTGTGCGGCACCGAGCAGCTTATCGCCCGAGCACGACACCAGATCGAGCCCTGCCGAAACCGAAGCCGGCGTGGTTTCTTCGCCGCCGCGCACCAAGATGTCGTCGGGCAACAGCGCGCCCGAGCCCTGGTCCTCGTAGAACAGCAGGCCATGCTTGTGAGCAAGCGCCGCAAGCTCCCGAGAACCCACCTCCTCGTGAAAACCCTCGATGCGATAGTTGGAAGGATGGACCTTAAGGATCATCGCCGTATCGGACGTGATGGCGCGCTCGTAGTCCGACAGGTGCGTGCGGTTGGTGGCCCCGACCTCAACGAGCTTGGCACCCGATGCCGCCATGACATCGGGGATGCGGAAGCTGCCGCCGATCTCGACAAGCTCGCCGCGGCTGACGATGACCTCCTTGCCTGCGGCATGGGTCGCCAGCACCAACAGCACCGCGGCGGCGTTGTTATTAACGACCAGCGCGTCCTCGGCACCGGTGAGCGAGCGGATCAGTTGCGCGGCGTGCTCCTTGCGCGACCCGCGCGAACAGGTGTCGACGCTGTACTCGAGCGTGCTATACCCGCGCGCAACCTCGGCCACGGCCTTTGCCGCCGACTCCGCGAGTGGGGCGCGGCCCAGATTGGTATGGATGACCACACCCGTGGCGTTGACGGCGGGGCGCAGGCTCGGCAGTGCGGAGCGATGCGCACGCCACTCGATGGCCGAGGCCAGCTCGCGCTTGGAACGCGGGGCGGCACCGGCACGAATCGCGGCGCGCTCCTCGTCGAGCTCGGCCGTCACGGCAGCATGGACCACCGCGTCACAGGTCTCCCCCGCCGCCTTCACCACCGGCCACTCGGCAAGCAGCTCATTGACGGAAGGAATGGCGCGCAGGCGGGCGCGCACCTCATCGGACATGTTCTGGCTATCGCTCATGTGCGGCCTTTCAAAAGAAACGTGGATCAGTCGAATACATCAGCTGAGTCAATTACTCGTCATTATCCCCGCGCGCCGCGATCTTTTCCACGCGAACGGCGTTTTCCTGGGTGAGCGCGGCACCCGTCAACGGGTCCCAACGCAACGGCGTATGGTCGAGCGGGCCCACGCCCAAGCCTTGAGCGCCACCGGCATCGGCGTCAAACGAACGCCCACCGGGGGCGGCCGAGGTGAAGATGCACGCCGGATGCAGATACGGCGTCGTCTCCACACGCGCGCGGTCGCGACCCATATCGCTCACGAGTTCGACGATCTCGCCGTCGGCGATGCCCATGTGCGCAGCAGTATCGGCATTCATCTGCACGGCATCCAGGTCCGACCCAGCCTCAGCGGCACCTTGGGCTGCAAGCCTTCGCGAGGTATGCGACTCAAAGGGACGGTTGCCGCTAATGAGGCGAAACATCCCCGGGCCAGGCTCCACCATGGGAGCGATCCAGTTGGGTACGCGACCCAGACCGGCTCGTTCCCATACATCGCTTGCCAGCGCAATTTTGCCGCCATCCAGGGGAATCGCCGGCTCGCCCGTACGCGACGGCAACGCAACGCCCGTGTCGGCCCAGCCGCGCTCCTTGAGCTCGTCCAGATTGATCCCAAAAGGCGCCACCTGGGCAGCCGCCAGATCGTCAGACGTAAACTGGAAGTACTCGCCCACGCCACACGCCTGCGCCAGACCGGTAAAAATCTCCCGACCGGGACGCGTGTCGTCATGCTGCACGGGCAACACGGCATTGCGGTAGAACAGGCGCGCGTCGTTGCGGCCCACGACCGTACCCACGCCGCGGTCGGCCTCCAGATACGTCACGTCGGGCAGCACGAAGTCAGAAGCACGCGCCGTCTCGGACCAGCGAATATCAATCGTCACGAGCAGGTCAAGTTGTTCCAGAATCGATAGCCACGCCCCGGCGTTGCCATAGCCCGCACCGGGATTACTGGCATAGACGATGAGCACACGCAAATCGCCGGCCAGTATCGACTGACCGATGGTCGTGCACAGGCCGCGCACCGGATCGACCAGTGGATAGCGCTCGGACCCCAGCTTGGGCCCACGCGGCACCGGCGGCGTCGCAAAGCGCGTGGGATCGAGGTCGCCCAACACAAGCGGCGTGGGCGGATTGAGCGCGCCGCCCGCATGCCCGATACAGCCCAGCAGCACATCGACCAAGCAGATAGCGCGCGCGGTCTGGGTGCTATTGGCATACGCGATACCGATGCCACCATGAAAGCCCGCATCCACCACAGCGGCAGGCGTGGCGGCAGCGAGATCGCGCGCCGTGGCGACAATCTCTGCGGCTGGCACGTCGCACATCGACTCAGCCCACTCGGGCGTCCAGGCACGGGCCGCCTGCGCCAGTTCGTCAAAGCCCGTGGTATAGCGGGCAACAAACTCGTGGTCGTACAAGTCCTCGGCAATCAAGACATGCGCAATGCCCAGCAGCAAGGCCAGGTCGCAGCCCGGGCGCACGCGCAGCCAGCGGTCGGCAAGCGCGGCCGAGCCGCTGCGCCGGGGGTCAACCACGATGATCTTCGCCCCGCGCCGGCGTGCATCGTTGAGCGCATCAACGGCCCCCATCGTCGACGAATCGACGATAGAACGCCCCAAATACATGATGCAATCGGTATGCGCCAAGTCGGAGGTGGGGCTGTAGCCCAGGGTATGCTCCCAACCGGTAAGTCGGCTTACCTCGCAGGCACCGTCGGCACCGTACACATTGGGCGAGCCCAGCGCATGCATAAAGCGATAGGCCCAGTAGCGGTCGAACGAGGGCACGCCGAGCGTCATGCCCAGCGCACGCGGACCACACTCGTCAATAATCCCCCCAAGGCGCGCCGCAATCTGCGCGAACGCCTCGTCCCACGAAATCGCATCGAACCCCGAGCCATCAGCTCGCCGACGCATGGGGTGCACAATGCGGTCGCGCTCGTCAAACGGCATTGCCAGGCGATGCCGTCCGCGGGCGCACAGGGCACGCGCAGCGCACGGGTGCCCCGGCACCGGCAACTCGGCCAACACGCAGCCGTCCTCAACGCGTGCCGCAAAGGCGCAATCGGCATAGCATCCCCCGCATGTGGTCACCACGGCGCGACCGTCACGCTCCACAGCAGATGCCATCTCGTTTACCCCTTTCATCAGCCAAACACAACAGGCCAACAGCCCGGCACCGGGCCCCAGGCCAAAAAAGCCTCCCGCACGGCAACGCCCCGCGGGAGGCCCAACGTCAAACAGACGGTACCTTACGCCTCGGACTTCTTGGCGTAGATAAACCAGTAGCCGAGCGCGATCAGAACCGCGCCGCCCACAATGTTACCCAGCGTGGCGGCGGACAGGTTAAACGCAATGCCCGCGACGTTGAGCGCATCGGCGCCGGCGACGTCGGCGCCATAGCCGCACGCGTGCATCACGGCACCCATGGGCAAAAAGTACATATTGGCAACGCAGTGCTCAAAACCGCAGGCCACAAAGGCAGCGATCGGCAGCAGAATGCCCACAACCTTATCGACCACGGTCTTGCCGGCGGTACCAATCCACACGGCCAGGCACACAAAGATGTTGCACAGGATGCCACGGAAGAAGATCGTCACCCAGTCGATCGTCACCTTGCCGGCGGCGACGCTCACCATGGAATTGGCGACCGCCTCGCCGTTGAGCTTGTAAATGCCGGCCATGTACACCAAAAAGACGATGAACAGAGCGCCGACAAAATTGCCGACCCACACGACGACCCAGGCCTTGAGCATCTGAGCCAGGGTGATCTTTTTGCTCTTGAGCGCGCAGACCATAAGAGAATTGCCGGTGAACAGCTCGGCGCCGCACACCAGCACCAGCACCAGGCCCAGGCAAAAGCACAGACCGCCCACGACGCGCTGAGCGCCCCAGCCGAGCGTGCCATCGCTCAAGAACACCGTAAAGAACAGGCCGCCGAAGGCGATGAACGCGCCGGCGAACATTGCCAACAGAAAGGCCTTTGCGACCGGCAGGTTGGCCTTGGTCACGCCGGCGGCCTCGGTCTTGGCCTCGATCGCAGCGGGCGCCAGGCAATCGGGAGCGGGGTACTCCACCTTGGAATCTGCCATGTCAATCACTTCTTTCCTAATCAGCAGAGACAAGCGCTCCTATTGCTCTTGCCCCAAGCGGACAAAGTGGGAAAAGTCGTTGGCGGCCACGGCGTCGTACACGGCGTCGACGGCGTCAAAGACTTCCGGGGACATGGGGTTGTAGAACTCCGTGTCGCCCGGCTGAATCCCGACGAAGACGATATCATCGCACGATTGCTCGATTTCCTCGATCAGAATCGACAAAGGAAGCGAATGCGTGGTGAACATCGACTTGCGGGCCACATCGCGCTTGTCGAGCAAACGGATTGACCCGACGGGCAGCGCCATGTCGGCAGCATCGACCAAGACCAGACGCGGCGGACGCTCGCGCTTGACCTCGATGATGTCGTCCTCGGGTGTCTGACCGCCATCGATGGTGTACCAGCCGGCAAGCGGCGCGTCCTCCATCTTTTTGGAGAGCACAGGGCCGGCGGCATCGTCGGCACGCAGCACGCTTCCCGCCGTGAGCACAATGCCCGCAAACGGGGCGCCGTTCACACGTCCATCCACAACGCGACCCATTACTGCAACCTCCCCGTCAGATACACGCCCGACACATCGCGCACGCGCTCCACCAGATCGCGAAACTTCATTAAGAACGCGACCTGCTGGGCATGCAGGCCAAAGTCGTCGTCGAACACCGAGATGCCGGCCTTGGCCGACCCGCGAAAACCGCGCTCGTCGAGCAGCGTGTCGCAGGCCTCGAGCAGCGACGGCACCGCCGCCTTGTCGAGCTGGCACTCGCCAAAGGAGCGGATGGCCTCAAACTTGGTTTTGGCCTCCCCCTCCGGCAGCGCGTCGACGAGCGAATAGAAGACGTTCACCGGCACCGACAGGCGCGGCTCAAAGCAGTCGAGCACGCCGGTGTGGTGGCCCACGGCGAGCGTGTAGTACAGCACGTCGCAGGCCTCCTGGGGAACGTCTTCCTCGGTCTCCACAAACTTACGCGTGAGCTCGTAAAAGACCACCTGATCGGGCGCATGGCCCAGGGAGGGGTCGACGACGCCCTCGGCAGCCTCGTCGCTTGCGCGCGAGGCATCGCCAAAGGAGCCGCCGAGCATGCCGGGACCCGCAAAGTAACCAGAGCGGTCCGTGAGCTCCATCTAGCGACCTCCGGCCAGCACCAGATCCTGCAGCGCCGAGTACACCTCGACGCGGCGCGGATCGTCCTGCTTGTCGATGAGCAGCGCCATGGCACCGCGGATATCGCCCTTGGGCGCGCCCTCGAGCGTATCCATAAACTCATTAGCCAGGTCGCGGCTGTAACGGTAGCCGCTCATGGCGCGAGCCTCGCGCTCAATGGCAACACGCAGCTTGTACGGCACGCCGGGGTGCAGGATATCGGCCTGCTCGCCGGTAGCCTCCACCGTGGTCTCGGCATGGAGCTTTTGGTCCAGCAGGCCAAGTGCCATGGCAAAGCCGTAGACGGTCTGCGCGGGGCTGGGCGGGCAGCCGGGGATGTAGACATCGACCGGCAGAATCTTGTCCGTGCCGCCCCAGACGCAGTAGTTGTCGTAGAAGATGCCGCCGGTGCAGCCGCACGCGCCATAGGACACCACGATCTTGGGATCGGGTGCGGCCTCAAAGGCGCGCAGCGCCGGCATGCGCATGGCGCGCGTCACGGCGCCGGTGTACAGCAGCACATCGGCGTGACGGGGCGAGGGCACGACCTTGATACCAAAGCGCTCGACGTCAAAGACGGGCGTGATGGAACCGAAGATCTCGATCTCGCAGCCGTTGCAGCCGCCGCAGTCAACACGGTAGACGTACACCGAGCGCTTGATCTTCTTAAGAAGGGTCGCCTTGGCCTTCTCGATGCTCTCGTCGAGCTCGATCTTGGTCGGGCGGTACTGAAGCCGCTCGGGTAAAAGCGTGGGTTCGGCCATGGTTACTCCTCCTTCGTATCAAAATCCATGATGATGCCCTCGACCGGCGCAGGACCGGCGGGAATCTCGGGCGCATCGGGGTTGAGCTCGCGGTCGACATACTCGGGGTTCACGCCGTGGCCGCCCAGATACTCCATGCCGGGGCCCTGGGGCTCGCCGGACGCAAGCGTCTCGTTGGCAGCCATGCCGCGCGCGTTGCCGGTCTTTACGGCCGAGGCGGCGCGCAGGGCGTCGAGCTCGCGCTTACACTCCTGGCACATACCGACAGTACGGGAGGCCTGGATGGCCTCCATGCCGCCGGTCTTTTGCAGCAGGCGCTTGGCGTAGTCGATCTCCTTATGCGGGGCAAACGGCTTGCCGCAGCGCGAGCAGTGCTCGAGCGTATAGACGCTCTTGCTGGTGAGGTCATCCTTGCTCATGACGGCCAGCTCAAACTCCTCGGTGAGCTTGATGGCCTCCATGGGGCAGGCTTCCTCGCAGCGGCCGCAGAAGATGCAGCGACCGTAGTCGATCGACCAGGTGATGGTATCGGCCGCAAGGTCGGTGTCCATGCGAATGGCATCGGCCGGGCACGCCACGCCGCAGGCACCGCAGGCGATGCAGAGCTCCGCGTTGTGCTCGGGCTTGCCGCGCATGTCCTTGTTGGTGGGGAACGGCGCAAACGGGTACTTGACCGTCGCGTCGCCGGCCTTGGCGTTGACCTTCCAAAGCTACAGCATATTAGAGCGCCTCCTCATCGAGCGGAGCGGCCATGGTGCCCTCGCCCGCAAGCGGCGACTTGTCGCGCCAGACGTTCTCGAACCGCTCCTTGTCGAGCACATGGTCGCGCTTGGCGGCGACGTCGGTCACCGTCACGCGGTCGGTGCAGGAGTAGCACGGGTCGAGCGAGCCGACGATCAGCGCCGCATCGCCCACGGTGTTGCCGCGGAACATGTAGCGCAGGACCGGCCAGTTGCTGTACGTAGCTGCCTTGGCGCGCCAGCGGTAGCACTTCTGGTTGTTGCCGAGCATGGCCCAGTGTACGTCCTCGCCGCGCGGCGCCTCGGTGGCACCAATGGCGTACTTGTGCGGGGTGTACTCCCAATCCGTGGTGAGGATGGGGCCCGACGGGCAGTTCTCGAGCATGGTCTCGATCATGTCGATCGAATCGTAGACCTCCTGAATGCGGACGGCGGTACGGCCGAAGGCATCGCAAGTGTCGGCCGTGGCGGCATGCATCTTTTGGATGTCCGGATCGGCGTAGCCGTCGAAGGGATGGTCAAAGCGCACGTCGCGGGCATAACCCGAGCCACGCATGAGCGGGCCAACCGGCGAGAAGTCGCGTGCGATCTTGCGATCCAAGATGCCGATGCCACTCGTACGCTCAATAAAGTTGGGCGTGGAGAGCAAGACGTCGACGAGCTCGGTGACCTCGGAGCGCAGCTGGTGGATGGTCGTGAGCGTGGAAAGCTTCTGCTCGGCCAGGATATCGCGACGCACGCCACCGATCACATTGAGACCGTAGGTCTTGCGGTGACCGGAGAGCTTCTCGGCCAGGTCCATGGACTTCTCGCGGACGCGGAAGAACTGCTGGAAGCCGGAGTCGAAGCCCGTGTAGTGCGATGCGAGGCCAATATTGAGCAGATGCGAGTGCAGACGCTCGACCTCGAGCATGATGGCGCGGATGTATTGGGCGCGCGGCGGAACATGAATGCCCTGGGCGCGCTCGACGGCCTCGGCATAGGCCACCGAGTGGGCGCAGCCGCAGATGCCGCAGATGCGGTCGGCGAGGAACGTCACGGCGTCATAGTTCAGGCGCGTCTCGGCGACCTTCTCCATGCCGCGGTGCACGTAGAACAGACGGTAGTCGGCGTCGACGATCGTCTCGCCCTCAACGAACAGGCGGAAGTGGCCGGGCTCGTCGGAGGTAATGTGCAGCGGGCCCATGGGGACGAGCGTGGTCTCCTTGCCCTTGGTATCGGCCAAGAACTCGTAGTTTTCCATGTCGCTCGCGGGAGCGGGACGGAAACGGTAGTCCATGGAGTCCTTGCGCAGCGGGTACAGGCCGCTGGGCCAATCGTCGGGCAGCACCAGGCGGCGACGATCGGGCAGACCCTCGGGAATCAGACCAAACATGTCGCGAAGCTCGCGCTCGCCCCACACGCAGGCGGGGACGAACGGCGTCACGGACGGGAACGTCATCTTGGCGGGATCGACCTCGGTGCGCACGGTCACCCAGCCGGGGTCCTCCCCCTCCATGGAGATGACGTAGTACACGGCGTAGCGACCGCACAGACTGCGCTCGTCGTTGCCGATGATCACGGGAATCCAGCCGTAACGCTCGTAATACAGGTAGTGGACGGCCTCGGGCAGCTTGTCCTGCTTGACGGTGATCGTCAGCTGGTCCTCACACTGCCACTCGACCTTCTCGATGCAGCCCGGAACGGCGCGGCGCAGGGCCTCGACATGGCTCTCGCAGCGACGGGCATACACCTTGTTCTCAGTTTCAATCATTCGTTACTCCACCTCGCTCTGAGCGGTCTCGGTACCGAACACAGCGCGGTACATCGGCGTCGCGTGAAGTTCCTCTGTGCTCTGCTCGAGCACGATGCCGGTCGCGGTCTCCACACCGTGCACGAGAGGCAGCGGGGTGGCGATGCCAAACCACAAGATCATGACAGCCAGGACGATTTCGGGGATAAGCATGAGCGCCGGGGCCTCATGCTTGCCCATGCCCTGGGGCGCATGGCCGAATACCGACTTGAGCGCGATACGGGTGAGCGCGGAGATGGCCACGGTAAGACCGAGGGCGACCACGACGACCAGCCACATGGGGCCGGCGGTAACACCGGCGACAAAAGTCAAGAACTCGGAGATAAACATGCCAAAGGGCGGGAAGGCGGCAAGGCCGAGCAGCGCCAGGATGGCGAGCGCGGCGGTTGCGGGTGCAACCTCGACGACGCCCTGGATCTTGGCCAGGCTACGCGTGCCAAAGGCGTGCTGGATGTTGCCGGACACGCAGAAGGCAAGCGTCTTGGTAAAGCCGTGGAACACGCAGTGCAGCAGGGCCGCGGCGACACCCAGCGGGCCACCGATACCCAGGCACAGGGCGATAACGCCCACGTTCTCCACAGACGAGTACGCAAAGCGGCGCTTGAGGTCGTCCTGGCGAAACATCGAGAGTGCCGCCACCAAAATGGACAGCGTGCCGACGATCAGCAGCAAAAGTTGCGGATACTCGGCGCCCACGGCCTGGATGGTAAAGCCGTAAAAGCGCATGATCACAAGCATGGCGCACTTAAGCAGCACGCCCGAGAGCAGGGCCGAGACAGGGCTCGGGGCCTGGGAGTGGGCATCGGGCAGCCAAGTGTGCATGGGGAACAGGCCGGCCTTGGTGCCAAAGCCAATCACGACAAACGCAAAGGCGAGGCGCATGAGCGTCGGGTCGAACTGGTCGGCATACGGCAGCACGCACGACAGGAATGCGGCCTCGTGGGCGTTGGGAATCACGTCGGCGGCGTTGGCGTAGATCAGCAGCGTACCGAACAGGCCAAAGGCCACGCCGGCGGTGCAGACCATCGCATACTTCCAAGAAGCCTCGAGGGCCGTCTTGTTCTTGTAGATACCCACGAGGAACACGGTGGAAAGCGTGGTTGCCTCCACGGCGGCCCACGTGAGGATCATGTTGTTGGACAGGCACGCGAGCAGCATGGTGAACACAAACAGGCTAAACAGCGCAAAATACTGCTTGGCGCGCTCGGCGGGCATGGAGCCCTCCTCGATATCGGCCTTTACATAGGGCAGCGAGAACAGCCCCGTAAGAAAACCGATAAAGCCGATGAGCAGCACAAAGATGGCGCCCAGCGAATCGAGGTGGAACCACAGGCCAAGAGCGCTCGCGGTTTCGCCACTCGTAAGGACGTCACCGGCCGTCATTATCGACAGCACCAGGACGGCTGCGACGGAGACCAGGTTGAGACCGGCAAACACGTTATAGGACGTGTTCTTGGGCAAAAACGCCATGACCAGCGAGAACACCAAAGGAGTCGCGAGCAGGGCGAGAATCAACGTTTCCATGGACTACCCCCTCAGCTCGGACAGGTCGCGCGCATCGAGCGAGTGGGAGTCGTCCCAAATGCGACGCACGACGATGGACATGATGATGACGGCAAAGATGGCGTCGGTGGCAATACCGATCTCGATGATCTCGGGAGCGGTGGGGGCCAAAAGCGCGAGCGTCACGTGGCTGCCGTTTTCCATAAGGCAGTATCCAAAGATCTGCTTCATGATGTTGCGCTGCGAGATGATGCAGGTGAGGCCCACAAAGAAGTGAGCGAAGCTAATAGCGAGCGCAGGCGTAGCGACCTCGGCCGTGGGCAGGCTGATCTGCGTCACGACGGCAAAGCAAATCGCGACCTCGACGGCGATGATGCAGATGGCCCACGCGGGCTTAAGGCCGGCCTTGAGCGATGCGTCGCTCGGCTCGCCCATCTTCTTGTACGCACGGTTGAGGATATAGGGAACCAGGACGACCTTGGTGATAAAGGCAGATCCAGCCCACATAAGCAGCTCCTGCGCACCGGTAGTGGCACCGAGCGTAGCGAGCAGTCCCACGAGCACCAGCGACTGCACCGCATACCAGCGAATGGCGTGCTTGATGTTCTTTGAGACGACCACCATGGTGGACGTGACGATCAGAAGGCCGCCAAGGATGTTGACGATCGAATAACCCATGTCGTTCTACCTCCTAACCGATCCAGCTGGCCGAAAGCGGGCCGCTGACGATGACCATGATGATGAGCACGATGAACACGAACGCCATCGCGCGGGGAAGCGGGGCTCCCGCAGCGACCTCTTCGCTCGGCTCGCCGGGCAGGCAATAGCCCATCCACTTAAGGAACCAGGCAAAGGTGGCGACGGTCTCGGCAACCATGATGCACACGAGTACCAGAATCGCGACGTTGCCGGCACCCACAGAAAAGCCGCCGGCGATGATCTGGAACTTCGAGAAGAACGTGTTCATGGGCGGCACGCCGGCAATGGCGAGTGCCGCGACACCAAAGCCCACGCCCGAGATCGGGTACTTCTTTACGATGCCGCGAAGCTTGGGCAGCATACGCGTGCCGAGCGTAAAGGAGAACGAACCGGCGATCAGGAAGAACAGCGTCTTGGCGAAAGCGTGGTTAAAGATGTGGCACACAGCGCCATCAAAGGCCAGCTGGCTGCCAAAGACCGAAAGGCCCAGACCAAAGAACACATAGGAGAGCTGGGCAATCGTGGAGAAGGCCAGCAGGCGCTTCATGTCCTTTTGCGGCAGGTACATAAGGAAACCAAAGAGCATGGTGACCATGGCGTCGATAATGGCGACCCAGCCCACGATCTCGGGAATCTCGCCGGCAGAGACGAGTGCACGCGCGAACACGCACACGCCGACCTTAACCATCGAGGCGCCATGCAGGTAGGCCGAAACAGGCGTCGGCGCCTCCATGGCCGAAGGCAGCCACATGTACATGGGAACCTGTGCGGACTTGGCCCAGGCCGCAAACAGCACGAGCAAAAGGACGATAGCCTTGAGCTTGGCGTCGAGGCCGGCAATCGCGGTAATGGCGAAGGTGCCGGTGTGGGCAAACACGATGGCGGCGCCCAGATACAGGCCGAGCGCACCGATATGCGTGATGATCAGGGCCTTCATGCCGGCCTTCTTGGCCGTAGGCGACATGTAGTAGCTAATGAGGCCCCAAGAGCACGCACCCGTGATCTCAAAGAACACGAGCTGACCCAAAAGGGTCGAGCTGTACACGAGGCCGGCCATGGCGCCGATGAAGGTCGCGAGGTATGCGTAGAAGCGACGACGCGGTGCGTCGGGATGCTCACGGTTATTCTCGCTCATATAGGGAATCGAATAGATCACGACAAGCAGGCCGATACCCACAAAGGCGGGCGCGAGCAGCGTGCTCATGCGATCGAAGGTGAATCCCATGACAAGGGTCTGCCCAAACGAGATCAGGGGGACCTGCGTGTCGGGCATGCCGGCGCCGGCGAAATTCGCGGCGAGGGCGATGGTGCAGACCGTCGAGACGGCGGCACCCAAAACGCTGAACCACTTGGCGTACGGACGGGGGAACAGGGCGACGAGCACCGAGGCCACCATCGGGGCCGCGATAGCGACCAAGCCGAGAAGGGACAGACTGACTGCAAATGACATTGTTTCTCCCTTCTCCTACACGCCGACGACCACGAAGACAAACGCCAGAACGGCGATGCCCACGACGGCCCAGGTCTGATTGCCAAGCACCTTAAAACGCGAACGCGAGCAAGAGTTCTCGATCACGCCGCATACGACAAAGTCGATCAGGCACTTCACCAGGAAGATGACCGCGCCCAGAACGGCGGCGGCGCCCACGGTCGCGGGCTCGCCCCAGGGGACGAAGATCGCGCAGAACCAGGCGACGACCAGGACCTGCTTCATGGACATGGCAAGCTTGGCCATCGCAAGCGATGGGCCGGAAAGCTCGGCGAGCGGGCCTTCCTGAAGCTCCTGCTCGGCCTCGGCCTGATCAAACGGCAGCTTACCGAGCTCCATGTAGCAGGCAATCGCAAAGGCGATGCCGGCGAGGATCACGGCGACCGGCGCGTCGATGGCGCCCGTCATGATGTGCTGGCCCATGGTGGCGATGTCGGTGGAGCCGCACACCAGGGCGGCGGCAAACAGCGCCAGCAGCATGGACGGCTCGATGAGCACGCTCATGAGCAGCTCTCGAACGCCGCCGATACCGGCGTAGGCGTTGGACGAATCCACACCGCAGAGGGCGAAGAAGAAGCGGGCGAGCGCCAGGCTGTACATGATGGTGATGGCGTCACCAAAGACCGGGATGGGGCTTTGTGCCGTAAAGAGCGGCAAGCCCATCGCAAGCATAAAGGCGACGGCAAAGAACAGCGGCGGCATAATGCGCAGCGCAAAGCTCGCGTCCTCGCTCTGGGACTCGGGGCGCGCAAAGAGCTTGGCCAGGTCGCGGTAGTCCTGCATGATGCTGGGGCCGCGACGGTTGTGCATCTTGGCGCGAATCACGCGGCCGAGACCGGAGAAGAACGGCGCGACGGCCATGACGACCACGCCCTGCAGAACGGCAAGTACGATGTTGTTCATGCTCTCCCCTCCTTAACCCATTTGCACGGCGAGCACGAGGAACACCACGAGTGCCGCGACGATGTAGCAGATATAGATGCTGTAGTTGCCGCCCTCGAGCTTAGTCGCGAGGTCGGCGAGCTTCTCGACACCCTTATGCGGGGCATCGACGAGAACCTTGTCGGATACGGGCTCCACAGCCTCGGCCACACCGGTGAGCTTCTGGAAGAAGTGCGCGATGGACCAGCAGACAGCCGTGCAGCGGTCGCGCAGCGTGTAGAGCGGCTGCATAAACCAGGAAACCTCGGAGGCAAAGGTCGTGGCCACGACGGGCATATGCTCGTTGGGAGCATAGCCGCACGCCCACGGCTGGGACTTCTGCACCTTGCCGACGGTCTTGAGTTTGCGATAACCGCAGGCAAGGCCGACGAGCACCACGAGCGCAATGGCGATCGCAGGCGTGGAGGTGGCAGCGCCGGAGTACTGGTTCATGAGCTCCATGCCCTCGGCGGCAAACACGCCGCCGTACGGATGCAGCACGGACGCGGCGACGTCGACCAGAACGGGCGCGATCACGGGAGCGCCAATGCCCAGCACGACGCAGATGGCCGCGAGCAGGCCCTGTGCAAACACCATAGGGGCGGGAACCTCCTTGGCATTGGCCGCGGCATCGGAGCGGGGCGCGGAGGCAAAGGAGACGCCATAGGCCTTGACGAAGCACGTGACGGCCAGAGCGCCGGTAATGGCAAGCGCGACGGCAGCGAACACGGCCACGATCATGACGGCCTTGTCGCCCTGCATGGCGGCGTTAAAGAGCGACTGGTAGGTAAACCACTCGGACACAAAGCCGTTGAAGGGCGGGATGGCCGAGATGGCAAGCGCGCCAATAAGGAAGCAGATGGCCGTTGCCGGCATACGACGGAACAGGCCGCCCATCTTCTCCATATTGCGCGTACCCGTGGAGTACAGCAGCGCACCGGCGCCCAAGAACAGCTCGCCCTTAAACATCGCGTGGTTAAACGTGTGGTAGAGGGCGGCCATCAGAGCCAGGACGGCGATGCCGACCGAATTGAGCGCCATGGCGGCCATGGAGGCGCCGACGCCGAGCAGAATGATGCCGATGTTCTCGACGGAGTGATAGGCAAGCAGGCGCTTGATGTCATGCTCCTGCAGGGCGAACGCCACGCCGAGGACCGACGAGATCGCACCGAAGACCATGACCATAAAGCCCCACCAGACCTGAACGCCCGAGGCGGAGAGCAGGTCGAGACCAACCTTGAGGATGCCGAAGATACCGATCTTGATCATGCCGCCGGACATGAGGGCACTCACGTTAGACGGCGCCTCGGGATGTGCCTTGGGCAGCCAGCCGTGCAGCGGGATGATACCGGCCTTGGCGCCAAAGCCAAAGAAGGCGAGCACGAAGCACACGGATGCGACCGCGGGGCTAAACTGCGTGGCGCGGAAATCCGCAAAGGCAAACGAGCCGCCGGCGAAGTTGGTCATGGTGAGGAAGCTCGCCATGATGAGCACGAAGCCCACGTGCGCGATCACAAAGTAGAGCCAACCGCCGTGGATGGAGTTCTCGTTCTCCTCGATCACGACCAGGAAGTACGAGGTCAGCGACATGAGCTCAAAGGCGACCAGGAACCAAAACACGTTGTCGGCGGTGATGACGAGCATCATGGACGCCACGAAGGTGTTAAAGAAGAAGCCGGCGCGGCCCTTTTTGCCCGGGTACTCATCAAAGTAGTTGAGACCGTAGATCGAACCGGCAAACGCGAGCACCGAGATGAGCGCCACGAACAGGCCGGACAGCTGATTGAGCAGCAGCTGGAAATGGGCAAACGGGAAGAACACGATGGTGTCGACCGACGTGACATCGCCCAGCACGGCCTGGATACCGGCCACAAACGAAAGCACCGCGGCGACGGCGCCGATAAGGCAGCCGGCGGTCTTGGCGGCGTTATCGGCTTTGATCAGCAGAACCGAGGCGAGCGCACCGATGCACGAGACGGCAAGCGATGCGATAAACAGCGTCATGCTATCCATTGTTTACGCTCCCTTCTGCTTTCTCGGACAGGCCCTGGGCCACGGCGGTAACGTCGACAGTCGGGCCGTTTTCGATCGAGCGCAGGCGCTTGGCCTCGTCGAGCTCGCGATCGGCCGCGCCGCCCATGACGGTCAGCGCCTTGGTGGGGCACGCCGCCACACAATGCGGGCCGTCCGGATCGAAGGCGCACAGGTCGCACTTAACGGCGCAGGTGTACTGGCCAGGAGCCCACGTAAGCAGGCTGCTCAGGGACTTAGGATACGAAGGCGTCGGGTCGCACATGCCTGCGACACCGGCGATAGACGTGCCATCGGGATGGATGGCTCCGAAGGGGCACGCGATGGCGCACAGCCTGCACCCAATGCACTCCTGCTCCTTGACGCGGATGCGGTCGCCATCGTGCTCGATGGCATTCACCGGGCAAACCTCGGCGCAGGGGGCACCCTCGCAATGGTGGCAGGCAAGGGCGGCCGAAATACCGCCGGTCTTCACGAGCGCCAGGCGCGGCGTATCCTGAAGACCCTGCATCCGGTGGGCGTCGGCACAGGCGGACTGGCATGTTCCGCAGCCGATGCACCTCTCCGGGTTGATGTCGATGAAGCGGTTCATCCCCACTTCCTTTCAAAATAACGGGCCGGGCTCCCGAACGTACGGGACGCCCGGCCCAAAAAGCCAACGAGAACGGGACTACACGATTTGATTCACGTGCGTCTCGTCGTCGAACTTGGCGGCGCCGGGCTCAACGTCCTGGGGAGCGGCGGCGTCCACCAGAGCCTGCTTAAGCTCGGTGTACTGACGCTCGACTTCGCCCTCGGCCCAGACCTGGTCGGCAATGGCGTCGACCTGGCAGGCGGAGAACTTGTCCTCGGGCGTATGCGAGACCGGGTCGACCTTGTGCATGGTCAGCTCGTTGCACTTGCCGATCCACCACTGGTAGGTCATATAGACCGTGCCCTTGTTGATACGGTCGCTCACGTCGGCGCGGCTGTATACCTGGCCGCGGCGGCTGTGAATCGAGACGATGTCGCCGTTCTTGATGCCGCGCGCCTGGGCGTCCGCGGGATTCATGCGGACAAAGCCGGGCTCGTCGGCAAGCAGCGCCAGCGTCTTGCAGTTGCCGGTCATCGAACGGCAGCTGTAGTGGCCGACCTCGCGGACGGTGCACAGGATGAGCGGGTACTCATCGTCGGGAAGCTCGGAGGGCGCCTCCCAGTCGTGCGCCATCAGGTTCGCGCGGCCGTCCTTGGTGGTGAACTTGCCACCAGCGAACATGTCGGCCGTGCCGTGGTCGTTCACATCGGTGCTCTTGACCGGCCACTGGGCGTAGCCGCCCTCGGGAGCCATCTTCTCGTAGGTTGCGCCCACAAAGTTGGGGCACAGGCTAATGCACTCGTTCCAGATCTGCTCGGTGTTGTCATAGTGCATGGGGTAGCCCATGCGCGTGGACAGGTCCGCGAAGATCTCCCAGTCGTGACGGCACTCGCCCTTGGGCGGAACGGCCGCGTCAAAGTGCTGGAAGCTACGGTCGGATGCGGTAAAGACACCCTCGTGCTCGCCCCAAGAGGTGGCAGGCAGGATGACGTCGGCGAGCATGGTCGTCTGCGTCATAAAGATGTCCTGGCAGATGAACAGGTCCAGCTCGGAGAGCGTCTTGCGCATTCCGGCCGAATCGGGCTCGGTCTGCACCGGGTCTTCGCCGTAGTTGTAGAAGCAGTGCACCTTGCCCTCGTCGACCAGGTGGCCCAGGTCGGTGAGCTTGTAGCCCTCCTCGAGCGGGAGCTTTTCCTCGGGCACGCCCCAAGCCTTGGCAAACTTGGCACGCGCTGCCGGGTCGGTGACTTTCTGGTAGCCAGGGTACAGGTTGGGCAGCATGCCCATATCGCAGGAGCCCTGGACGTTGTTCTGACCGCGCACGGGCGCGAGGCCGGAATTGGGTTTGCCGATCTGGCCGGCAACGCAGGCGATGGAGGCGATGGTGTGCACCGTCTTCAGGTTCTGCTTCTGCTGGCATACGCCCATGCCCCAGCCAATGATGGCAGAAGGCTTCGCCGTGGCGTACATCTCGGCAGCTTGGTGGATCAGCGCGGGATCGACACCCGTGATGTCCTGTACGAATTCGGGAGTGTAGTTCTTGATGGTCTCCCACCACTCGTCAAAGCCGTTCGTGTGCTCGGCGACGAATTCCTTGTCGTAGAGGCCATCGTTGACCAGACAGTTGGCAAAGGCGTTGAGGAACGCGACATTGCAACCGTTCTTGATCGGAAGGTAGATATCGGCGATACGCGCAGTTTCGATATGGCGCGGGTCGGCGACGATGATCTTGCAACCCTTTTCTTTGGCTCGCACGATACGCCTTGCGACGATGGGGTGCGAATCGGCAGGGTTATAGCCGAAGAGGAAAATGCAGCCCGCATCCTCCATACCGGGGATGGAGCATGACATGCAACCTGAACCAACCGTGTCCATCAGACCGAGGACAGTAGGGCCGTGTCAAGTACGAGCGCAGTTGTCCACGCTGTGGGTGCCAATGCACGCACGCGTAAACTTCTGCATGACGTAGTTCGCCTCATTGCCGCCGCCTCGCGAGGAGCCGGTGGTCATGACAGCGTTAGGACCATATTCGTCAATTATGGCCTGCATCTTAGATGCGGTGAAATCCAGTGCCTCGTCCCAGCTTACGCGCTCTAGATCCGCGCCCTTGGTGCGGCGGATCATCGGGTGCAGTACGCGAGGAGTCAAGATCTTGGTGTCGTTGATGAAGTCGTAGCCGCTCATGCCCTTAAGGCACAGCTCGCCCTGATTGGTGATGCCGTTGAGCGGTTCGGTACCCACGACCTGGCCGTTTTGGACCAGGAGGTTAAACTGGCAACCGGCGCCGCAATACGGGCAGATCACTTTATGCTTCTCCATGACACCCTCCTTCCTTTCTCTGCTACCGATTAATCGGTACGTATTTGACAATCGTCGGGCCTGTATGGCCGCCCGCCTACGCCTCGTTTTCGATGGTGGCGCGGGCACGCTCGGCGGTCAGTTCCGCCAGGCGCTCCTCGTCTACCAGGGTGAGGCCCTTAGTCGGGCACGCCTCGGCACACGCCGGACCGCCGGGACGGTCCACGCACAGGTCGCACTTGAGCACGAAGCTCTTAGTCTGCGAACCCACGCGCACGTCGCCCATCAAGACGGGGACCTGCGTGGTCGCCACGCTCACGGCGCCAAAGGGGCAGGCCATGACGCAGCTCTTGCAGCCGATGCAGTTGTCCTCGTTGACGCCGATGCGATGGTTCTTTGGATCAAAGAACAAGGCGCCCGTGGGGCAGGCCTTAGCGCACGGGGCATCCTCGCAGTGATGGCAAGCCACCGGTGCGGAGATCTCGTAGGTGCGCGTCACGCGCAGACGCGGCGCGGCAATGTTGCCGGGGATGTCGTGTGCCTCGATACACGCTGCCATGCAAGTTTGGCACCCAATGCAGCGCGATGAATCGGCTACGACTCGTTTATTGCCCATGTTGTTCACTCCCTCCTGAATCCCATGCCGGAGAGACCCTGTCGACGTTGCCCCGGACCGCCCGTGGTCCGGCATCGGCGTATCGAGAGCATGCGGCGAAACAGGCACTCGGTAGAATATCTCCAACGGTATACAGGTTAAATATACGCAGTTGCAGGGGGTAAACTTGAGCATAGGCCCTGCATTACGGGTGTATTGCAGGGGTTTGGGCTGGTTAGGATTATTCTCAATAGGATATAAAAGCGAGTGTATTACACGCGTACGCCCAACAAAGATTTCACGCTCGCTTCTGAAGGATGTAGTACGTTTGTAATAATGTTCACACTCAATTACTCGAGTGCAATAAAGTAGTTGTTATAAGATTGGCAATTACTAGCCGAAGCTGTATTTGACTATTCATATTGCACGCTCATTAAGGGAGGCCAGTGATGTCATCGACTCAAAAACGAGCCATCCTGCAGGTGCGCATTCGCGAGGAAGACAAGCAGCATGCCGAGCGTCTCTACGACGCCATGGGCACATCGCTCGCCGAGGCTGTCCGTCTATTTGTCGCGCAGAGCATTTTGATGCGCAAGCTCCCCTTTCAGCCGGTCGCCGTGCGCTCAAAGGACGGCACCGCCGCCTATGGATCGCTCAAAGCATATGGGGACCCCAATCGCCGCTCCAAGGAGCGCAATGCCTGGATTGAATACCTTGCTACAGAAAGCGACGATTCGATTTTGGGTCCCGAGGAAGTAGATATCCATGAGTAGCACCATCATCGACGAGACCGTCATCCTGCGCTATCTGCTCGACGACGACGAGGTCCTGTCGCCGCGCGCCGCCAAGGTCATCGCCACGCGCACCGCTCGCGTCTACCCCGAGATCATCACGCGCGTCGTGGTCACGCTGCGCGACGTCTATAAGGTTCCACGCGTTGAGATTGCTGCGGCCATGAAAAGGCCGATCGATGACGTCATGGTCGACGAGCCCACCGTTGTCGCCCTTGCCGTCAAACTCTTTGGCAAGACCCATATGGACTTTACCGACTGCCTCCTCGCAGCCCGAACCGCCATCTACAACGATGATGTCGTGAGCTTTGGCAAGCCCATCATCCAAGGCATGATCGATTACCGCCGCAAGCGCCAAACCGCAGCCGAAGCCCGCAGCCGCAGCATCGACTCCACCATCGACAAGCTCCGCCACCAATCCCGCCACTAGCCCTCATCCCCACTAATAAGTTGCTGGAAAACAGTTCCTGGATTTAGGCTTATTCGGGCTTTTCTGAAACTACGTCACCGCAACTTCCAGGTTGGCAGCCCGAAACCGGCAGCCCCGGACCGCGAATCCTACTGTTCGCCACGAAATGGGCCCATCTACTACGTTTAACCGATTACCCTCGACCATACAGAAATCCGAAATATCAAAACAGCTGGTAGACGGCTTGCCGATTTTCCGAAACTGCTGCTATGGTCGACCCCTGCGGGCCAAACGTAGTAGATGGGCCGCTTTCGTGGCTCAACACCAGACCAGTCATTTTGGGGCAGGGCTTTTTTGGCCACATTTGCCAGCCGATCGCTAGAGCAGTCAAAAACCCGCTCCAAATTAGCTACCCCGGACTTCAATGGGTTCGCAAAAGCCAAAAGACAGTCCGTATTTAACCGCAACTTAGGTGGGCGCGGAGCGGGTTCGATTCCCGTCGCCCGGCGCGTAAACAAAAACAGCTCTGATCCCCAAAGGAAACCAAAGCCGTTAAAACAATTCTTATGGAGCGGGCGACGGGAATCGAACCCGCGTCATCAGCTTGGAAGGCTGGGGTTCTACCATTGAACTACGCCCGCAAGATATGGTCGGGACGACAGGATTTGAACCTGCGACATCCTGCTCCCAAAGCAGGCGCGCTACCAAACTGCGCCACGTCCCGAAGGTGTTGAGCAGCTAAGGTCTAAACCTTGCGTGTCCCAAAGCGAAGGAAATTATAGGGGAGACTCCCCGCCTGTGCAAGCATTGATGTCTTAGCTCCTCGAATGCGCAACAAACTTGCTGTGGAGCAGACCGATCACAAAGGCAACTACGGCGACCGGCGCCCACGCGGCACCGATGTCTGCCAGGGGTAGCGCATCAAACGGCAGCCATGTGCCCGCAAAGAACGCATCGCGGACCGAGGTGATCACGCTCTGCACAGTAACGACGCCGCCGACCCAGACCCACACCTGCGGATGAGCGTCGCAAAAGCCGTGCACCAGGCCCATAAGCACCAGCACAATGGCAACGGGGTACAAGGCGTTGAGCATGGGCACCGAGAACATAAGGATCATGTCGAGACCCACGTTGGAAAGCACGCACGAAAACGCCGCGAACACAAAGGCGAGAACCGCAAAGGGACGGCGCATGGCCTCCTCGGACGCCTCCGCTCCCCCTTCGACCACATACGTCTCGCAGAAGTAACGCGAGCAGCAGCTGATGAGGCCGATGCACACGTTCATGCAGGCGAGGAAAAAGATCGCAAAGACCACGACCGTGCCGGCAAGACCAAAGTGCATGGAGGCCGAACGGGCGAGGATGGCAGCGCCGTTGGTGGCATCGGGCATCACGGTGCCGAGCTGCATACCGGCAAGGGCCAAGCCGCAATAGATGATGGCCATGAGCAAGCCGGCGATCACACCGGAGCGTGAAATTTCAAAAGCGACGCGCTTGTCGTCGGTCACGCCCAACTCGTGAATGGTCTCGGCGATGATGATGCCGAAGGCGAGCGACGCAAGCAGGTCCATGGTCTGGTAGCCGGTCAGAAAGCCCTGGACCGCAGCTCCGGCATCATAGGGAGCCTGCGGCGCGACAGCGGGACCCAACGGCGAGACCACGGCGGCACCCACGACCAGCACGATGAGCGCAATGAGCGCGGGGCCCGTAATGCGGCCGAGCACACGCGTGATGACGCCCGGGCGCAGCGTGAGCGCAAACGCGACGACAAAGAAGCAAATGGCAAACACCAGACGCGCCGTGCCGAGCGAGACGCCCTCGGGCAACAGCGGCACCAGCATCTCGAAGGCCGTGGAACTCGTACGCGGAATGGCCAGGCACGGGCCGATGGCCAGATACACTGCCGCAACAAAGAACTCGCCAAACTTGGGGTGCACGCGGCTGGCAAGCTCACGCGCCGTGCCGGCAAGCGCCACGGCGATAAAGCCCATGACGGGCAGGCCGATGGCGGCAATCAAAAAGCCAACCATGGCAAGCGGTGTGGCCGTGCCGGCCTGGAGCGCCAGCAACGGTGGAATGATGAGGTTGCCGGCGCCAAAGAGCATCGAAAACAGGGCGATGCCGACGGTGACGACATGGTCGGAGCGCAGACCGCGCGGTGCAGATGAGGGCATAGGCACACCTTTCGGGTCGAAACAAAAACGGGACGGGCAAAATACCCGTCCCGCAAGTATAAACGGTCCAGCAGCTTTAGCAGACTAAATTGCGCAGAGCATCGATAGCCGTGTCGACTTCTTCGGTCGTGTTGAAATACCCAAACGAGAAGCGGACGACACCCTGGCGCTCGGTACCTAACGCGCGGTGCATGAGCGGAGCGCAATGGGCACCGGGGCGCGTCGCAATCCCCCACCCTTGCATGAGCGCGTCCGAGATCTCGGCAGAGTCGATATCGCCCACGTTGAGCGACACGATCGCCGAGCGCGCAGGTTGGTCAAACGCACCGTAAAGTACAATGCTGGGGATTTCGCGAGCGCCGGAGAGGAAACGTTCGGCGAGTGCGCGTTCGTGAGCTGCAATCGTCTCCACCCCGCCTTGTGCCTCGATAAAATCAAGGCCTGCGGAAAGGCCCGCTATGCCGTGACCGTTGAGCGTGCCCGCCTCGAGCCGCGTGGGCCACTCCATGGGCTGTAACGCATCGAAGCTGTGCACGCCCGTGCCGCCCATGGCCCAGGGCGCCACGTCGACGCCCTCCGCCACGGCCAGGCCGCCGGTGCCCTGCGGGCCCATGAGCCCCTTGTGGCCGGTAAAGCACACCACGTCGAGCCCCATGGCCTGCATATCGATATGCGCCGTACCGGCAGACTGCGAGGCATCGACGATCACAAGCGCACCCGCGGCATGTGCCAAGGCCGCCACGCGCGCAATGTCGACCGCGTTGCCGGTCACATTAGAGGCATGCGTCACCACCACGGTACGCGTACCGGGCGTGACCAGCCGCTCGAGCTCGTCATAGTCGAGCACGCCGTTCGCGTCACAGCCCGCATGCTCAACGGTCACACCCCGCTCCACTGCCAGGCGGTTGAGCGGACGCAGCACGGAGTTGTGCTCGAGCACCGTCGTGACCACGCGGTCGCCGGGGCGCACCACGCCACAGATGGCGGTGTTGAGCGCCGCCGTAGAGTTGGGCGTAAAGCACACATGGTCCGCCCTCGGGCAACCTAAAAGGCGCGCGAGCTTGGCACGGCAACCGTGAATCGTACGAGCGGCATCGAGGGCACCCGACGTGGCGCCGCGCCCGGCATTGCCGAGCGAGCACATCGCCTGCGTCACGGCATCGATGACCGTCTGCGGCTTGTGCATGGTCGTCGCCGCGTTATCCAGGTAGATCATCGCACGACCTCCCACATATCAATCACGGTATAGCCCTCGGTGGGAACGCCCGCCGCGGCGAGTTCGCCGCGCAGCAGCTCCTCATCGGCAGGCAACGCTTTCCACGCCAGACCACAGCCGGCAGCGACCTCCCCGGGCACGGGAATCGTTCGCCCGGGAAGGCCGCGCTCGATGCACAGGGACTCGCAGCCCATGGCGGCCGCCGTGGTGGGAAACGTGATGACAAGCGCCGGGCGCTTCTCCCTCATGGCAACTCCAACCAATACGCTACGGGCGCACGACGCGCACGGCCTGCTCCATCTTCTCCACGATCACGTACATGTTGGTGACCTCGCCCACCGCAAGCTGGTCTTTAATGCCATAGTGGTCGAGGCAGGTACCACAGGTGAGAATCTCGACACCCTGCTCGGCCAGGCCCTTCAGGTCGTCGAGCACCGGCGAGCCCTCGACGGTGAGCTTGGCGCCGCCGTTGTAGAACAGCATGGTCGCGGGCAGCTCCTCCTGCTGCGTCACGGCAAAGATGAAGGCCTTCATGAGCTTGTGGCCCAGCTCGTCGTCGCCACGGCCCATGCAGTCGGTGTAGACGGAAATGACGAGCCTGCCCTTGCCGGCGCTGGCATCACAGAAGGCAGCGCCATCCTGCTCGGGATCGGCCATGGCAACGGCGCCAGAGGTCGCCACGGTCACGTGCCACTCGGCGTCAGAAACCTTCTCGACCGAGGCCGTGCAGCCTTTCTCCTGCGCCATCTTGGAGATGTTCTTGACGGCGGTCTCGTTGTCGACCGAGGTCACGACGGCGCCCTCGCCATCGAGCTGCTTCAGAGCTTTGAGCGTCTTGACGACGGGCAGCGGGCAGGCATCGCCCATGGCATTGACTTCAATCTTGGTAGACATAGCAAATTCCTTTCGAAAGAGCCGTTCTAGAGAACGGCAAACAGTTACATAAACGTGCGGGCTAGCGAACAACGCGGACGGCAGGACCGCCCGGCTCCGCCTCGCACACGCGCCCGACAACGGCCGCGATGCGCCCCTCGGCATGCAGGCGACGCGCAAGCCCATCCACATCGGCAGCAGGCGCCGCGATGAGCAAACCGCCCGAGGTCTGCGGATCGTACAGCGCATCCAACATGCCCGGCTCCAGGTCCTCGTCGGCAGCCACACGCGGGCCAAAAAAGTCCTGATTGCGGTAGGAGCCCGCGGGGATAATGCCCAGACGCGCCATGTCGAGCACCTGGTCAAAGAGCGGCACCGCCCCCGACACAAGCTCAATCTGCACGCCCGAGCCCTCGGCCATCTCGCACGCGTGCCCGATCAGGCCAAAGCCCGTGACATCGGTGCAGCCGTGAAGCTCGAGGCCCTCGGCCAGACGAATCGGGGCCTCGTTGAGGGTGCGCATCGAGTCGAACATGGCTGCGGCCTCGTCCTGCTCGATGAGCTCGCCCTTAATGGCCGTGGTGATGATGCCAGAGCCGATCGCCTTGGTCAGCAGCAGGACATCGCCAGCGCGCGCGCCGCTGTTGGCGAGCATGCGGTCGAGCGCGACAAAGCCGCTCACAGACAAGCCGTACTTGGGCTCGTCGTCGTTGATGGTATGACCGCCCGCGATAGAGCAGCCCGCCTCGACGCACTTGTCGGCGCCGCCCGCCAGAATCTGGCCGGCAACCTCAACACCCAGGCAACTGGGTATGCAGAGCAGGTTCATGGCATGGCTCGGCCGCCCGCCCATGGCGTAGATGTCCGACAGCGAGTTTGCCGCGGCAATCTGGCCGAACAGAAACGGGTCGTCGACCATCGGCGGGAAGAAGTCGATGGACTGCACGAGACCCAGGTTATCGCCAACGCGGAAGACGCTCGCATCGTCGGAGGTATCGAACCCCACGAGTAGGTTGTCGTTATGCACATTGGGCAAGTCGCCCAGGACCTGGGCGAGGGCTCCAGGAGCCAACTTAGCGGCTCAACCGCTCGCGGCCGTCATAGACGTGAGCTTAATCTGATCGTCAGGCATCGATACCTCCTCTCATCGGTCAATCATTTTCTCTCAGTATACGCATGAATGCGAGCCCAAGGCGGATGCATTAATTGAGCGCCTGTGCGCGAATCGCCGCGCCGATGGCACCGGCAAAGCGAGCCTGGGGCGACGTAGTCACCGACGACCCCAGCAGCGCGGCCAACCGCTCCACAACGTAGGCGTTCTCGCACAGGCCTCCCGTCAGGTAGTACGGAGCACCCGCCGCCTGCCCGGCCATAGTCGCCACGCGCGACACGACGCTTTCGATCACGCCGCGCGCAATGTTCTCGCGCGGCTCGCCACGACCGATGAGGCCGATAACCTCACTTTCGGCAAACACCGTGCACATGCTGCTGATCTTGGTCGGCTCGCCCGTGCGGGCAAGGTCTGCCATCTGCTGTTGCGAGATGCCCAGGCGATCGGCCATGATCTCCAAAAAGCGCCCCGTGCCGGCAGCGCACTTGTCGTTCATGGCGAACTTGGCCACGCGGCCGCCCTTGAGTTGGATGACCTTGGTATCCTGACCGCCCACATCGATCACCGTGCCGTGATCACCAAACAGGCGCACGGCACCGGTGCCGTGGCAGGTGATCTCGGTCACGACCTTGTGCGCATAGGGCACGGCGACACGACCGTAGCCGGTCGCGATCACGCGCACGTCGTCGTCAGCCACGTCATAGCCAGCCGCTGCCAGTGCCTCGCGCAGCCGCTCGGAAGCATCGACCGAGGAGAACCCGGTTGGCTGCACGCACGTCCACGCCACCGAACCCTCCCCGTCGACCACAGCAGCCTTAGCCGCCGTAGACCCGATATCGATCCCGATCCCTATCATGGCTCTCTCCTAATCCAAACATCAAAGACAGCGGCGCGTTCAGGCGCCTTAGCTCTAGGTTTCTCAGGTGCCGGAGGTTGCCCCGAAAGAGGAGCGCGGCGTACTTTGGTACGCAAGCGACGGTTTGAGGGGCAAGATCCGGTGCCTGAGGAAGCTAGAGGGTTTCGATGAAGGCGGCGATGCGGGTCTCAATCTGACCCATGTCGCCGTTGCTGTAGTCGGTCTCGATCTTCATATACGGAATGCCCGCACCCTCGACAGCTTCCTGCATGCGCGCACTCTCCACGTTAAAGGTGTGGCAGGCCTGTAGCACGCTCTCTACCACGCCATCGACATGATACTTCTCGCACATGGCAAGCGTGTTCCCCATGCGGCTGTCGTTGGGCGTCATGACCGAGCAGTTGATATCCAGGTAGCGGTCGGCGATGGCGCGCAGGATATCGGGAGCATCGGGGTCGATCATCATGGCCGCCGTGCGCTCACCCGAGCAGTCGTCCATGCACACGACCACGCCGCCATTGGACTCGATAGTACGGCCTATCTTGTTGATCACGCCGCCCACCGGGCAGCCGGTGATCAGAATGCGCTTGGCATCCGCCGCAACCGGGCGCTCGCCCGCGTCGTAGGCCTCGCGCAGCTTGGCAACCTTTTGCTCCAGCTGATCCGTATAGGCCTCGATATCAAAGCTGAACGTACCGGCAAACATGGTGCTCATCAGGTCGACGCCGCTCATGGCCGCCGGCTGGTTAGCCTGCAGCGCAAACATCTCGAGCTGGGCCGCACGCAAACGGTTGCGACGACGGACGGCGGCGCGCAGGTCATCGTCGGTAATCGTGATGCCGTAGAAGTTCTCGAGCTCCTCCTTGAGTAGGCGGCACTCCTCGTACCAGCTTTCACGCTCGTAGGCGCGATCGCGACCCTGCGGCAGGTGCAGAATGTGCGTGCGCTTGAGCTCCCCCAGCAGCTCGTACATCTTCTTCTTGCCGTCGCAGGTGGTCTCGCCGATGATCATGTCGCTAAAGTACGTAAACGGGCACTTTTGCGAGTAGGCAAAGCCGTAGGTCGACTTGATGAGCGGGCAGAGGTTCGCGGGCAGTACCTTCTCGGCCTCGGGGATCACCTCATCGGACGTACCGCACAGAGCGACACTTACGGCCCCCGCGGCATCGATAATCTCGAGCGGCGTATAGCTGCACAAAAAGCCGACCAGGCGATTGCCGGCCTGTTTATAATCCTTGACGCGAATAAACGCGGCCTTGCGCTGCTCGTTGAACTCCTCAAACGTGCTGGGCAACGGCTGCTCAATATTTTCCGACATATAACTCCTAAACCTTTTAACCAACCAAGGAAACGGCTTCCCAGGCGCCCGAGGTTGCCGTGAAAGAGCAGCTCCGCGCACTTTGGTACGCAAGCGACGGTTTGAACGGCAAGATCGGGTACCTGGGGAAGCCGCCGGAACGTATAGCCCTAAATGGTTTCCAAGAAAGCTTCGATGCGCGTCTGCAATTGGCCTGCGTCCTCGCCGGCGTAGTCGGTCGTGATGTGCATGAACGGAATGCCCGCCTCCTCGGCGGCCTTCTCCACGGCGAAGGACTCCATCTCATAGAGCGTGCAGAACTGCAGGGCCACGTCGACGATGCCGTCGGCATGCAGGTCCTTGGCCATCTGGACAATGTCCTTCATACGCTGGTCGTTGGGCGTAAAGACGGCGCAGTTGATCTTAAAGTAGCGCTCGGCGATGGCATCGAGCATCTCGTCGACCGTCTCACCGGACTCGTCGACCAGGTCCTTGTAATAGCGCGAGCCCGTGCAGGACTCCTCGCCTACCACAATGCCACCGGCTTTCTCGATGAGGTTGAACAGCTTCCAGTTGGGCACGGCCATGGGCGTACCGGTGTACAGGATGCGCTTAGTCCCCTTGGGCGCCACGCCCTCGCCGACCTCGACACGCTGCTCACACTCGGCCGCCATATCGTTAATGGCTCCGGTCAGACGTGGCGTGTCGTCCATAAAGGCGGCCTGAACGGTCAGCAGGCTGTCAAGACCGCTGATGGGCGCAGGGTCGGCAGCGCGCGTGGCAGCGAGGCGCTGCAGGGCGCGACGCTTCTCATTGACGGCGTGGATGGCGGCCTTCAGACGCTCAGGCGTAATCGTGACGCCGCACTCTTCCTCGATCTTGGCGGCGAGCTTCTTGACCTCGGCCTTCCAGGTCACGAGCGTCGACTCGTCGTGTACGTTGGGAATATCCATGACGTACATGTTCTTTTGCGTGGCAAAAAACTCGTAGGCCTTCTTCTTGCCATCGCAGGTGTTCTCGCCTACCACCAAGTCACTCGACTCAATGTAGGGGCAGACCTCGCCCAGCTTAAAGCCGGCAAAGCTCTTGATAAGCGGGCAGGTGTTGCGCGGCAGATGCTCCTCGACCTTATCGGTTGCCCAATCGGCACCCGAGCACAGGCCCACGGGAATACCGTCACAGGCAAGCACGATCTCCTCGGGCACGTACACGCAGAACGAACCGACGATCTTGGTGGCCTCGCCGGCCTCCTTCTTGTCGAGCATCTCCTTAATACGGCCGCTGTGGATGTTGGTGGCCACAAAGTCCAGGTAGGACGTGGACTTGGGGCGATTGTTCTGCGTCAAGAACATATCGCCGTACATCTGGCCCACGGCGCCCAGCAGCATGTCGTGGTCGGCAAGATTCATGCCGAGGCTCTCCCACATCGGATGGAAATCGAATTCTTCAGCCATGGCGGTTCCCCTCTCGAACCAAAAACGGATAACAGCGGTATCGATGCACGACGGGCGGCGATTGCCCTGCCGTGCTCAAACCCGGAATTTTGGGGAACCTGCTTTGCGGTTGACTATTTAATTGTGCGTCGTCTCTCCCGGAGCCGTGAACATACCTGCTCATATGCGGCTCCGAGCGATATATAGGGCACGCGCGGCAACGCGGCGAATGTATGTCGTCTGCGGCATGTGCGCACCCTCCTTAACCAGTTGAGGTCAACTATATCAACGGTCATCGACCATGCGAACACCGTTGACAATCGTACGACAGCTGCGGGATGCGAACACCTCGCTGTCTGATAAATAATTATCAGATTGACAAGATTTTGTCATATAGAAATCGGCGAGCGGTAAAGTGGAAACAAAGCGGTCGAGGACTACCTCCTCGCCCGCATCGCCCACCGCATCAACGACAAACCAAATGGATCCTGCTGGCATCAAAATGCATGCGCAGCGTCTCGCCTGCTTGCGGCAGCTCGTCGACAGGCATGCCCACTTTGTTGACCTTCCACTGCAGACGCGTGGGCGCATCAGTACGCGGCACGTCCAACAGCACCAGGCGCTCAAAGCGTGAATCGCTCACTCGGGCCACGTGCAAATCATAGCTGTTGCGACCCCGCTCCGCGCGATTGTCAACATGGAAGTAGCTTGCGCGAATGCCCAGGTACGCCACATTATCGGGAACCTCGCGACCCACGTTAAAGGTCATGCCCCAGTCGAGGGCCTCAACTTCTTCGTCGCCGATCTTGCGCGCCCGGCTTGTGTTCTTGCAGCCCGTCAGACGCAGCGCAGCCAAGGTTTGCGGCCGGCGGACCACGTCCTCGACGGAGCCGATCTCCTCCACATGCCCGTTATGCATCACGCAAATGCGCTCGCACAGGCGGCATGCCTCGTCAATATCGTGGCTCACGTAGAGCACGGTACGGTTACAGACGTCGAACAGGTCGAGCATGTTCTGCTCAAGCGCGCTCTTGAGATACGCGTGGAGCGCGCTCATGGGCTCATCGAACATAAAAATGCCCGGGTGTGCCGCCACCATACGAGCGAGCGCCACGCGCTGCTGCTGGCCGCCCGAGAGGCGCGCGGGATAGCGGTCGGCAAAGTCGGCCAGTCCAAAGATACCCAGGTAGCGCTCGGCAAGTTGCCTGCGCGCCGCGGCGTCGCCCGCGTCCTTTACACCGGCACATACGTTATCGGCCACCGTCATGTTGGGAAACAGCTGATAGTTTTGAAACATCAGGGCGCACTTGCGCTCCTGGGGCGACAGATTGATGCCCGACACCGAGTCAAAGAAGGTTACGCCGTTGACGACGATCTTGCCCTCGTCGGGCGTCTCCACGCCGGCAATACAGCGCAAGGTGCAGCTCTTGCCGCATCCGGAGGCGCCGAGCAGCGCCACACGCTCCTCGCCGGCATCGAGCTGAATGTCAAGGGTAAAGCCCGGATAGCGCTTTTTGATATCCAAAACGAGCGACATAGCTTATCGACCTCCCTGCGGTGCCGCGTCATCGCGCATAAGCTCGGCCAGCGCCTCGCGATCGATGCACAAGGCATCGCCGCCCACTGGGTCGAGCGAATCGGCCTGGCTGCCCAGCTGCTTGGCCTGCTTGCGCTCCGCGCGGGACAGGCCGCGCCCGCGGTACTTTTGCGAATGCGCCGTGTACATATTGATGAACAGGATGACCAGGAAACTGAACACAATCACGACGGCGACCCAAAAGAGGGCCACCGACGTGTTGCCGCCCATCCACTCAAAGTAGATGGCGATGGGGATGGTCTGGGTAATGCCGGCGTAGTTGCCCGCAAAGAACAGGGTGCAGCCAAACTCGCCCATGGCACGCGCGAAGGCAAGCACCGCGCCGGCGGCAATCGAGGGCCAGCCAAGCGGCATCATAAGCTTGGTAAAGATACGACGCTCGGACCATCCCAGGGTTCGCGCGGCATCGAGCATCTGCGTGTCGAGACTCTCGAAGGCTCCGAGCGCCGTGCGGTAGACCAGCGGAAACGACACAACGACGGCCGAAATGACCGCCGCGGGCCAGGTAAAGACGATCGAGATGCCGTGCGCGATGAGCCACTGGCCCACCCCGGTCGAGCGGCCAAACAGCATGAGGAGCAGAAAGCCGCAGACCGTGGGCGGCAGCACCATAGGAATCGTAAAGACCGAATCGAGCAGGCCCTTGATGCGACTCGAGGTACCCATAGTCTTCCACGCGGCAAACAGACCCAGTGCAAAGGCAATCACCAGGGCAAGGCCGCTCGTTTTGATAGACACCCAAAACGGGCGATAGTCAATGTCGCCCAAAAAGGAGGCCAGAGAGGTCAAGGGCCCCCGCTCATCCCGCAACACGACAGACGATGCTTCTACCATTTGAGCGCTATCAAGCCAACGCGCGCCGCCCTTGGCATCACCCGAGGCTGATGCAATTACCACATAGCGGTCCCCATCCGCACCACGCACATCAAAGCCATAGGTATACCCGCCGGCATCAAACGTTGTTTCCGCCGTAACATACCAAGGAAGATCCACGTCCCCTAGCTGCGCACCTCCCATGCGGTTTGCGCTGTCGAGCTCACAGACGAGGGCCTTGAGACCCGATACGCACTCGTTGTCCTGCGGATCCAATCCATACTTCTCGACCGCCTTGGGCGATATCCACACCACAACGCGATCGGCAGCAGGCGCCACTACAAGGTCCACGTCCTCGTCAACGGGAAACCGGTAGCCCTCAGGCTGGCCCTCCATGGCACGAGCAGTCCCCTTGGCCAACCGCTCAAAACCCTCGATCCCATAGGAAAGCCCATGAGCGGTCGCAGCAACCTGGGCCCCGTCCTCAGCGTCCCCAGCAAACGCAAATCCCGGCACCCAGCAAAGCGCGAAGGTCAAAGCACAGGCGACAAGCATGCGGAATCTATTAAGCACGAAAAGCTCCAAGCGAATACAAGGACGGAGTGAAACACAAAACGATGGAATTATCGCGCCAAGCCGCACTACGCGGAAAGCTCAAAGCCGTACTTAGCCCAAATCTTCTGAGCCTTCTTGTTGGACAGGCAAAAGTCGATGAACGCCTTAGCCTCGTCGGCATGTTCGGAGCTCTCGGCAACGGCGCCCGGATACACGATGGGCTTGTGCGAGTCCTCGGGACACACGAGCGCCTCCTCGATGCCGTCGTAGCGGAAGATATCGGAGCTGTAGACAAAACCGGCCACGCAGTCGCCTGTGGACACATAGGCGGCGGCGGTACCAACTTTGTCTGCCAGCGCGACCTTGTCGGCGATCTCGGGCGCATACTCGCCGTCGTCGCCCTCGGTGCCGGTATAGAGGCCCACAGAAGCCAGCGCCTGGTTGGCGTACTTGCCGGCGGGAACGGTCTTGGCGTCGCCAATGGCGATCTTGCCGCCCAGATTCGCGACGTCGGCGATGGCCTCGACCTTGGTGTCGGAGCCCTCGGCGCGAATGATCACAAGATCGTTGACGAACATATCCTCACGGGTGTCGGCATCGACGAGCTCGACGGTCTCAGAGTCATCCATGGTGCCCTTGGAAGCGGTGATGAGCACGTCGACCGTGGCACCGGCACGCATCTGCTCAACGAGGTCGCCGGACGCCTTAAACTGCGTGTCGGCAAAGGTGGTACCGGTCTGCTCGGTGTAGAGCTTCTGAACCTCGGGCAAAGCCTTCTCGAGCGAGTTGGCGGCAAAGACCTGCAGCTCGACGGTTTCCTTCTTGGAAGAGGCCTTGGCGGAGCCGGCATCGGAGCCGGTCGCCTCAGGCTCCTTGTTGCCGGAGCAGCCGGCAAGCCCAAGGCCGGCAGCGGCGACAGCGGAGAGTGAGACGAATCCGCGGCGAGAAACCATATCGAACATGTTCAACCCTTTCGTACCTTGTGCCCGGGTACCCCACCGCGGGCTTTATTCTGTAATTTGATTATACTTCGATGCGAATAATGATTATGAGAAATTATTCTCGTCTGAGAATATAGTTTCAAGCATGCCTACAGAATGCCGTCCCCTTGGGCGCAAATAAAAGGCGGAGCAGCCGTTCAGATCGCTCCGCCGCAGGTAAACCGCTTAGTTGGTATGTCCGCCGCCCGCTGTCATCTGAGCCGCATGCTCCAGCTGGTCCGCTATGGCCTCCCAGCTTTCGCGGGCGGCCTTCGTAGAACCGGGAAAGTTTACGACAAGTGTATGACCTCGTTGCATGCAAATAGCGCGCGAGAGCATAGCGCGGCGCGTCTTGGTCATGGAGTACGCACGGATTGCCTCTGCAATACCCGGCACATCGCGCTCGCAGACGGCACGCGTCGCCTCGGGCGTCACATCGCGCATCGAAAGCCCCGTGCCGCCGCAGGTGAGCACGACATTGGCGTGGCACTCATCGGCGGCTTCCACAATGGCATCACCGATCTCGCTGACGTCGTCGCGCACGACCACATGCGAGGCGACCGTCCAGCCCTGCGCCTCGATAAGTTCCTCGAGTGCGGCTCCAGCCTCGTCCTGGGCAAGATCGCGCGTATCCGAGCACGTCACGATCGATATCTTCAGCTCCATAGCATTCCTCCTACAACACGGCGCCCTCGGGCAGGTCGACGCGAACAACGTCCACGACATCGCCCACCTTGAGGTCGCACGGTCCTTCGTCAACACGCAACAGGCAGTTAGCCCGCTGCATCGTGCCGAGCAGCGCCGAATTCTGCGTCTTGGCCTCGGTCACCAACAGCTCACCGGTCTCGGGGTCGCGCAAAACCGTGGCGCGATCGAAGAAGCGGCGATGCTGTCGCTTTTTCACGCCGTGCGTGAGCGTCGCCTGCTGCACGGGACGCGTACCCTCGGCAAAGCCGCGCATCTTGCGGATCGCCGGACGCGCAAGCATCTCAAAGCCTACATACGCCGCGGCCGGATTGCCTGAAAGTCCCAGGTAGGGCTTACCCCCAAGCAAGCCAAACGTGATGGCCTTGCCCGGACGCATCGAGATGCGGTCAAACAGCACATCGCCCTCGCGCCGAACGAGCGCCGTCACGTAGTCGTAGTCGCCTGCCGAGGCGCCACCGCTCGTAATGACGAAATCGCACTCCAGCACGGCGCGATGCACCAGCTCGGCAATCGCCTGCTCATCATCGGGCGCAATGCCGTAGAACACGGGCTCGGCTCCTGCATCGAGCGCTTCGGCCATCAACGCCGACGAGTTGGAGTCGCGAATCTGTCCGCGTGCCGGCAGTTCACTCGGCGCGACCAGCTCCGTGCCCAACGAGATAATGCCCACACGCGGGGCGGCGTGCACCTTCACGCTTGCGTAACCGGCACTCGCCAACAGGCCGGCGCCGGCCGGGGCCACGACCTCGCCGGCGTGCATCACGACATCGCCGGCATGGGCCTCCTCGGCGGCAGAGCGAACGTTCTCCCCTACCTTGGCGGGCGCCGAGAACCTCACACGCGAGCCCTCGTTGTCGTCGCCATCGAGCACGTCGACGATCTCGTATTTCACCACGGCATCGGCACCTTCGGGTACCGGCGCGCCCGTCATGATGCGGACCGTCTCGCCCACGCCGACCACGCCCTCAAAGACATGGCCCGCGGCCTCGTGTCCGACAACGTCGAGCGTCACCGGCGCCTCGCCAGATGCCTGCGCCAAGTCCGCCGAGCGCACGGCATATCCGTCCATAGCGCTGTTGGCAAACGGCGAAATGTCGATATCGGCCACCGCGTCCTCTGCCAAGGGAAGACCGGCGGCCTGCCACACGGGAATCTCGACAACTTCGGTGCGATTCACGTGCGACAAGACGATCGCCTGTGCGTCCTCCAACGGAATGAGTTTCTCAGCCATATGCACCTCTAGCATGCTGCGGCGCGCAACAAAAGCGCCGATTCTTTATGTTTATCTCAGTATAATCCCTCGCCGCCTGCTCAAGACCTGGCCCGCGGCCGCGAATACATCTGTCGGCCGCAAGCCGCGAAACAAAACCAAAACCAACCCACCGGCTCGTCGCGTTTACCGCGTTTTATAATGCTCGTGTTGCAACCCAAAAGAGGAACGTATGACTTTTACCGACAAACCCGAAAGCGCAAACGAGGCGCAGGATCATTCCCAGCCGCTCGACGACGGCGGCCTTTTCTCCCTTAACGACGTCATCATGGCAGGCAGGCAACAGCTCACCCGCTCCGAGCATCTCTTGGCTGCCGACACGCGCCGCAACGCCCGCAACCTACTCGCGAGCGCCAAGTTGCTCGTGCTCGTCGTCATCGTCTCGCTCGCCATGGGCGTTGCCGCTTGGGCGTTTTTGGCCTCGCTGAATATCGCGACCGACTATCGCGAGCACCACGCGTGGGTCTACGCATTGCTTCCCGTTGTGGGCATTGCCACCGCGTGGGTCTACAAAAACCACGGCCTTGCTGCCAAACGAGGCAACAACCTGGTCATCGACTCCGCTCTGGGCACACGCCTCATCCATATGCGCATGGCCGTCCTCACCTTCGTCTACTCTACGCTCACGCACCTAACGGGCGGATCGGCCGGTCGCGAGGGAGCCGCGGTGCAGATTGGCGGCACCATCGCCAGCAACATCTCGAGCCTCGCCCACCTCAAAAAGCATGACCACCACGACCTCATGCTCGCCGGCATCTCGTCGGCCTTTGGCGCCGTATTCGGTTCGCCCCTTGCCGGAGCTTTCTTTGGCATGGAGATGTGCTTTATCGGAAAGATCGACTACACCGCGGGCATCTACTGCCTGGTCGCCTCGTTTACCGGCTACTTTACGTCGCTTGCCTTGGGAACCGAGTACGAGGCGAATGTCATCGCCAGCGTTCCCAACATGACACCACGGACGGTTGTCATCGTTGTTATCAGCGCAATTATCTTCGGCCTGACGGCACGCCTCTTTGCCTGGTCGGTTCGAACCGTCAAAAGCCTGTACGGTCGCTTTATCACCAATTACCTCGTCCGCGCACTCATAGGCGCACTCGTGGTTTTGGCCGCCTATGCCCTCCTCGACGCCTGGGACTACGCCGGCCTTTCCACGTGGCTTTCCGGCGCCGGATTTGCAGGCAACACCACCCTGGCGGACGCAGCCATCAAGTTGGTCGTCACAGCGCTTACCCTGGGCGCGGGCTTCCAAGGCGGCGAGGTCACGCCCCTGTTTGGCATCGGTGCGGCACTCGGTGGCTGGATCGGTTACCTTACCGGGCTTGACCCCAGTTTTCTGGCGGCTCTCGGCATGCTCGGCGTGTTCTGCGCCGGCCTCAACGTGCCCATCACCACCTGCATGATGGCCATCGACCTGTTCCACGGCACGGCCGCCGGGTTCTTTGTCATCGTTTCGTTTATTAGCTACCTTGCCGGCGGCCACCGTGGCGTGTATCCCGCACAGCGTATTGTGTCCCCTAAGCGACGCTCGCTTATCGTGGACGAGGGCGGCACGGTGGCAGAGGCTATCGAGCGCCACAACGACCTGATAGAGTAGACGTTAGTATTCGCCGTGCAGCCACAATCGGGGGCAATTCGACCCGAGCGCGACCGCACCGTCACGTTATACGCCGGGAGTCGCCCCATGCACGCAACTGATTTTGGTCGCACGCTCATCATCGCCAACCCAGCCGCCCAGTCGGGTGCGGCACGCGAAGTTGCCGAGCGCCTGCAACGCTTTTTGGACATGACTGCACGCGCATCCCAGTTTGACCTGGTGTTGACCGAGCGTATGGGACACGCCAAGGAGCTGGCCGCACAGGCTCAGGGCTATCGCACCGTTATCGCACTCGGCGGCGACGGCGTGATTCACGAGGTCGTCAACGGGCTTATGACGCAAAAGGAGGACGCCCGCCCCGCTCTTGCCGTCCTGCCCGTGGGCTCCGGCAACGATTTTGCCCAGACGCTCGGCATCGACGATTTCTCCGGCAAGGATTATGGCGCGCTGCTCACCTGCGAGCTGCAGCGTCAGGACATCGGGCGCATTCGCTCGTGGAGCCCTGCGAGCGGCAGCGGCGAGGCTACCGTTGAGTACTACGACCAGACGCTTTCGGTCGGCATCGATGCCGCCATCGGCCTGGGCACCACCGAGTTGCGCAAAAAGACCGGCCTGACGGGCGCTCCGCTCTACACCCTCTCGGGACTTGAGCAGTTTGGCCTGCGCTATCGCAACTACCCCATGACGGTCAGCTTTGACGGCGCGCCCGCCGAGCGCGTGAGGGCGATCATCATGGCGATTCAGCTGGGCCCCACGTATGGCTCGGGTTATCGCATCTGCCCCGATGCCGATCCCTGCGATGGCATACTCGACGTCTGCTACGCCTGTGGCCCCGTCCCTCGCGCGGTTGCCCTGCCTATGTTCCTTTCGGCCAAAGACGGCCACCACACCAAGCTTCCGCCGGTACGCATGCGCCGCTGCCGCCATGCCGAGCTCACCTTTGAGGGGCCCGACTACCCCATCCAGGCCGACGGCGAGCCCGTTGTCGCCTCGCGCATCGAGGTCGACGTCCTCGGCAGCGCTCTCCAAGTTTGGCACCCTACCCGCTAGCAAGGCCAGTGGAACAAACGACTACTCGTCGCTGCCCGGCTTGCGACGGTTGGCCTTTTTAATGGCGTTGAAGTGCTTGTCATTGAGCCTGCGCTGGCGAGAGCGCTGGGGCACCTTGGTCTTTACGCGTCGGCGCGGTGGACGCCCGCGACGCTCGAGCTCGGCGCGCAGCTTGCGCAGGCAGCTCGCGCGATTTTGGAACTGGCTGCGGCTCTCGCGCGCCGTCACGGTAATCCCTGTGGGCACGTGCTTCATGCGCACCGCCGAGTCCGTCGTGTTCACGCCTTGTCCGCCCGGACCCGTCGCGCGAAACACCTGAACCTCGCAATCGCGCGCCAACTCTTCGGCCGCCATCGCGGCATAGCGCGCATACTCACGCCATCCCATCTTGTTCTCATCCATATCAACACCTCCCCTCATAAAAAATGTGACAAAGGGAAAGTCCCTTTGTCACATCGCATACCAATCGCTTGTGTTGCGCGCTTAGGCGAAGGTGATCTCGCCGGTATCGCAGTCCATATCGGCGATACGGGCTAGGCTTTCAACGCGGAAGCCGCGCTCGCGGAGCTTATCGCCACCGCCCTGGAAGCCCTTCTCCACCGCAATGCCAATACCGGACACCTCGGCACCCGCAGCCTCGCAGATCTTGATAAGACCCTCGAGCGCGCAGCCGTTGGCCAAGAAGTCGTCGATGATCAGGACCTTGTCGCCCTCGGACAAGAAACGCTTGCCAACGATGACCGGGTACTCCTTCTGCTTGGTAAAGGAGTAGATGGTCGTGGCATACTGCTCGCCGTCGAGGTTAATGGACTGGGCCTTCTTGGCAAAGACCACCGGCACGCCGCCAAAGTGCTGGGCTGCAATGCAAGCCATACCAATGCCCGAAGCCTCAATCGTCAGGATCTTGTTGATCTCAACATTCTTGAACAGACGGGCCCACTCGGCGCCCATGTGGTCGAACAGCTCAACGTCGCACTGGTGGTTGAGGAAGGCATCAACCTTAAGGACGTTACCGGCCTTTACGATGCCGTCATGGCGAATACGATCCTCAAGCTCCTGCATGGCGCAACCCCTTCTCGCGGCAACGATACCGCGCGATTAATAAACGTTGTTCGATAGTCTACCACGGACCGACCCCCGCCTGTCACACAAGCCGCATCGCACCACAAACCAGTCTTTTTGGGACGGCGCGAATACGTGGCAGGCAGCCTCCCAACACGCTAATGGCGGGCGCGCATCCTCACCAAACGCACCATGGCGAGCGCAAAACCCACAGCGGCCACAGCCATAAGCACGTAGAACACCGAGCGAAAACCGAATAGGAATACATCCGGACGGCCTGCAACGAAACTGGTTACGGCCTCGCCCATCGCCACGCTCATCTGCCCATACAGGATATGCGACGCCACCGTAATGCCGAATGCCATGCCAGCGTAGCGCGCCAAACTGCCCAAGCTGCCCGCAAAACCGAGCGCCTCGCGCGGGGCCGAACCCATATACAGGGAGTTGTTAGGGCTTTGGAAAATCGACGTACCGAGCGACATAAATGCGACGCAGCACACGATCACAAGGATGGAGGAATGCTCGTTGAGCGTGCTCACCGCAAAGAGACCGCACACGTACACACCCAGGCCGACCGCCGTGGGGCCCTCGCAGCCAACACGGTCCGAAACCGTACCCGAAAGCGGGCCGATAAAGGCATTCACCATCGGCAACGCCAAAAAGAGTAGTCCAGAGATGTCGGAACCAAAGCCGTGGGCGTCCTGAAAATAGAACGGCAGGATAAACTCGGATGCGCCAATACCAACGAACACGATGAGCATGCAGGCGAGGTTGATGGTGAAGGCCGAATTTGCAAAGCAGCGACGAGCAGCCTCGATCAGGGACATGGGGCGCTCGCCAGCCTCCGGCTTAACATGCGGCAGCGTATAGAGCCCCACGATAAACGAGATGACGCCAATGGGCAGGTTGATGAGGAAGATGCTCTCCCAGGGAAAGCTTGCCACCAGCATGCCGCCCAGCACGGGGCCACACATCATGCCGAGGGCCACGAAGGTCGCGAGAATACCCATGGCACGACCGCGCTCGCGCGCCGGAAACGACTCGGTGATGATACCCATGTTGTTAGCCATGGCCGCCGCGCAGCCGACGCCCTGCACAATGCGTGCCAGAATAAGAACTTCGAGCGAACTCGAAAGGCCGCAAAGCAGCGAGCCGGCCGTAAAAACGATTACGCCCAGCTGGAATACGCCCACCTTGCCGCGCACGTCGCCCAAGCGGCCAAACGGCAGCATAGCCACGCATGTCGCAAGCAGATACACCGAGCTTACCAGCTGAATGCGATCGAGGCCCACACCCAGCTCCTTTTGTATCACGGGCAGCGCCACGGTCACGACGGTCGAATCCAGACACACCATAAACGTCATGATGAGCACGGTAAACAGAATCGCCCACTTGTTCTTGCCATGGGTGTCGCCCTCAAGGGCAATGTGCTCGCGGCGCAGCTGCTCTGCAGTTTTCTCCATATCCATCCTTTCGAGTGGTGCAACGCAAAAACGGGGCCCCAATCGCCTGCGAACAGTCGCGATTGGGGTCCCGCCTACGGAATCGGAACTAAAGGTCGCCGAAGCTTTCTGCCAGCATCGGCGACTTGTGCGAACGCTAGCCTAGCACTGCTCGAGCGCCTGCTCAAGGTCGGCAATCAGATCGGCCGTGTCCTCGAGGCCGCACGACAGGCGCACCATGTCGGCGGAGATGCCGCAGGCGATGAGCTCCTCATCGTTCATTTGGCGATGCGTGGCGTTAGCGGGATGCAGGCAGCAGGTGCGGGCGTCTGCCACATGCGTGGCGATCTGGGCGAGCTTAAGGCTCTTCATAAAGGTCTCGGCCGCCGCGCGACCACCGTTAAAGCCAAAGCTCACGACGCCGCAGGTACCGTTGGGCATGTACTTCTGAGCCAGGTCATAGTACTTATCGCCCTCCAGGCCCGGATAGCTCACAAAGCGCACCTTGGGATGACTCTGCAGGAACTTGGCAACGGCCAGGCCGTTCTCACAATGACGCGGCATGCGTACATGCAGGCTCTCGAGCGAGCTGTTCAGGAAGAAGGCCGCCTGCGGGTTCTGCATGGGGCCGAGGTCGCGCATGAGCTGAGCGGTTGCCTTGGTAATGAAGGCACCCTCGCGACCGAACTTCTCGGCATAGGTCACGCCGTGATAGCTCTCGTCGGGCGTGGTGAGACCCGGGAACTTGTCTGCATGGGCCATCCAGTCAAACTGGCCGTGGTCGACGATCACGCCACCCAGGTAGGCCGCATGCCCATCCATGTACTTGGTGGTAGAGTGCGTGACGATGTCGGCGCCCCACTCAAAGGGACGGCACATCACGGGCGTCGGGAAGGTGTTGTCGACCATCAGCGGCACGCCGTGGTCATGCGCGGCCTTGGCAAAGCGCTCAATATCGAGCACGGCAAGGGCGGGGTTGGCAATCGTCTCGCCAAAGACGAGCTTGGTATTGGGCTTAAAGGCGGCCTCGAGCTCCTCATCGGTGCAGTCGGGGGCAACAAAGGTGCAGGTGACGCCCATACGACCCATGGTGTGGGCGAGCAGGTTGTAGGTACCGCCGTAGATGGCAGAGCTTGCGACCACGTGATCGCCGGCACCGGCAACGTTAAAGATCGCGAGGAAGTTCGCAGCCATGCCCGAGCTCGTGAGCATCGCCGCGGTACCACCCTCCATCTCGCAGATCTTGGCAGCGACCAGATCGCACGTGGGGTTCTGCAGGCGGCTGTAGAAGTAGCCCGACTCCTCCAGGTCAAACAGCTTGCCCATGTGCTCGGACGTGTCGTACTTCCACGTGGTGGACTGGTAGATGGGCACCTGGCGCGGCTCCGCATCGCCCGGATGATAGCCGCCCTGAACACATGTAGTTCCGATGGTCTGCTCGCTCATATCCAACTCCCTTACTTGGGTTTTGTTTTTATTCGGTTTACGATACCGCTACCCCGCACCCCTCTCAACCCATCCCGCCGATAGGTTATGGGACAAATTAATCAGGTTTATTTGTCCCAAATCTTAAGAAAGTGTTCGATGGCGAAAAACAATGAGATATGCACTGCGGTCTCGATAAGCGAATGCGCCAGCAAGGGTACCATAGGCGGGTACACCGCAATCAAGGAGACACCGATGAAGCAGATTGATACCACTCAGCTCAACACTGCCACCTGCCAGGCTCAGGCTGCCGAATACCACGCCCGCGGCTTTAACTGCGCGCAGGCCGTCGCCTGCACGCTCGCGCCCGCCGTCGGGCTCGACCCCCAGGTCGCCTTTACCCTCACCGAGGGCTTTGGCGCCGGCATGGGCGGCATGACCGAAACTTGCGGTGCCATCTCGGGCGCCGTGGCCATCATGGGCTTTGTAATGAGCGATGGCATGGAAAACCCCAAGACCAAGGGCCAGACCTACAAACTGTCGCGCGAGATTGCCAAGCGCTTTGGCGAGAAGAACACGACGACCGTCTGCGGCACGCTCAAGGGCATCGGATCGGACAAGGGTCCGCTCCGCAGCTGTCCCGGTTGCATCGACGATGCCGTCGAAATCGCCTGTGATGTACTAAAGCAGCTCGCCGAGTAAACGGCAGCGACATAAAACGACGGTCGGTGTGCTTGGGATCCGTCCAAAAGCACGCCGGCCGTCGCCGTTAGAACTCGGCAAATTCGGGAGTGCTGACCTCAATCTCCTCGCGCCCCGCCATAAGCTCGCGCATCTTAGCGCAAAACGACTCCTGCTCCCCCGCCTTAAACACCAAATGAAGTGTCACGGCATCCGCGTACTCGGTATCCGAAACCTTGGCACCGGAATCCTGGGCCAAGCGAAGCACCTGCTCATACTGCGGATAGGCCACATGCACGTCAACAGGCACGACACTCGTCATCTCGACGATCTGCCCGGCCTCCTGAGCCGCGGCCACCGCCGCTTGCGTCGCCGCAGTATAGGCGCGAACCAGGCCGCCCGGCCCCAACAGCGTGCCGCCAAAATAGCGCGTCACTACGCAGCAAACATTTTTGAGCTCCGCACCGCGCAACACCTCGAGCGTCGGCATACCGCTCGTGCGGCTCGGCTCACCATCGTCGCTCTGGCGCTCGCGTCCATCGACCAAAATCCACGCGGGAACATTGTGCCGGGCGTCGTAATGACGCTTGCGAACCATCTCGATAAAGGTGTTTGCCTCGTCCTCGGACTCAATATGGACCAGCTGGGCAATAAACCGGCTCTTGCGATCGACGAACTCACCCGTAGCCTCAATATTCGATTGCAGAGTAAAATAGCTGTCCAACAAAGCCCCTCAAACACAAGCAAAGCAACAAACAGCCTCAATAATACGGCAAAGCCCGTACCGAAAACCCCAGTAAAAAGAATGGAATCGCCGATGACCAGGCAATTACAGCGAGACGCTAAGAACGGAACCGCCGATGATCAGACAAAAACAGCGAGACGGCGTCAGCTGAGTCGATTTGGCCCGAAAGAGGAGGGAGCACGCCTTATGGCGGCGACCGACGAATGAGCGCCAAATCGGCCAGCTGACGACGTCGCAGCGTCAACAAAGTGCTGAGTGGGCTTGTAAGCCGGGTTCTGTCGTGAACGGTCATTTATCTTGTCTGCACGTTACCGTGCAGCTCCACGCACGCTACCCGAACGCGGACCGGGCCGGCCCATAGCGTTCCTATTCGCGCTTGCTCCGGATGGGGCTTGCCAAGCCGCCGTGTTGCCACGACGCTGGTGGTCTCTTACACCACCGTTTCAGCTTTTCCCTTTACGCCTTGCGGCGCAGGTGGGAGTCTTCTTTTCTGCGGCGCTTTCCGTCGGATCACTCCGCCCGGCCGTTAGCCGGCATCCCGCCCTCTGGAGCCCGGACTTTCCTCACGCGTGCTGCAAGCAGCACATCGCGCGACCGTCTGGCCCACTCAGCAGTGCAAGAGTGTAGCACACCGTCAGCATAGGCAGCGGCACAACACAAGCGCTCGACACGATAAACCAAGAACCATGTCATGCAGTACAATAGGAACGCCGATGGGCAACGTTGTCAGTCGAGACGCGACCGCGCTCCGCACCCCTCCGTCTACTCGGTGCGTTCCCGCCTCCTCCCCGAGGCGGGATGTCGGCGTTTTTTCATGCACCGACAACTCAATAGCAAGCGAATAGCCCAAGCAGCGTTACGCGCAGGCACTACCGAACATCTCGGCAGTAAATGCAAAAAGGGACCCGTCCATTACGGACGGATCCCTTAAAACAAGTGATCGTCAAACCGATTTACTCGGCGTCGGTCTCCTCGTCCTTCTTCTCGGAAGGCAGCGGGGTAACCTCGATCTCGACGCCCAGAGTCTCAGCAGCGGACTTCATGGACAGGGAGATACGACGACGGTCGAGGTCGATCTCCATGACCTTGACCTGAACCTTGTCGCCCACGTGGGTGACCTGAGAAGGCTGATCGACGTGCTTGTTGGCCATCTCGGAGATGTGCACAAGGCCCTCGATGCCCTCGCCCAGGTCGACGAAAGCGCCAAACGGGACAAGCTTGGTCACCGTGCCCTCGACGATAGCGCCGACGGGGTACTTCTTGACCAGTGCGCGCCACGGATCCTCGGTGGTCTGCTTGAGACCCAGGGAGATGCGCTCGCGGTTGAGGTCGACGTCGAGAACCTCGACCTCGACCTCCTGGCCGACCTTGACAACCTCGGAAGGATGGTTGACGTGGTTCCAGGAGAGCTCGGAGATGTGGATGAGGCCGTCGATACCGCCGAGGTCGACGAAGGCGCCGAAGTCGACGATGGAGGAAACGGTGCCCTGGAGACGCATGCCAGACTTGAGCTTGGACAGGATCTCGGAGCGCTCGGCCTTACGGGACTCCTCGAGCACGACGCGACGGGAGAGGACGACGTTGTTGCGGTTGCGGTCCATCTCGATGACGCGGGCCTCGATGCGGGTGCCCATGTAGGAGGTGAGGTCCTTGACGCGACGGAGGTCGACGAGGGAAGCGGGCAGGAAGCCGCGCAGGCCGATGTCGAGGATCAGGCCGCCCTTGACAACCTCGATAACCTCGCCCTCGACGTTCTCGCCGGAGTTGAACTTCTCCTCGATGCGGTTCCAAGCACGCTCGTACTCGGCACGCTTCTTGGACAGGACCAGACGACCGTCCTTGTCCTCCTTCTGGAGAACCAGGGCCTCGATGGGATCACCGAGTGCAACGATGTCTGCAGGGTTAGCGTCCTTGCGGATGGACAGCTCGCGGACCGGGATAACGCCCTCGGACTTGAATCCGATGTCAACGAGCACCTCGTCATGCTCGATCTTAACGACAGTGCCGTTAACGAGATCGCCCTCATCAAAGTCGGTAATCGTACCGTCGATGAGGTTGTTCATCTCCTCCTCGTTGACATCGTCAAGAGAGAAAATGGACGAGTTCTGAATCTCACTCAAAGGTGGACCCCTTTCGAACTACGGGGCCCCGATTGCTAGGACCTACAGATGGGTGCGACAAGCACACAACGTTTAGGAACACTCGGGAGCCGACAGATACTGATGTGACGCTTATGCAATCACGTCCGTATAGATTACGGGGAAATCGCTTCGATTTCAAGCGTGAACTGCGATTTTTTACTCGTATGGAGACTTTTTCGCAATCTTGTGAACGACTGTCTCCACAAGTTGACGATGAGCAGCTAGGCACACTGCTTTGGGGTAAAGTATCCCAGACATACGATTCTGGAACGATTTTTCGAGAAAGGTGCCCGCGTGCTCAAAGCAGTCGTTTTCGATATGGACGAGACGCTTCTTAGCATCAACCTCAACGCGTTCATCCTTCGCTATTTTAAGGATGTCTCGTCGATGCTCGCGGATATCGGACGTCGCAGCCGCGGGGGCACGATGGCGCGCCTCGGCACCATCCTGGTCGACCTCAACGCCAATCGCCGCAGCAGCACGGACAATCGCACCAATCTTGAGTTTTACCAGACCGAGGTCGAGCGCCGGTGCGGCATTTGCCTCTCGGACCCACTTATCTACGAGGCGTTTACCTACTACGATCACGAAGTTCTGCCGTACAAGAACGATGACATGATCAACGCAAAAGCCATGCCGGGTGCGCACGCCGCGCTTCAAGCCGTACAGGACGCAGGGCTGCGCTGCGCGCTCTTCACCAACCCCAGCTTTCCTCAAGGCGCCATCGAGTGCCGCATGGGCTGGGGCGAGCTGACAGACGCGCCCTTCGAGCTCGTAACGCACATGGGCAACGCTACGCGCTGCAAGCCCGATGCCACATATTATCTTGAGCAGCTGCAGGTCATGGGGCTCGAGCCACATGAGGTCCTCATGGTGGGCAACGACCCCAAGCGCGATTTCCCCAGCCCCGACTGCGGCATTCAAACCGCCTATGTGGGCCAAGGAAAGCCCGGCCGAGCCACCTGGCGTGGAACCATGGAAGACTTCGCCCGCGACTTTAACGCCGTAGTAGAAGCCTTCTACGAGCACCAAATAGCCGACGAACTAAGCTAGTCCCCAAATCAGGAATGGGGCGCACGTTTGCCCCACGCTTCGTTACATGGGCAACGGCTTGAGGGCAAGATGCGATGCCCCAGTGTCCTAGGCCGTGATCATTTTGACGCGTTCGCCGATTTTGGCGTCGCGCTTGTCGGAAATAACAGTAAAGCCCTCCAGGTCGCACACCTTTACATTTGAAAACACGTGGAACTTGGAGCTATCGGCGAGTACGTAACTCGCCTGGGAATTCTGCATCACGATACGTTTTTTGATAGCCTCGGGATAACCTGGCGTCATGATGCCGCGGTCCTCGTCCACCGCGTTGACACCTATAAACGCCCGGTCAAAGTACAGCTCGCGCAGCGCGCTCTCAACCATAGGACCGGCGAGCGAGCAGGTAACGGGGTTGAAGTCGCTGCCAATTACCACCACCTTAGCAGCAAGCTCGCCCGTAAACCGACATGCATAGCCGTTGGTGGTGTAGATAGTCACCGGCTTGTCGACGAGCAGGCTCAGGAGCGCCGTCGCGGTGGTACCGGAGTCGACATAGACCGTCTCACCGTCCTCGACCTCCGCCGCCGCACAACGCGCGATCAGGTCCTTCTCGCTGCTCCGCTGCGCACCCTTCTCAAAAACGCTCGCCTCGTGAGCCGCGGAATGCAACTTAACCGCGCCGCCGGTCAGATACTCGATGCTCCCCCGCTTCTCAAGTTCTTTGAGATCACGGCGAAGCGTAGACATCGACACATCGGGCATAAAGGCCGCGAGCTCGTCGATCTTCAGCAGATCGACCTCCTTAAGCTTATTGAGAATCAGTTCATGGCGCTCATACGGAATCTTCGGCGTTCCTTCCTTTTCATCTGTTTTCAAAGTTTACTCCAATCATGTCAATCAAAAGCAAAAAAGGGCCGCTGCGATATAAACAGCGACCCTTTATTAGATGGAAGTCGGTCTTAACCTTGGACACATGGTGTGGGGCCTCAAAGCAAGACTAGGCGAGCTGATCGTCCTTACCGGTGAAGATGTAGCCGAGCACGCCGACGACAACAGCCGAGATAACCATACCGATCATGGCGAAGGCGAAGTTCATCGGATCGGAGGGGACGAAGGCCGGGAACGTGGTGACGGAGCCAAAGACAAAGGCAGTGGTGACAACCTTGAAAACGCCGAGGAACGCGCCACCGCAGGCACCGCCGATGATCTGAGCCAGGAAGAGCTTCTTATTCTTGAGGAGCATGCCAAAGAGCGTGGGCTCGATGATGGCAGAGAGGCAGATGGTCACGGCGCCGGTCATAGCAAAGCTCTTGAGCTTCTGGTCGCGGGCCTTGAGGAAGACGCCGAGGGCGCAGCCGATAACGGCAAAGTTGCAGGCAAAGGTGGCCGGGCAAATGTAGTCGAAGCCGTTGGAAGCGATGTTGTTGATCATGATAGGGTTGACGGCCCAGTGAATACCCATCGAGACGAGCACGGACCAGCCGCCGCCCACCAGGATGCCAGCAAGTACGTTGGAGCGGGCGATGAGCCAGTTGACCACGAAGGCAATGCCCTCGCCGGCATAGACGCCCAAGGGACCAATCACGAGCATAGTGGCGGGAACCATGATGATCAGCGAGACCGCGGGGAGCACGACGAGCCTGAGAGTCTCGGGCACATGCTCATCCAGGAACTTATAGAGGAACGAGTAAACCCAGATGGCGATGATGGCCGGGATAACGGTGGAGTTGTAGCTCATGAGCACCACGGGGATGCCGAAGAACTCGCTCATGGCGCCGTTGCCCGCATCGCCCATCAAGCCGATAAAATCGGGATAGAGCAAACAGGCGCAGATCAGAGCCGACAGGTACGGGCTCGCACCGAAGCGTTTGCCCGAGGAGAAGCCTAGAAGCACCGGCAGGAAGTAGAACACGCTCATCGAGAGGGTGTAGAGGATGGTGTAGGTACCCGTGCCCTCGGTGATAAGGCCAAGCTGAACCGCAAGGATTAGCAGGCCACGGAGGATACCGGAGCCGGCCATGGCGGGCAGCAGCGGAGCAAAGACGCCCGAGATAGCAGAGAAGATCCTGGAGACGATACCCTCATCGGAGGAGGTGCTCGTGGAGACCTCGGCGCCCGAGCCCTTGACGAGCGGCTCGAACTTCTCATAGAGCTTGGGCACCTCGGTGCCGATCAGCACTTGATACTGGCCGGCCGAGTTGACGGTGTTGACCACGCCGTCGACCTCCTTGACGGCCGCGTCGTCACACTTGGAATCGTCGCGTAGGTTCAGGCGAAGACGAGTGGCGCAGTGCGTCATGCCCGAGATGTTCTCGGGGCCGCCCACGGCGGCAAGAATGCCCTTGGCAGTAGCTTCCCAATCGCGTTTCATATAATGATTACCCCCCATCGTGCAGAAGAGCTCGCGCACGAGCGCGGCCGCTGCAAGCGCATCGTTTGCATCGATCACGGACTGAATCTTTTCCTGGCCCACGCTTTCCAGGGCGTCATTCATAAGCTTCATCATAACGAGGTTATGAGCGCACTCCCCTTCCGCATCCTCGATAATCGGGAACGTATCGAAGTAGACGGCGCGGTCAAAGGCGTACTTCTTGAGATAGAAGAGCATTTCGAGCATCTTGACAGGCGTAGCCATGCCAATCATGAGTCCGTCGTCCATCACGCCGTAACCATCGTTGAGGTGAATGCCGTAGAGCTTGCCGGCACGGCCGAAGATATCGGTAGCCATCGCGGGGTTCTCGTGCTTCATGAGCATGGGACAGTAATCGAGCGTGACACCCAGATTCTCGCGGTCCGCCGCGTTGAGGATCATGCCGGTGAGGCCCATCGTATCGATATAGGCGTAGCTGCGCTCCTCATAGGGCTTGTACTCGATGAAGATATGCAGGTCGGGCGCATAGTCGCAGACCGCCTGGAACGCCTTAACGAGGTTGTCAAACACGTGGGTGTAGTCGATCTGGAAGCTGTAGTCGAAGCCATCGTGGCCGAGCCAGATCGTCACGGTATCGCCGCCGCAGGTGCGACAGTAATCGCAGGCCTCATAGCAGAGCTTAAGCGCCTCTCCAGCGAGCGCGGGATCCTGGTTGCCCAGGTCCCCATTGATAAAATCGCTGCGAAAGCGAAGAGCCGTGCCGTTGAGCTTAAGGTCGTGTGCGTCGAGCTTGGCCTTCATCTCCTCGGCGGGGATGCCCACCACGTGCTCAGGGTAATTAAGGTCCACATGGGTGAGGCCGACAAGGGCCACATCCACCATCGCCTGATCCAGGAGGGCTACGACCAGCGCCAGGCGGTCCTGCTCATCTACGCATGGTGTCTACTGCTCTCCCTCGGCGCCATGGTGATCAACCAGGTCCCCGTGGGAGCCCGCGTGGTGATCTTCCTCTTGCTGTTCGCGTGCTCGGCGCTATTCGCCGCGCGCCTGCACCTGTTTGAGCCAGTACTGCGTCACCACTACAATCCCAAGACTCAGCGAGATGAGACCGTCACGCCCGAAGACCACGCTTTCGCCGCCGAGGAGCGCGCGGCGCACGTGGCCCATGAGGAGCGGCTCGAGCATATCGAGGGGCTCCTTCCCAAGAAGGGAAACGACCCTGCGGGACGACAAGGCGAAAACCATCGTTGATTCCGGCAAGAGACGCCGTTTCTCTGGTACCTTCATCTTCAACCCAGGCCGACAATGCCGGCCAGGCACTTAACCCAAAAGGAGACAGCATGCCCAACGAGCTCAGCTATGAGGTCAGCCTCGAGCGCAGCAACCAGATCCGCGCCGACCTGCCGCAGCACCCCGAGAAGTACACCATGCTCACCGGCGACCGCCCCACCGGCCGCCTGCACCTCGGCCACTACTTCGGCACGCTCAAGAGCCGTGTCGAGCTGCAGAACATGGGCGTGCACACCAACGTGCTCATCGCCGACTACCAGGTCATCACCGACCGCGACAGCACCGATAACATCCAGGACAACGTCTACAACATGGTCATCGACTACCTGGCCTGCGGCCTGGACCCCGACAAGACGATGATCTACACGCACTCCGCCGTGCCCGCGGCAAACCAGCTCATGCTGCCGTTCTTGTCGCTCGTCTCCGAGGCCCTGCTGCAGCGCAACCCCACCGTCAAGGCCGAGATGGAGGCCAGCGGTCATGAGCTCACCGGCCTTTTGCTCACCTACCCCGTGCACCAGGCGTGCGACATCTTGTTCTGCAAGGGCAACGTGGTGCCGGTCGGGCGCGACCAGCTGCCGCACATCGAGCTCACCCGCACCATCGCACGCAAGTTCAACAACCGCTACGGCAAGGTGTTCCCCGAGGTCGACGCGCTGCTGTCCGACACGCCGCTGCTGCCCGGCCTTGATGGGCGCAAGATGAGCAAGTCCTACGGCAACGCCATCAACATCTCCATGACCGCTGAGGAGACGGCCAAGCGCATCAAGAAGAGCCAGACCGACGGCGAGCGCATGATCACGTTCGACCCCGAAGCCCGTCCCGGCGTGTCCGGCCTGCTCTCCACCGCCGCCATCTGCACCGGTCGCTCCGAGGTCGAGATCGCCGAGGAGATCGGCATGGGCGGCGCAGGCGCGCTCAAGAAGTACGTCACCGAGAGCGTGAACGAGTACTTCGCCCCCATCCGCGCGCGCCGCGAGGAGCTCGTGCAGGATATGGACTACGTCAAGGACGTCCTGCGCGAGGGCAACCGCCGCGCCAACGAGGTCGCCGAGGCCACGCTCGCCGAGGTACGCGAAGCCATGGGAATGGTGTACTAAGCCATCCGGCTCGCGGAAACGCGCCGCGACACGCGAATGGGCCATCTTCACGTGTCCACGCCTTCGACATAGTCAAGGTCTTACGAGGTGGGCGATAATAAGCCCGCCTCGTTTTTTACGTTGTATGGGGGATTGCATGTACCGACTTGTTGCCAGCGATATGGATGAGACGTTTCTCGATGCCGACCACGCCATCCCGGCGTCCAATCTCCGAGCACTCAAACGCATGAGGGAGCTCGGTGTGCTGTTCGTCCCTTCGAGCGGGCGATGGTATTCCTCTATCATGGACAACTTCTCGGGGGAGGCCCGCGAGCTGATCGAAGACGGCTATGTGCTCTCCTATAACGGCGGCTTCATCAACCGCGTGGGAGACCCCACCCCGCTCACCACCTGCGGCCTTTCCAACGAATGCGCGAACGCGATCTATGCAAAGGGGCTCGAACTCGGACTCTGCATGCACGTCAACGTCGCCGACGGCCACGTGTTCGTGAATGACGCACCCACACGGGAGCGCGACTATCTGGAATCGATCACCGGGGTCACTCATTTTCGCGGATCTGACCATCTCGACCTCTCATTCCTTGAAGGCCGTGGCATCGTGAAGATCCTGTACGTCGACTGGGACTTCGATGCGCTGCAGGAATTGGGCCGCAAGCTCGCGCCGATGGCCGAGCGACTCGGCGTTGACATCACCTTCTCCTCCAAGCGCTACCTCGAACTCATGCCCGCAGGCGTTGACAAAGGGACGGGGCTCACGCGCCTTGCCGATATGCTGGGAATTCCGATGTCCGAGGTCATCGCCGTTGGTGATTCCGCAAACGACCTCTCCATGATCAAGGCGGCGGGACTGGGCGTCGGCGTGGCGAATGTCACCGACGACGTGCGGCCGTATTGCGATGTCGTCCTTGAAACGACCGGGACTGAGGGTGCGTTCTCCGAACTCATCGAGCGATTCCTTGAACCCTAACGACCACATGTCACTGTGTCTTTCTATTTGTAACCCTTGATTAACTTATGGAGAGGCTGTGTGCTCGTCGGTCTACGACTTGGGTCTCAGAGAATTAGCTATAGTTAACTTAATGAAGGCACAGGCGAATTAAAGACCTTCGACACGAACGTTGCGCCTTCCCACCCCTCGCGCAACACCTCTTTGGAAAGGCGCCCCGCACATGTGGGGCGCCTTTCTTGACTACAATGGCGATATCGATTGAAAGTGAGGGCGGCATGGCAGACCGGGACACCGACGGATTCTTCAACCGCGTATACGACATGGTACGCCAGGTGCCCTGCGGCATGGTTGCCACATATGGTCAGATCGCCAAGCTCGTTGGTGAGCCCCGTCGAGCCCGATACGTGGGATACGCCCTGCACGTCAATCCGGAACCCGGCACCATCCCCTGTCATCGCATCGTATTCGCCGACGGACGCCTCGCGGAGGGGTTCGCCTTCGGTGGGCCCGAGGCGCAGCGCACACTGCTCGAGGACGAAGGCGTTGCCTTCCTCGCCAACGGACATGTCGACCTGCAGGCCTCTCGCTGGCCAGCGGGCCTGGTATGACAAGGGGCGCCGACAGCGCCCCTTCCCGTTTTGGATCCTTGGCAGGCAACCCAATCAAACGGTCGCCTCGAGTGCGTCCCCCGCGCGGTCGAGTGTGCTTCTGACCTTGGCACCCTGTTTGAACCACGTGCGCAGGTCCTCGAGCGTGCTGCCCGCTGCATACACCTTGATTTTGCGACCACCCCTCGTGGTCACCGTGCAGCGGTCGCCGCTCTCGCTGTTCTCGTGCGCCGTGATCTTCTTGAGGCAATCGCGGCGAAACGCCACGACGCGGGCGTTGCTGATCTCGATGAACCAATCGTCATCGACAAGCGAAGTACCCGTGGCACCTCGGCTTGCCATCTCCTCGGAGAAGGAGAAACCGAGCGCGCGCTCCTGCCTGCCGATCTCGAGGATGCCGCGGGCCGGCATGCTGAGCATGACCAGGGGAAGCGCGACGCCGATGAGTAGGAACAGGAACGGGATGAGCACGAGCAGGCGCGCACCCTCGTCGGTGAAGACCGCCATGAAGGCGATCACGAGCGAGAAGACGAGGGCCATGCCGTTGAAAACAATCGTCAACGGCTTGATGGCAGACCAACACAGGCCCGCCTTGGTCATGGGACCGTCGACGGCGTCCGAGACCTCGATGCCCTCTTCCTCCAGACGGGCGAGGAGGTTGAGCGAGCACACCCCCTCGAGGCTTATCGAGCAGAACTTCCGGTCGCCCTCGAACAGGTCGATCCTCATCATCTGCGTGTGAAGCGTTGCACGGGTGATGTTGCCAAACGTCGTCTCCTTGCGGATGCCGAAGGCGTTACGCGAGAGAATTCGCTCACCGTCCACGTCGATGCGCGGGATGCTCAGCAGGGCCCAGATGGCCATGCCCGCGAGCGCCATGGCGTGACCGAACCACACAAGTTCGTGGTCCCACTCGCCCAACGAGACGCCCTGCCAGACGTAGACACCCAGCATGAGCAGTTCGAACGCGACGGCGCAGCAGGCGATGATCGTGCGGATGGCTGCGGGCATGCGCACCGTGAAGCAATCGAGGCTGTCCGTTGCCTCGCTGCGCTCGCGCGCGCCGCGGCGGGCGACCCATGCAGTGAGCGGGCCGACGATGAACACGGTCATACCGACGTGCAGAATGGATTCGAGCAGATTACTCATAGGGGCCACCGCCTCGGGCTCTGGAGATTAACTGCAGGAAACGCTGCCAGAACGATGGGATGCGCACAACGTAAGGAGCCGCGTATCGGCAAGCGGCGGCATCGCAATCGCCCGGCGAACAGATGATGATCGGCGCCGGGCCAGACGAATTAAACAAAAGGGTGGTCGACGGCGCCCTCGCAGGCGCACCGTCGACCACCCTTCACGTCGCAGCGACCCTACGAGCCGTCCGAAACGAAACGCACTCCGCCAGAGCGCTACCCAATCTTGCGGATGCTCGGGATCGCCCAGGTGATGCCTGCTAGGATCACCATTGCAGCACCGATGAGCACGAAACACGCGCTTACGCCGATGGCGTCCGCGAACAAGGTCGATGCGACGAGCCCCACGGGCATGGCCCAGCTGCAGACCGCTCCGTACAGGCCGAAGACGCGGCCCATGCACTCGGGATCGACGCGCTCCTGCATGAGCGCCATCTGCGGCGCGCTGTACAGCGGACTCGAGACCCCCATCGCGAACGTAAGCCCCAGAAACACAACGAGCGCGGAAGGGGGCACGAGGCCGCCCGCGAGCGTGCCCGCTCCGAAGAGGCCGATGGCCAGCGTGCACGAAAGCGCGCGGTTCTTAAGGCCACCCGTCGCCCCGATCCAGCCGCTCGCCGCGATCATGCCGACCGAGAACGCGATCTCCGCGATAGCCGACTGCGTAGTGGTACCCCCAAAATGGTCGAACACCATGAGCGGGAACAGCGCGGATATGGGCGAGAACAGGACCGAGAAGGCGAAGCCGATCCAGAGCATGGCGAACAGACCGTGATGGCGTTTGAGCTCGCGGTACCCGTTGGCCGTCTCCAATAGGAAGGCCCGCACCGCGTGGTGCGACGCCTCGGCGTTCTCCTCGGGCGTATGGCGCTCGGGCGCCGGCGTCTTGATGCCGGAGGTCGCCACCGCGATGCTCGCGAGCACCGCGCCGGCGACATCGAGCGCGATCATGAAGGTCAGACCAAACGCCGGGTAGACCACCGCGGCGATGGCGTTGCCGATAATATAGCTACCCGACTGCATGAACTGCAGCATGCCCGCCAGCTTGCCGAGCACCTCGGGCGGGGCGATGAGCGGTGTGAGCGCGTTGAAGGCGGGCGTATGGAGCGTGCTGCCCAGCGCACGGACGAACAGCACCGCCGCCACAACGGCGACAGAGAGGTCGCCCCGAAGCGAGCCGAAGACAAGCGTGAGGCTCACGGCCGCGATGAAGAGATCGGCGCCGATCATGAGACGCTTGATGGACGTGCGGTCCACGATGGTGCCCGCGAAGGCGCCGAGGAGCGCCATGGGCAAGAAGGCCGCCAGGCTCACGAACGACAGGGCGCTCGCGGAGCCGGTGGTGAGGGTGACGTGCCAGATGAGACCCATCTGCAGAATGGAGCTCGTGAGCACGGAGAAGAACTCGCCGATCCAGACGATGGCGAGCGAGCGCTTCCAAGAAGCGCAGGGATTCGGTTGTGTCATGGAATAATCCTTTGATGCGATCGGTGGTATGCAGCGAAGTACCGGTCGCTCACGCGACCGTGGCTAGAGCCAAATCCTCATGGAAGCAAGCATGGTGCAGCTCCCCTTTCCAAATCTCGAGGTAAACCTTCAGCCGTGAGTGGGGCTATTATAGGGACTTGCGAGCCAAGATGCAACAGGAAGACCTCTACGGAGCGTAGATGCCGGGCGCCCCGAACCACTTATGCCATGAGAGACGGCATCCGATTCTCCTTGACTTGGTCTCAATGTGATTATCACAATGCAATCAGCAGCCGCACGGACTGCTCGGGGACTCGCCTCCTCCCCATCGCAATCTGGAGCGCGGCGCCGGGGACGTCACGCAAACGCCGGCGCGGTCGTGAAAGGAACTCACAATGAGCGTGGAAAAGCAACTCAAGGCCACGTCGGGCTATGGTATGCTCGCCGCCGTCATCGCGGCGCTGCTCGCCATCGTCGGCCTCTTCATCTGGAGCGTCACCGGCCTCGCCGGAACGCCGGACGGCGTCGACGCGCCGGCCGCCTACGGCTGGGGCCTAGGGCTCAGCATCGTATCCTTTTGTTTTTGGTTCCTGCTGCTGAACGGATTCTTCTCGCTGCAGCCCGGCCAGGCGCGCGTGTGCATCCTGTTCGGCAAGTACGTGGGCACCGTCCGCGACGAGGGCTTCTTCTGGGCCAACCCGTTCTTTAGCAAGAGCATGGGCGGATCGGCCGGGATCGGCGAGATGATCGAGCTCGAGATGAGCGATTCCAAAGCCGCCAAGGCCGCGGCGCAGAAGGCCGCCAAGGGCAACCCCACCACTATCTCCACCCGCGTGCGCACCCTGAATGGCGAGCGCCTGAAGGTCAACGACAAAATGGGCAACCCCATCGAGATCGCAACCGTCGTGGTGTGGCACGTCGCCGATACCGCCAAGGCGCTCTTCGACGTCGACGACTACCAGAGCTATGTCGCCATGCAGGCCGAGACGGCGCTGCGCCACGTGGCGAGCGTGTACGCCTACGACCATCTTGAGGACGAGTCCGATGCCGCCGGCGCCATCACGCTGCGCGCCAATGTGGAAGAGGTCTCCGAAGCCCTGCGCCGCGAGCTCGCGATGCGCCTGGCACCCGCCGGCGTGGAGGTCGACGACGCCCGCCTCACCCATCTTGCCTACTCCCCCGAGATCGCCCAGGCGATGCTGCGCCGCCAGCAGGCCGAGGCCGTCATCGCCGCGCGCAAGAAGATCGTCGAGGGCGCGGTTTCCATGGTCGACATGGCCGTGAAGGAGATGGCCGCCGGCGGCACCATCGAGCTGGACGACGAGCGCAAGGCGCAGATGGCCAGCAACCTCATGGTGGTGCTCTGCGGTGAATCCGAGGCGCACCCGGTGCTCAACGCAGGCTCGCTGTACTAACCCCAACACCAATGAGTAATTTGGGACGGGTGCAGAATTGCACATTCGACAAGAAGGCACGTCATGGCACGCAAGCAGTATCCACTCCGTATAGACCCCGCTATCGGGGAGGCCGTCCAACGCTGGGCGGACGATGAGATGCGCAGCGCCAACGGTCAGGTGGAATGGATCTTGCGAGACGCCCTCAAACGCGCGGGAAGGCTGCCGAAGAAAGAGCCCTCGTCCAAGGACGCACCCAAAGGCGAGGAGGGCTAAGCTGGGAAGACAGGGCTCGGCCGCTGCCGACGTCGGGACAAAGCCGCGCCCCGCGCCGCGGTCGAGGCAGAGCTGAGCCCCGCCGCTCCAAAGTCGAGCCGAGCGGCGGGGCCAACACCAACCCAAAGCAAGCTCGCCCCCTCTATACGCACCAACCGGTCCCCGGAGGCATCCGCCTTTGGGGACCGTTCTTTTCCCAGCTAGATGTCGTATATAAAGCCTTTTGACAGCTCGATTTTGCCCCGTGGGGGTCATATATAAAGACCTTTGATGGTACGATACTCGCGTCAATGACATGGTGGCTCTCGACAGGGGTCACCCCGACCCTCTAGGGAGCAAACGCATGGAGCTGGGCTCGCACATCAAGGAGCATCGCACGGAGCTCGGACTGTCCCAAGACGATCTGGCGGAGCGCATCTACGTGTCGCGCCAGACCATCAGCAACTGGGAGTGCGGCCGTACGTATCCGGATGTCCAGAGCCTGCTGCTGCTTTCCAACGTGTTCGGGGTGACCGTGGACTCCCTCATCAAAGGAGATGTGGAAACCATGGCACAGGTAATGAACGAAGCGGTCAAGAAGTACAACGCCCTCTCCACAATCACGGTCGTGAGCGCGGTCGTGTTTTTGGTGCTGAGCGCGTGGGCGGCGTTCCAGTTCGAATGGGGCTGGGGCATGCACATCGCGCCCACCGCGGCGTTTGCCGCCGTGGCGCTCGTCGTGATGCTCGTGGCGTTCGTGTATATGGAACGCATGAAGAAGCAGCACGACCTCGTCACGTACCGCGAGGTGTTGGCGTTTAGCCGCGGCGAGCAGGTCGATCGCGACACGCTCGAGGGGCGCCGTGAGCGCGAGATGAACCTTTGGGTCAAGGGCACGCGCAACGCGGTGCAGATCATCATCGGCGCCATCGCCGGCGGACTGGTGGGCGTCGGCATCGGCATGCTCGCCAAGATGTTGAGCTAGGTAGATCTGCAGACCGGATGGCCTTTCGCCGGCACGATCGCCCCCATTCCCGCCCCTCGTGGCAGAATGGGAGCGATTCTCGTTGAGGAGGCCCCATGAACGCAACCGCGCGCACATTGCTCATCGCCGCAGCCGCCATCGCCGCCGCATGTTGGGCGGTCCCCGCCTTCCTGGTCGGCGCCGTCCCGCCCGATGCGGGGATGTTCGCCATGATGGCGCTCCTCTACGCCCTTCTCCCGATCACCGCGGTCGCCCTCGGCATGCTCGCCGCGGGCTCCGCGCGAACGCTCTTCTGGTTGCCCGCGGCGCTCGGGGCCGCCTTCGCCCTCCTGTTTCCCCTCGCGGTCGAGGGCAGCCAGGATATCGCGTTCTACGGCATCGCCTACGCTGCAATCGGCTACGCCGCCATGGCCCTGCGTGCCAGCACGGCCAAGCGGTGTTGCCCACCACGTTGAACCAGATGCCCATAAAGGGCCGTACAGGTCCGTCGCTTTCGGTGCGTCTATCTGATCTTCGGTGCGCCTACCAGATTTTCGGTGCACCTGTGAACCATTTTCCATTCGGTTTATCGTGCTCAGGTGCACCGAAGTTTTCAAAGTGCTCCGAAGATGAAATGAGATGCGCATTGGGCGCCCAACGTTTCAAAGAGCTCGGTGCGTATCGAGCCAATCAAAGAGGCCCGCATATAGGGCGCACATCACTCCAATCGCACCACGATTCATGAATCTCCCAGCTCACAAGCATGTACAACAGATTTTGCAGAGGCCGGCGGTCCTTGCCGCATATGATGTACAACAGATTCGATAGCGCACCCGGCGTGTTCGCGGGACGCTCCTTCACGACCGGGAGGTGACGATGGACATCAGCAACCAGATCAAGACGAGGCGCGAGGCGATGGGGCTCTCCCAAGAACAGCTCGCCGAGAAACTCTACGTGTCGCGTCAGACGATCTCGAACTGGGAGCGGGACAAGACGTATCCGGACGTCCAGAGTCTGCTCATGCTGAGCATCCTATTCGACACCTCCATAGACACGCTCGTGAAGGGAGACGTGACCGTTATGGAAGAGGCAGTCGAAAGAGATCGCAAGCGCATGGGAACGCGGATGCTATGGCTGGCCGTGCTGATGCTCGCGTTGCTGGCGGTGGCGTTCGCGCTGATACTGTCGCCGGCGTTTAACTGGATGGAGGGCACCTGGGGCGCCGGCGTCGCCGCAGCTGCGGCGTTCCTGCCGGCGATAGCGGCGCTTGTTGTCGCAACCGTCCTCGAGCGCATCAAGCGCGAGAACGACCTGGTGACATACCGCGAGATCCTCGCCTTCATGAACGGCGAGGCGAACATCGAGCGCGATCCGCGGGCACTCCCCCGCCGCGCGTGGCCGACGAAGCATCGACTGGCGTACGACTTGCTGACTTTCATCGCCGCGGCCGCCATCGGCGGAGCACTCGGCTTTGCCGTGTGGGGGTTGCTGAACTAGAGGCAGCATCTGCCGAAGTCCGCATCACGCGCGTCAAGAATCAGCGCTTTTGGGCGGCGGCGTGCGCTCGTGATGCGGACTCGAAGGTGCCCGCAGCCGAAGACTTCAAATTGACTGCAAGCACTAGTAAAATTCCAGCTACTCAACGGTCCCTTCCGAAGGCCTTCATGAGAATGCTGACGATGCCGCAGAGAATGCCTCCAATTGGCCAAGGCAGCCAAAAGTAGCCGACGATGGAATCGGCCGCCTGACGCCCACTACCGATGGCGTCCCATGTGGTCCCAGCGAACGAAGGACCCAAAAACAGCCAACTCAGCGCAACGATGGTGGAAACGAGCATGATGACACCGCAAGCAGCCTCGATCTTCTCGTGCGTGCGCTTTGCGGAGCGCAGCTCGTTGCGCACCGCTTCGGGAACATCGATGCGGGCGATGTCCTCAACCTCGAGTTCCTCGACCGCATCGCGGTTGTACTCATCGATATCCACGCGACCGTACATCATGCCCGCATGGACAATCAGCCATACGCCCACCGCGACCAGGGCGAGCAGCGCAGCGCCCGCAGGAGCCTCCGCGCCAGACTCATGCTCGATGAAGTTGCCCAGCAGAACCCCCATCATGATGAGCATGAGCCCGGTAACCAACCCGCGTACCAGCACCTGGCGCGCCTGAAGACGATCATCGTCAGTATAAAAATCCTCGATAAAGGGATGCGCCTTCACAAAAGCAGAGTGCTCCATGCCAGCAGAAACCAAGATGCCAATGCCCACAAGCACGCCGGAGAACAGGGCGGCCAGCCCCAGAAGCTCGCCCCAACTTGCAGCCATACTGCTATTGAACAGGCCGCGCAGAGCCGTCCCTTCCTCAAAAAGCACGAGCCCCACAACGCCCAGGATAAACGCGGCGACACCCGTGGGAACTCGCTTGGCAAACGAGCGCATGTGGTCGTCATAGCCACACACATCCGTCGCGGGACCGGGCGGCACGGTAGCGACGGCGGGTGCCGGAGCGCGATCGGTAAGGTCACCCTGCACCAGGTCATCGAGCGAGCACTCGAAAATCTGGCACATTTTGATGAGCTTATCCATCTCCGGGTAGGACTTCTCGGCCTCCCACTTGGTGACGGACTGGCGGGACACCCCAAGCAGCATGGCGAGCTGCTCCTGGGTCATATGGCGCTCGGCGCGCAGATACTGAAGGTTGGTACGGAAGCTCATAGTAGGTCCTCTCGTTGGCTGGGAGCGGGCACGCGGGCGTCGTGATCTTGGCTCACGGCGACTGCGCGGGCGCGGCATCCCAGCGTTCGGTGCTTTCCTGCCGGCGACTTACACACTACGGTAGCCACATGGCAAGAACCACCAACTTGAGGCTTCATTTTACGCAACCTGCAGGCACCCTATGGTTGCAAACCGCAGGTAGATTGAATGGACGTCAAATTATTAGGAGCTTGCATCCCCTGTGAACTCAAACAATCCCCGCCGATGTTACGACCCGTTGCTTGCGGCAACGGACCATCTGCGGGCAGCATTGCGGTAACGTAGGAACCGGGCGAGAGAAAGGATCCGCCATACTGAACGAGAACATCCAGGCCCTCAGGAAATCGAAAGGGCTATCGCAGGAGGAGCTCGCGCTCAAGCTGAACGTGGTGAGGCAGACGGTTTCCAAATGGGAACGCGGGCTCTCGGTGCCCGACGCGGAGATGCTCGTCGTCCTCGGTGAGACGCTCGACGTGCCGGTGAGCAAAGACGAGGCGCGAGGCGACGGGGCTCTCCCAAGAACAGCTCGCCGAGAAACTCTACGTGTCGCGTCAGACGATCTCGAACTGGGAGCGGGACAAGACGTATCCGGACGTCCAGAGTCTGCTCATGCTGAGCATCCTATTCGACACCTCCATAGACACGCTCGTGAAGGGAGACGTGACCGTTATGGAAGAGGCAGTCGAAAGAGATCGCAAGCGCATGGGAACGCGGATGCTATGGCTGGCCGTGCTGATGCTCGCGTTGCTGGCGGTGGCGTTCGCGCTGATACTGTCGCCGGCGTTTAACTGGATGGAGGGCACCTGGGGCGCCGGCGTCGCCGCAGCTGCGGCGTTCCTGCCGGCGATAGCGGCGCTTGTTGTCGCAACCGTCCTCGAGCGCATCAAGCGCGAGAACGACCTGGTGACATACCGCGAGATCCTCGCTGTCCGCAATGCAGACAGGTGCTTTACAGCCACAAGCGCGATAGTTTCAACAACAAGATGCAGTGCCCCAGAGCCCCTAGCAGTCGACGATGGTCTTGCCGATCATGATGTTGAGGATCTCGACATCGGTATCCTTCATGCCCACACGGCCCACATAGCCCATGCTCGCGATCGTCTCCTCGACGGTATCCTGGATCAGACCCTCGCCGGCGCGGAAGCCGCGGCCCTGCATGGCCATATCGTGGCCCAGAATCGCCGCATCGACGGCAGCGGAAATCTTGGCGGCACAGCTCGCCTTGGCGCCGTCGCACACGATACCGCCCACGTTGCCGAGCGTGTTCGAGACCGTCGC
>CAJLRE010000001.1 GCA_905208975.1 uncultured Collinsella sp. | reverse complement strand
CTATGTGCGGCGTAGGCCGCTTATTAGCCCGTCCAAGAATTGGGGCGCAGTTCACACTTCGTGCGGCGGGGGTTCTTTCGTCCTGCGGAATGTCCGCGAAGGTCAGCCCTCAGATCCTGCTACGACTACGTCCTCGGATTGTGGGGCTGGATGAAGGACGTGGCTGATGGGGTGCCTTGTCCCGGTCGCTGTTTCGCGGCTTTGCCGCGAAACCACGCGCTGCTTTGGGTATAGAGGGGGACCTGGTCGCGGACCCAGATGGCCTAGAGGGATATGGGTGCAAACGAGAAATCGTTGTTGGGGTCGTCCTTTTCCATAAACTCATCGAGGCAGAATGTCATATAGATTGGAACGTACAGGACCTTGCCCTCTTTGCTGAGGTTCTCGTGGCTTAGCACAACGGCCTCGGGGATTTTGTACTCGCTCACGCTCATCAGACGGTCGAGGGCCGCATGGGCTCGAACCTTCTTGCCCGATTTGACCTCGATTGGGACAACGTGCCCGCGGGTGCCTTCGATCACAAAGTCAACTTCGCCGACCTCGCGTGTCTGGTAGTACCATGCATCAGTTCCAAGGGCGACAAGCTCCTGCGCGACCACGTTCTCATAGAGACCGCCGAGGTTGGGGGTTTTCATATCAAGGTAGACAGCGCGTGCCGTGCTGCCGGGATACCGTGATGCGAGCATGCCTGTATCAGACTCGTATAGTTTAAAGGCGGTCGCCTTCTCTGTCCTCTTAAGAGGACTCCGGGCCTCCGTCACCTGGGCGACCATCAAACCGACGCCCGCGTTCACCAGCCATAGGAAATCCTGCTCGTATTTTTGAAGGCGAGCCCCCTCGCCTAGGGATGAAACAACAAAGCGATGGGACTCCGCCTCAAGCTGAACGGGAATTTGTTCGAAAATCGCGCGAACGTTAAACGCTCGAGTCGATGCATATTTAGAGATATCACTTTTGTACTGATCGACCAGCTGAATTTGAAGCTCACGCGTCCTCACGAGTGAATAACCCGAATCGATATAGTTCTGTACGACCTCCGGCATGCCGCCGCAAACGATATAAGCTCTAAAGTTTTTGAGCATCGCCTCATGAATATAGTTTTCGACGGGACGCCTCTCGACAAGGCAGCTGCGGATGTCTGCAAGCACATTCTCGCTGATGCTGTTTGCCCAACAAAACTCTTCAAAATCCATTGGCCGCATAACAATGTGCTCGACATACCCCACCGGGAAAGAAGAGATCCCCTTAAACTCAGTCCCAAGCATAGACCCCGAGAAGACATAGCTAAAGCGCCCGTCCTCGACCAACGCCTTCATGAGCGTGACGATCTGCGGATACTCCTGTATTTCATCGACAAAGATAAGCGTATCTCCCTCAACAAGCGGTGCATCCGCAAGAAGGGCCACGCGGTTGATAAAGTCAACGGCGTTCTTAGCGCCAATGAGCACATCTCTTGCCTCGGCATCGAGCAGCAAATTGGCCTCAAAATACGACGCGTAGTTGTCTTTACCAAACGCGCGAATCGCATAGCTCTTGCCAATTTGACGCGCACCGGTAACAAGCAATGCCTTATGAGAGTTATTTTTCCAGTTCAAAAGCCTGTCAGTGACCTTACGGCGTAGCATTAAAACACCTCATTGACAAAAATTGGCAAATAGATTTGCCCCTAATTATACAAAAATTGGCAGATAGGAATGACTCAAATCATACAAAAATTGGCAGATAGCAAAGATTCGCTTAGGTCTCAAAGCCATCGAGTCGGCGCGGTGCCATGCGAAAACGCTGGGGACGCCGTTAGCGTTCTCGGCTGCTTGGGTGGGCAGGAGCGAAAGGGCATCAGCGGCGTTCATGCAGTATCCGACGGTAAAGTTCCATACTGCGAACTCACGATCGCTTGCCGCAAAGTGAAGCGCGTTCGGCTATCCCTTTTGTTGGATGAAAAGCCCCGTGTTATTGCAGGGGTGCATACTTGTCTTGCAAGTGCATAGAATCTCGTATAGTGCGAGTAAATAATTGCAGTGTCCGTTATGTGTTTAGCAAAGATATAGTTTGCATAATCTGGCCCAATCACTGCTCTAATTAAATAAAGTCGCACGTAGATGACGTAAACATGTGTGAGCTGGGCTTCTTTACGCTGAGCGGGTAAAAACGACCGTTCACCGTTAAACTATTTTCAAAATGAATAAAATGAGCGATAAAGAGAATATAAACCTTAATAAACTCGCGTATTGCACGGACGCGGGTTATTAATGGGTTGTAGGCCTTTTACAGGAAGGATTCCAGCAATGTCTAAGCCTCTTGGCAAGCCCGATCGTATTGTCGTCGCCCTCGGCGGCAACGCCCTCGGCAACAACCCCGTCGAGCAGATCGAGGCCGTGAGCAACACCGCCCACGCCCTCCTCGGCCTCATCGAGCAGGGCAACGAGATCATCATCACCCACGGCAACGGCCCGCAGGTCGGCATGATCCAGAACGCCTTCGCCGCCGCCCACGATGCCATCGGCACCCCCGAGATGCCGCTGCCCGAGTGCGGCGCCATGTCCCAGGGCTACATCGGCTACCACCTGCAGCAGGGCATCGGCCGCGAGATGCACAAGCGCTACAAGCGTTGGCACGCCGCCTCCGTCATCACCCAGATCGAGTGCGACCCCGACGATCCCGCGTTCAAGAACCCGACCAAGCCCATCGGCCCCTTCTACACCGAGGAGCAGGCCAAGGAGTTCATGGCCGAGGATCCCTCCAAGGTCTTCGTCGAGGATTCCGGCCGCGGCTGGCGTCGCGTCGTCGCCTCCCCCGATCCCAAGAAGATCGTCGAGGCCGACTCCATCCTCAACCTGCTCGACAACGAGTTCATCGTCATCGCCTGCGGTGGCGGCGGCATCCCCGTCGTCCGCGACTACGAGAACAAGGGCTGCTACAAGGGCGTTCCCGCCGTCATCGACAAGGACCTGGGCGGCGAGCTGCTGGCCGAGGACTGCGACGCCGACGTCCTGTTCCTGCTGACCGCCGTCGAGCACGTCGCCATCAACTTCGGCAAGCCCAACCAGGAGGAGCTCGAGGACATCACCGCCGACGAGGCCGAGCGCCTGGCCGACGAGGGCCAGTTCGGCAAGGGCTCCATGGAGCCCAAGGTCCGCGCCGCCATCAAGTTCGCCCGCTCCCGCAAGGGCCGCACCTGCATCATCGGCGCCCTGGACAAGGCCGCCGAGACCATGGCCGGCCTCTCCGGTACCCGCATCCACGAGTAGTCCCTACTCCGTTGCCTCTCCCGTGGGCGCCAGGCAAAGCGCCCACAAACTAGCCTCTCTTCATGGGCCCCGCAGTCCGCTCCGGCTGCGGGGCTTTTGCTGTTTGAGATGTGTGCAGGGGGTAAACAAGAGCAAATATGGTTAGATGCTCAGGTCATGGGATGCCTGAAACCAGACGATGACTCCGAGAATCCTGATTCGGCGTTTGTCCAGCACAATATCCGGTTCCGACGTGCGATATGAGTAGGATGACAGCATCACGGTGTTCGTGCCGGTGCTATATCGCCGTATGACCATTCTGGAATTATCGGCCAAGGCGAGGACGGAGCATCCGTTCCAGGGTTTCAGGTTGGGGTCCACTAGGAGAAGGGATCCTATCGGATAGCATTTGGACATGGCAGATGTGTCCATTTGAACAAAGAAGCACCCGCGATGGTTTTTGAATACGGATGAGGGGAGCGCCGTTGTTCCGGTCTGCTTAAGTCCCGTTCTGCCTCCATTCATCTGAATTTTAAATACATCACAAAGGGAGTCAGTAGTAGTTTCCTTGGATTCCCCCTTCCGCCCCTCGTGGTCGAGCTTTGCGGCAAGCCCTGCGGTTTCCGATGCGAGGTCGTCAAGCTGCAGATTGAATTTCGAAACGATCTTGAGCAGTGTCGACCGGCGGATGGCATAGCGGTCCTTTTCCCAACGGCATACCGTTTCTTTGGAGACGCCGACAAGTGCCGCGAACTCCTCCTGCGTGAGCTGGTCGCGCTTGCGAAGCGCCTTTATGTTTTGACCCGTTCCCATGTTATGAAGCGCGGACGAGGGGAAGGCAGAGGCAGTTGGGGCCGCCAAAGCCGTTTGTCAGCTCAAAGATAGAGATGGGAACAAGTTCAATACCGGCCTGCTCCAGTGCCTTGTTAGTCTCGGTGTTCTCTTCGTATACGCAGACCTTGCCGGGCTCCAGGCAAAGGGTGCTTATGGCATTGTTGGTTCTTTCGACCTCTGCCGCTCCGGGATTTGAGCCGCCGCAAGGGATAAATTGCGGTGAACTTAAACCCAGGGCTAATCCCAGCGCTTCTTTTAGTCCGCCTTCGACATGACGCGCCCGGGTTGTCCTTTCCGATCTGCCTCGTGTAATGCAGTAGACTCGCGCTTGGTCCAGGAGCTCCCGGTCAATGAGGAATGTCTCATAGTTAACACGAGCAAAGTATGTGTCGAGATGAATGCAGAGATCATCGTAGGGAACCTCAATGGCCCATACGGACTCAATAGTCGAGTTCTCGTCCCAGAGCAAGTTATTCGCTAGGGTGTCTATAGCTGCTGGCTCGGTTCGTTGAGAGATGCCAACGGCTACATTTTCGCTGTTGAGGTTGTGAAGGTCGCCGCCTTCAATGTGGTAAGTCGATTCATGCTTGAAGAACTGAGGAGTCTCGCGGAAATCCGGATGATAGTTAAAAATCGTTTTATAGGCGATAACCTCACGGTTGCGCTCTGGCCAGTACATATGGTTGAGCGTGACACCTTCGCCGATGACGCTTGCTGGATCGCGCGTGAACCACATGGTGTTAAGGGGGGCTATGAGAAGGTCGTCGGGTGAGTATGCGTCTCCCGTCAGCTTTGAGAGGCTGAACACCTCCTTGTTCGTGTCGAAGACCTGGGAGTAGCGAACGCCGTTGACGGCTGCCTGGACCAGGTCGCGGGAACCTTCGATATGCTCAAGATACTCGCGAATGGCGGACTCGAGCTCCATGCCCCTCGCGCCGCATTCTGAAATGTAGCTATCGATAAAAGAGCGACGCGCTTGCTCTGTCGCATCAAGGGCTTCGGTAAGAAGGTTCTCGAGATAGAGAATCTCTACTCCTTCGTGCTCGAGCATTGCCGAGTAAGCATGATGCTCCCCAAGAGCCTTTTCAAGATCAAATGAATTGCTAGAAGGGCGTAGCGTAAAGACTTGATTGAACTGGCCGTCGGGGTAGTTGCGCGTTTCGGGGCCGGGGCAGTGCAGCAGGACCCTTTTTAGCTTTCCTATTTCGTTTTGAACATGCAATGCGGACATGTGACCTCGCTTTGGCGATGAGTATTGATTGCTTCCATAGTGTCACATTAGAAGCTTGTTTCAATTTACATCATGTTTGCCACAGGAGAATGGCACGACCCAAGTAAATAATTGACGTTAAACATCTATCAAAAGTGATAATTGACAAATTACATCAATCTGAAATCCGTTTACGGATCGATGCGCTTCGTTGGCGGGCGAAGAGACGGAAGGGTGTTTTGCGCGATGACACAATGGCTTTGCCGGCAACGAAAAACCCCTGAATTAAGGAGGAGAGATGGCAGAGACAGAAAAGAAGCGCACTCTTCGAGTCCCGCACGTGTACACCATCATTCTCGTCTTGATGGCCGTATTTGCCGTTCTGACCTGGGTCGTGCCTTCGGGTTCGTTTGAGCGCCAGGAGGTTAACGGCCGCGAGGTAACGGTCTCGGGCACCTATGAGCCTGTCGATAAGGTCTATACGGACGAGGACGGCAACGAGGTCGATCTTCGCCAAGGCATCTTCGAAGTACTTGAGGCCCCTGCGATCGGCATCCAGCAAGCGGTCGAGGTCGTTGCGTTCATTATGATCGTGGGAGGTTCCTTCCAGGTCATCACGGCGACCGGAGCCATCACGAGCGGCGTCGCCCGAGTGGTGAAGAAATTCAAGAGCAAGGACGTCCTCATCATTCCGATCCTAATGGTGCTTTTTGCCTTGGGCGGCAGCACCTTTGGTATGGCAGAGGAGACGCTTCCGTTCTTTGCGATTCTTTTGCCGATCATGATGGCCATGGGCTTCGACTCAATTACAGCGTTCATGACGGTGTTTGTGGGTGCCCGTATCGGATACATCGCATCTACCGTAAACCCGTTCAACGTCCTGATTTCCCAGGGCATCCTCGGTATCCAGGGCAACCCCCAGCTTTGGTTGCGTACTATCGCCCTTGTCGTGCTCACTGCAGTTGCCATCGCATGGGTTGTGATGTATGCCCTCAAGGTTAAGAAGAATCCCGAGGCATCCCCAGCTTTCCACGATGATATCGAGAAGCGCAAAGAGTTTGGTGCGGACGAGAATCTCCTCGATAGCGAGTTCACCGGTAGGCAGAAAGCCGTTATGGTTATTTTCGTGCTTGGACTTGCCGCCATCATTTGGGGTCTGGTGGCCCAGGGCTGGTACATGAACGAAATCTCTGCGATTTTCTTGGCCATGGCCCTTCTTTCGGGTGTAGTTTCCGGGATGAACGAGAAGGAGATCGCGGGAGAGTTCGTTAAGGGAATTGCAGACTTCGCGTTCTCGGCCATCGTTGTTGGCCTCGCCCGCGGAATCCTCGTAATCGCCAATGACGGCCTCATCATCGATACGATTCTCAACACGCTCGCCACGGCTCTCTCCGGAGTTCCGGCAGTTATCTTTACGAGCATTCTCTATGTCGTGGATAACCTTCTGTCGATCCTCGTTCCGAGCTCCTCGGGCATCGCTGCTCTTACGATTCCCATTTTCGGCCCGCTTGTTGAGCTGATGGGCTTAAACCCCGAGGCCGCAGTTACGGGTCTTTCCATGGGTAGCGCGGCCATGTCTCTCATTTCGCCAACAAGCGCGATGCTCGTTGCCGGTCTTGGCGTCTGCAAGATTCCGCTAGGCCAGTGGTGGAAGGTCGCTTGGAAATTCTTCCTGGTCGTGAGCGTTATCTGCATGGCATTCACTGCGGTTTCGGGTCTTATCCCCCTGCCGTAAATGCAAAACCCCACATACAAGTTGTGAGAAAGAAGGATAGAGATGAACAAAGGACTGAACGTTCATAGCGAGATTGGCGCCCTCAAGAAGGTGTGCGTCCATCGCCCCGGTATGGATCTTGTAAACATGAAGGCGGAGGATTTCGACCGCGTTTGGATTCACGACGCGTTCTATCTGGACTATGCCCAGAAAGAGCACGATCAGTTTACCGACCTTCTTCGCGGCGCTGGCGCCGAGGTCGTCTATATGGAAGAGCTGCTCGCTGAGACGTTTGACAAAGTCGAGGGCACTCGCGCAGAGTTCATGACGAAGTTCATGGGTGAGTCCGGCATCTCCAACGCGGCCCTTCGCCAGGCCGTTGTCGAGAAGCTTGATTCGATTAAGGACAACAAGGAGTTTGTCCTTGCTGCCATGGGCGGCCTCTACGTTCGCGACCTCGAGATCCCCAAGGTCGGCGGTTCTCTTGCCAGTATGGACGGCGAGGAGTTGAAGGCTGACGATATGGTGCTGTTCCCCATGCCGGCCTCGTATTTCTCCCGTGACCCTCTGGCTGTCGTGGGCAAGGGCGCTACCATGAACCGCATGTACTGGAATCAGCGCAATCGCGAGGTAATCTTCTACGAAACGGTGCTCCGCAACCATCCCGATTACGCCGGTAGCCCCATTTGGTATGACCACAACAGCGAGTGGCATATCGAGGGCGGCGATATCCTCAACATCAACGCCAAGACGCTCGCCATCGGTATTTCCGAGCGCACCCAGACTGCGGCCATCGATGAGCTCGCCAAGAATATGTTCTGGGGTTCCGATGAGGCCGAGATCGAGAACATCTATGCCATCAAGATCCCGCACGGCTACGCCTACATGCACCTCGACACCGTCTGCACGCAGGTCGATCGCGATAAGTTCACGGTCTATCCCGGCATCTACCAGACGCTTCGTGCCTACCGCCTGACCAAGGGCGATTCGGAGGGGGAGGTGCATATCGAGGAACTCGAGGGCACCCTGCAGCATATTCTCGAGCTTGCGACGGGTATGGACCACATCACCATGATTGAGTGCGGTGGTGGCGATCCGATCGAGGCTTCCCGTGAGCAGTGGAACGATGGTTCCAACACTCTTGCGGTCGCACCGGGCAAGGTCTGCGTGTATGAGCGCAACGTTGTCACCAACGATGCTCTTTACAAGGCCGGCGTCGAGCTGCTCGTCGCCCCCTCCGAGGAGCTTTCTCGCGGTCGCGGCGGCCCGCGCTGCATGACCATGCCGTTCTGGCGTGAGGAAATCTAGTCAGCGTTAGCGTATCTGGGCGGCGCGTGTGCGCCTGCGCCGCCCATCCCTCCTTGTGTGTTCCAACAATCGAAAGGACTCAAATCATGGCTCTTAATCTTTCTGGTCGAAGCGTTCTTACCCTGCTTGACTTTACGTCCGAGGAAATCGAGTACATGCTCGACCTCTCAAAGAACTTCAAGGATATGAAGCGCGCCGGTTATCCGCACCGCTTTCTCGAGGGCAAGAACATTGTCCTGCTGTTTGAGAAGACCTCCACGCGCACGCGCTGTGCCTTCGAGGTCGGCGGTATGGACCTGGGTATGGGCGTGACCTACCTCGACCCCGGCTCGTCGCAGATGGGCAAGAAAGAGTCCATCGAGGATACCGCCCGCGTGCTCGGTCGCATGTATGACGGTATTGAGTATCGCGGCTCCGACCAGTCGATCGTCGAGGAGCTTGCCGCCAAGGCTGGCGTTCCCGTCTGGAACGGTCTGACCAATGAGTACCATCCCACCCAGGCCCTTGCCGACATTCTTACCATGCGTGAGGAGTTTGGCGACACGCGCGGCATGAAGCTCACCTATATGGGCAAGGAGCAGGGCAACGTCAGCGACTCCCTGATGGTTATCTGCGCCAAGCTCGGCATTAACTTCTGCTCCTGCGGACCCAAGGGCGATGTCGAGGGCGCCACGCACTTCGATCCCGAGCTTCTTGAGCGCTGCCAGGAGATCGCCGCTCAGAATGGCTGCACGATCCAGCTCACTGAGGATATCGACGAGGGCGTCAAGGATGCAGACGTGATCTATACGGACGTTTGGGTCGGTATGGGCCAGGCTGAGGAGCTGTGGAAGAGCCGAATCGATCTTCTCTCTCCCTATCGAGTAACGCCCGAGGTCATGGCCAAGGCAAACCCCGGCGCCATCTTTATGCACTGCCTGCCGAGCTTCCACGATACGCAGACCACCATCGGCGCCGAGATTGCCGAGAAGTTCGGCGTGACCGAGATGGAGGTTTCCGACGAGGTCTTTGAGAGTGCGCAGTCTCGCGTGTTCCAGGAGGCCGAGAACCGCATGCATACCATTAAGGCCATGATGTACGCGACGCTTCGCTAGTAGCTGGGAAGTGAACGAACACTATGAGTAAACCGTACGGAAAGCCCGATCGTATTGTCGTCGCCCTCGGCGGCAACGCCCTCGGCAACAACCCCGTCGAGCAGATCGAGGCCGTGAGCAACACCGCCCACGCCCTCCTCGGCCTCATCGAGCAGGGCAACGAGATCATCATCACCCACGGCAACGGCCCGCAGGTCGGCATGATCCAGAACGCCTTCGCCGCCGCCCACGATGCCATCGGCACCCCCGAGATGCCGCTGCCCGAGTGCGGCGCCATGTCCCAGGGCTACATCGGCTACCACCTGCAGCAGGGCATCGGCCGCGAGATGCACAAGCGCTACAAGCGTTGGCACGCCGCCTCCGTCATCACCCAGATCGAGTGCGACCCCGACGATCCCGCGTTCAAGAACCCGACCAAGCCCATCGGCCCCTTCTACACCGAGGAGCAGGCCAAGGAGTTCATGGCCGAGGATCCCTCCAAGGTCTTCGTCGAGGATTCCGGCCGCGGCTGGCGTCGCGTCGTCGCCTCCCCCGATCCCAAGAAGATCGTCGAGGCCGACTCCATCCTCAACCTGCTCGACAACGAGTTCATCGTCATCGCCTGCGGTGGCGGCGGCATCCCCGTCGTCCGCGACTACGAGAACAAGGGCTGCTACAAGGGCGTTCCCGCCGTCATCGACAAGGACCTGGGCGGCGAGCTGCTGGCCGAGGACTGCGACGCCGACGTCCTGTTCCTGCTGACCGCCGTCGAGCACGTCGCCATCAACTTCGGCAAGCCCAACCAGGAGGAGCTCGAGGACATCACCGCCGACGAGGCCGAGCGCCTGGCCGACGAGGGCCAGTTCGGCAAGGGCTCCATGGAGCCCAAGGTCCGCGCCGCCATCAAGTTCGCCCGCTCCCGCAAGGGCCGCACCTGCATCATCGGCGCCCTGGACAAGGCCGCCGAGACCATGGCCGGCCTCTCCGGTACCCGCATCCACGAGTAGTCCCTACTCCGTTGCCTCTCCCGTGGGCGCCAGGCAAAGCGCCCACAAACTAGCCTCTCTTCATGGGCCCCGCAGTCCGCTCCGACTGCGGGGCTTTTGCTATTGAGATGGCTGTTCATGGGTAGTGCTGCGGGCCGCGCCCAAATGACGAGAGTGGATAATCTCCCACTTTGAGCCTGCAAACAGTCCAAAAACGGGAGATTATCCACTCTCATTCTGCGGGTACTCATTTAAGTCTGTCCCCAATGACTAGTAGTAGGCCCACATGGCTTCGATTTCGTTGAGGACTTCTACGACACCCCAGCGGCGAGCGCTGCGGCTTTGCGAGTTGGGGTCGTAGACTCCCACCTGATCGGCATCGTCGATGCCCCAGAGCACGATATAGTGTCCGACGCTGGTAAAGGTGCCCGGTCGTACGGACGCGATAATGGGCGCGCCTGAGCGCAACGCCTGGGTGATAGAGCTGCGGTCGATATGGAGCTCTGTTCCGTTGAGCCCCAGCTGCCACGCGCCGTTTGTCATAAACGACCACTCGGTGGCACCAGTGGGGGCGTAGTTGCCGGCTTCGGCCAGTGCGCATATATCGACCGGCGTCTTATCGGTGTGGCCGGTCTTAAAGATATAGACCATGGTGAGGCAAGTGGGGCCGCAAGCGTTTTCGCGAATAGTGCCACCGGCGTAGGGCAGCTCCGACCATGCCGGGTCAATCTGATAGATATGGGGCATGGTGCCGGCTTGCCACTGTGAGCGCGGGGTCGAAAACGCAAACGAATAGCCGGGTGCGACTGGGGCCTTGAGCAGCTTGTCCTCGGCGGTTGGGTCGAGGCCGGCCGAGCCATGGGAGATACACGAGCCTAAAAACAAAAAGATCAGGCACGCGACGATAGAGCAAAGTGCGATGCGCGCACGGCGGAAGGACAGCGCGGGGGCGGCGGAGCCGGCTCGAGATGCCGGTCGAGAGCTCAGACCGCCGCGTCCGTTTTGCGGGTGCAGAAAAGAGCGGCGAGCGAAGTTGCCGGGCTGGCGGCGACCGTTGCGACGCAGCTGCGGAACATCTGTCTGGCGCTGGCGCGTGCCCGTAAAAGAGCGCGTGCCTTGGCGTTGATCGGCGCCGCGCCTACGACGTTCGGTTTGGGCGCTGGATTCCCCTGAGGCAACGGACCTGTCGCGTCCGCGAGTCACAGCGCCAGCAGCTTGCTGCCGAGTGGCAGAGCCCTTGGTATCTTGTCGCGGCGTAGGACGGGGCTGCCGTTGCGAGTTGCTTGGATATTGCGAGCTGGCGGTAGTAGAAGAGGATGAGCTTCCGCGCGTCGGCACAGTGCGACCGGCAAGGCGAACGCTCTGTCGCCGTTGGTCGCCGTCGTTAAAACCGTATGCCATTCAAACCGCCTTGTCTCACGTATAACCTGTCTATCCTACAAAAAAGATGTGCAACAAATGGGTGCGTGCGCCAAAAGCTCGGTAAACGGCACGAACGGTGATGAGCTCGGCGCCAAAAAGCAACACCCTACGAGGGCAATCAAATCACGTCATCAAAACGGATGCTCGCAACGAGCGGCGTCCCTCGCCGTTCGTCCCAAAAACGGAGCCGCTCATTTTTCAGTTTTGCCTTCGGTCGAGCCATAAGCGGCGGCGCGGCGCCGAGGCCGTATCTTAAAGCCACGAAATAAAAGCGCGCGGTCAGAAAGGCCGCGCAAGGGGTGACGCCAAGGGGCGTCAAAAAGGAAAGGAGGGGAACAATGGCGGACAAGAATGCAGAAGTTGCAGTCGAGGACAACGGCGGCATGAAGAAAACGCTTTCGCTCTGGAACTTCTTCACCATCGGTTTCGGTGCCATCATCGGTACCGGTTGGGTTCTGCAGGTCGGCGACTGGATGGTCGTGGGCGGCGGTCCCGTTCCCGCTATGATTGCATTCCTCTTGGGCGCAATCTTCCTCGTGCCCGTCGGAGCTGTTTTCGGTGAGCTCACGGCTGCTATCCCCATTTCGGGCGGCATCGTCGAGTATGTCGATCGTAGCTTTGGCCGTACGATGAGCTACATCACCGGCTGGCTCCTGGCCCTGGGCAACGGCATCCTGTGCCCGTGGGAGGCCATTGCCATCTCGACCCTCGTGTCCGAGATGTTCGGCAGCCTGCCCGGCCTTGAGTGGCTGCGCGCCGTCAAACTCTACACCATCCTGGGCGCCGACGTTTACCTGTTCCCGACGCTGATTGCGCTCGGCTTTGCAGCCTACGTCATCTTCCTCAACTTCCGCGGAGCCAGCTCGGCCGCCAAGCTGCAGGCCTTCCTGACCAAGGCCCTGCTCTGCGGCATGCTGCTCGCCATGGGCGTCTCGCTGTTCACCGGCTCGCCGGACAACGCCATGCCCGTGTTCTCCCAGGTCACCGGTGCTGGCGGCGGCAAGCCCGCTACCGAGGGCACCAGCCTGTTCGCAGGCATCGTTTCGGTCCTGGTTCTTACCCCGTTCTTCTACGCCGGCTTCGACACCATTCCTCAGCAGGCTGAGGAAGCAGCCGAGGGCCTCAACTGGAACAAGTTCGGCAAGATCATCTCCCTGGCCCTGCTGGCCGCCGGCGGTTTCTACATGGTCTGCATCTACTCGTTCGGCACCATCCTCGACTGGCATGAGTTTGTTAAGAGCCCGGTTCCCGCGCTTGCCTGCCTCAAGGGCATCAACATGCTCCTGTACCTGGCCATGCTCGTCATCGCCACGCTTGGACCCATGGGCCCGATGAACTCCTTCTACGGCGCCACGAGCCGCATCATGCTCGCCATGGGCCGCAAGGGCCAGCTGCCCGAGAAGTTCGCCGAGGTCGATCCCAAGTCCGGCGCTCCCAAGCTCGCCTGCGTCGTTCTGGGCGTCATCACCGTCGTCGGTCCGTTCCTGGGCAAGAACATGCTCATCCCTCTGACCAACGTGTCGGCTCTCGCCTTCATCTTCTCCTGCGGCATGGTCGCCCTCGCTTGCCTGCGCATGCGCTTCACCGAGCCCGACCTGCCTCGTCCCTACGAGGTGCCCGGCGGTAAGTTTGGCATCAGCCTCGCTATCGTTGCCTGCGGCACCATCATTGGCCTGCTCGTGATCCCGTTCTCTCCCGCCTCCCTCAACATGGTGGAGTGGAGCATCGTGATCGGCTGGCTGGCTGTTGGCCTGGCCCTCATGGCCTTCACCAATTCCCGCAAAAAATAACGCCTAGCCGGGGCGGATCGGGTGCGCGGAACCCTCTCTCCCGCGCACCGAACCCGGCACCACTTGGGTAGTTTTGTGAGGCCTTAACCCAACGCGGCCTCGCCCACTATATGGATCCATAAGGAGGAACCATGTCCACTAAGTATGCAATCGTTGGCGGCAAGCTCATCGACGGTACCGGTGCCGAGCCGGTCGAGAACTCCCTCGTTCTCGTCGACGACAACGGCAAGATCGAGTATGCCGGTGCTATGCAGGACCTTCCCGAGGGCGTTGAGGTTATCGACGCCGCCGGCAAGACCGTCCTTCCCGGCCTGATCGACACCCACCTGCACTTCTCGGGCAACCTGACCGACGATGACACCGATTGGGTCATGCAGCCGCTCCTCGAGAAGCAGGCCGTTGCCGTCAAGCAGGCCTACGACTGCCTCACCCACGGCCTCACCACCGTCTGCGAGATCGGCCGCTTTGGTATCCAGATCCGTGACTGCATCGACAAGGGCGTCTTTAAGGGCCCGCGCGTTCTGGCCACCGGCCTGGGCTTCTGCCGTGTTGCCGGTCACGGTGACTCCCACCACTGCAGCCAGGAGCTCAACAAGGAATCGCATCCCTGGGGCGACCAGGTCGACGGTCCTTGGGATTTGCGCAAGGCCGTCCGTCGTCGCCTGCGCGAGAACCCCGATGCCATCAAGATCTGGGCTACCGGTGGCGGCATCTGGCGCTGGGACTCCGGTCGCGACCAGCACTACTGCTCCGAGGAGATCCAGGCCGTGGTCGAAGAGGCCAAGTTGGTCGGCATCCCCGTGTGGAGCCACTGCTACAACAACCACGCCGCTGCCTACGATTCCGTCCGCTTTGGCTGCGAGCAGCTGATTCACGGCTTCGATATCGATGAGCGCACCATGGACCTCATGGCCGAGCAGGGCACCTTCTTCACGCCGACGATCGCCTTCCTGCCCACCTGGTACGCCACCTATCCGCCCGTCTACGTCCCCGAGCTGCACGACAAGTACGAGGGCACCCTGGTCGAGAAGGAGCTGCAGCGCAACTACGACTGCCTGCGCGAGGCCAAGAAGCGCGGCGTCGTCATGACGATCGGCTCCGACTCCTTCTCCTTCGTCACCCCGTACGGCACCTGCTCCATCGAGGAGATGTACGAGTTTGTCGACAAGATCGGCTTCACCCCGGTCGAGACCATCACCTGCGCCACCCTCAACGGTGCCAAGATGTGCCACATCGAGGACGAGACCGGTTCCATCGAGGCCGGCAAGTGCGCCGACCTGCTGGTTGTCAACGGTGACGTCGCCGCCGACATCCACGTGCTCAACACCGACAACATGGACGTCATCATGAAGGACGGCTGGATCGTCGAGGCTGGCACTTTTGGTGAGGCTAACAAATACAGCGCCTAAGATACCGTTTGTCGATGGCTTGATGTAAAACACAGTTTTTGATTGCATAATGCAATGGAGAGGGTCGCTTGCGGCCCTCTTTATTGCTATGGGTGCTACGGACAAGAGGGGATGACGGTGGATTTAAACAGGCTGATTCTGGGCAAGAGCTACAACTCTACCAAGGTCTTTCGTACGGCCCAGCATGTGGTTCAGGCCATCCTGCTCGGTATTGTCGTTCCGGCGCTTATCCTGCTGCTTATCTGGGATTTAACCGATAATCCCAATCCCGTTCCGGGCGTTGTCGTTATTGCCGGCCTGGTCATGCTGTGCTTCTTTTTCTCGTATGTCTTTGTGGTCCCCGACGACCTCACATCGAGCGCAACCGACCGTACGCTCGCCATCGCATCAAAAATATTCGCCTACACGTCGCGCGGCCTTACGCCCGAAGCGGCCCTGGGCGCCTCTAAAATTATCCTGTCCGAGACCATCGCCTCTGCCATCTGCTTTACCGATGGCAAACAGGTGCTGGCAAGCTGGGGCGAGGACTCGGCAAAGTGCCCTGCCGGCACCCCGGTCGTGCTCAAGACCACGCTCAACGTGATCGAGTCCGGCGAACAGAGTGTATTTTCGCGCGACGCCTCCAATGAGACGGGCGGCTATTTTCCCCGTCTGCGCGCCGGCATTGTCGCGCCGCTGACCGTGCGCGGGCATTGCGTGGGCACGCTCGAGCTGTATTACCCCCGCCTGAGCAGCATCGATATGCGCCAGACGGCGTTGGCCTCGGGCTTTGCCGATCTCATTTCCACGCAGCTCGCCAGCTTTGAGCTCGAGCGCCAGGACGAGCTCACGGCCCGCGTGGAGCTTCGCGCCCTGCAGTCGCAGGTCGACCCGCATTTTCTATTCAATACCATCAGCACCATCGTGTCGCTCGTTCGAACCGAGCCCGACAAGGCGCGATCGCTGCTGATCGATTTTTCCAATTATTACCGTCAGACGCTTTCTGACTCCGATACGCTCACCACGCTCGAGCACGAGGTGGAACAGGGCACTCGTTATATCAATCTTATGCAGGCCCGGTATGGCGACGGCCGTCTGCGCGTCTCGGTCGACATCGACTTTGAGGTGCGCGACAGCCTGGTACCGCCGTTTATCTTGCAGCCGCTGCTCGAAAACTGCATCAAGCATGCGCAGCGCGAGACCGAGCCGCTTACTATTCATGTTAGGGCTTTTGAGACCGATGACGGCCTGGAGATCATCGTCGAAGATGACGGCATCGGCATGAGCGAAGAAGTCTGCGCGCACCTGTTTGAGCAGCATCGTCGAGAGGAGCCCGAGAGCATTACCGCCGACGGCTCCATCAAGCGAGGCTGCGGCCTGGCACTCTTCAACGTGCTTCAGCGCATCCATTTCTTTTACGGAGAAGATTCTGGCATGCGCGTGAAGTCCCAGGAGGGCGTGGGGACGCAGGTCATCGTTGAGTTGAACGGCGAGCCGCATGAGCCGGCGCCGATGACGGTGTAGCGCGCGGTTGGATTGAGAGAAAAAGAGGGGAAGCGCATATGTCCGAAGACTGGAACATCTTGGTGGTTGATGACGAGCCCCCTATTAGGGCTGAGCTACGTTATCTGTTGGAAAAGGATGCGCGTGTGGGCCAGATTGCCGAGGCGGGCAATGTCACCGAGGCTGTGGAATCGATCCTGTCGAACAAGCCCGACGTCTTGTTTTTGGATATCACGATGCCCGGTCGCTCGGGAATCGAGCTTGCCGAGACGCTGCAGAACCTAAAGACGCCGCCGGTCGTGGTGTTTGTGACGGCATTTGCCGAGTATGCGGCCGATGCCTATAACCTCGATGCCGTCGATTACATCGTCAAGCCAGTCGAGGATGCCCGCCTGTCAAAGGCGCTCGACAAGATCGAGACCGCTCTGGGCGCTCGCCGTGTCGTCCATGCTCCGAGCCAGCCATTGCGCCTGACGGTGGATCGTGGGGGCAAAAAGGTGTTCATTCCCGTGGCGGATGTCTGCTACTTTGAGGCACGCGCCGATTTTTGCAACGCCGTCTGCGCCGAGGGAACATACCTGATCAATGAGTCGATTTCCTCGCTCGAGCGGCGCCTGGCCTCCGAGGGCTTTATCCGTGTCCACCGCAGTTATCTGGTCAATTTGGAAGACGTGCACAATGTCGAGATCGGCTCCACGGGCCTGATGGAGCTCAGGCTCGATCGCGTGACCTCGACGGTGCCCGTGTCCCGCCGTCGCGCCGCCGAGGTTAAGACGCACCTGGGGCTTGCGTAAGCGGTCCGCACGCCACCGTTTACTGCCGCAGGTTTGGCACGGGCGCGCGGTGGGCATAATGGGTGGCATCGAATGAAATCGAAAGGATCATTATGCCTGCGCTCATTACGCATCATCTGTTTGGCGAGGAAAGCATCGACCGTCTTCCGCAGGGCGTTATCACGTCCGACGAGGAGCGTATTGCCTTTATCCTGGGCAACCAGGGCCCCGACCCGTTTTTCTTCCACATGCTCACGCCGCGCGTTTCCGATTGCACGTTGCTTGCTCAGGTCATGCACCGCTCGCGTATGTCGCGCCAGTTCTCGTGTCTGCGCGACGGCGTGTCGCACCTGCAACCGCGCGATGCCAACCTGGGTCGCGCCTTTGCGCTGGGCCTGCTGTCGCACTATGTGCTCGACCGCAATGCCCACCCCTTTGTCTACGAGCAGCAGTTTGGCATTGTGGACTCCGATCCCGAGCTCGAGGCTTCGGGCAGCCAAGTTCACGCCGTGCTCGAAAGCGACCTGGACGTGCTGATGCTGCAGCTCAAGCGCGATGGGGCAACGGTCGAGGATTATCCGCCGGCGGGCGAGATCGTCACGACCGACCGCATCAATCGTGTTGCCGGCGTGCTGATGAGCTACGTCGCCGGGCGCGTGTACGGTATCGACATCCCGGCGGGGGAGTACGCCGGCGCCGTAGCCGACATGCAGCTGCTCTACCGCACTATCGAGCCGGCCGGTTCGGCCAAGACGCGCGCGATTGCCCTGATCGAGGGCTTGGTGCACGATTATTCGCTGCTCGACGGCCTTGCGCACCGTGTGACGACCGAGCTGCCCGAGCGTACCGGCAACCTGGGCCACTTGGCATGGAAGAACCCCTTTACCGACGAGGTCTCGAACGAGAGTTTCCCCGAGGTCTTTGACCGCGCGCTGGTCGATTACGAGTGCACGGTCGCCCGCTTTATCGAGACCGGCGATATGGAAGCCGTGACCAACCATGTCAATTACAGCGGTCGCGTGCTCGGCGCCGACGAAGAGTTCGACCGCGAGGAGTAGGGCCCATGCGTGCCCCTTTGCCGAATCCTTACCGGCGCTTCTGGACAATTGGGGTACGATGAACTAACTGCATATCGGGCGAATACGAAGGGTCCCTGTCCATGAAATACACCAAGCTCGAGCGTAACTGGGTCATGTACGATGTGGGAAACTCGGCCCTCGTGCTGCTCAATACCTCGGTGGTGCCCATCTACTTTAACGCCATCAATACCGGTGCTTCCTCGGCAGACCTGGTGGTCGCTTGGGGCAACGCTCAGACGATTGCCTCGCTGGTCATTGCCATGCTCATGCCCATTCTGGGCGCGCTTGCCGATTACGCCGGCAACAAGATCAAGTTCTTCTTGGGCTTCTTCCTCACGGGCCTGGTTCTTTGCCTGGCGCAGGCTATCCCAATGTCCGCCATGGCATTTTTGACCGTGTACGTGCTGTGCACCATCGGCCTTAACTCTTCTATGACGTTCTACGACGCCATGCTGCCCGACATTACCACCGACGAGCGCATGGACGCCGTGTCCAGCTCGGGTTATGCCTGGGGCTACATCGGTTCCACCGTGCCGTTCATCATCTGCTTGGCGCTTATCATGGGTGGCCCCGCTCTTGGCGTCCCCACCATGCTGGCAACGCGTCTGTCGTTTATCATCACTGGTGCCTGGTGGCTCATCTTTACCCTGCCGCTCATTCGCACCTATAAGCAAAAGTACGGTCGCGAGCGCGGTCCCGAGGACACCATCGGCCACATCGTGGGCGGTGTGTTCTCCGAGGTCGGACACACCATGCGCGAGATCGCCCACAACAAGACCGTGCTGATCTACATGATCGCGTTCTTCTTCTACATCGACGGTGTGCACACGGTTATTTCCATGGCAACCAGCTACGGATCGGCTTTGGGCATCGACTCGACCCAACTGGTGCTGGCTCTGCTCGTTACGCAGTTTGTTGCTTTTCCGTCTGCCATCATTTACGGCAAGCTCGCCGGCCGCGTGGGCACGCTCAACATGATCTTGGTGGCAGTCGCCGCCTATATGGGCATCGTGCTCTTTGCCGCGTTCTTCCTCAAGACCGCCTTTGAATTCTGGGTGCTTGCCATTTTGGTCGGCCTGTTCCAGGGCGGCGTGCAGGCGCTCAGCCGTAGCTACTTTGGCCGCATTATTCCCAAGGAAAAGTCCAACGAGTACTACGGCTTCTTTGACATCTTTGGTCGTTATGCAAGCGTTATGGGCACCTTCCTGGTGTCGGTCGTCACCTCGCTGACCGGCAACCCGTCGCTGGGCGTCCTTTCCATTGGTGTGCTGCTGGTCGTTGGCTTTATGCTGCTGGTCCGCCTGTCCCGCATGACCCGGGCGGCAGAGCATGCCGCATAGGAGCGAGCGGCTATTGTGCCTGTCCACGGTACTCTTTTGGGGTTATCCGCAATAAACATTGCGACTTGCGAGCAATGATTTGCCCAAGTGGGTATGATGGAATCAGCTAGGTCGCGGGGCGTCGCCTGTGTTTGGCGGCGTCCCGTTTTTGTGTTGCAGGGAGGGTAAGGCATGAACGCCACGGTCGTGATTCCAACGTATTGGGCGGGCGATGACGCTTGCGCAAACGCCCCTGGCACCTATGACCATTCGACGCGACTCAACGCCGACAATCCCGAACTCGACCGCTGCCTGGCCTCGCTTGAGCAGGTACGTGACATCCCGCGCATCATCCTTTTGGTGGTCTGTCCCGTTTCTGCCACAGCCGATGTGTCGCTGCGCGTGCACGAGATTGTCGACGCGCATCCCACGCTCAAGGTCACCGTTGTCACCAACACCCAGGCCTCGCGCATCGCAGACCGGGTTGCTCAGATCGCGCCTAAGGGTTCGGGCGAGTGCGTGAGCCTGCGAGGCTACGGTGCCATCCGCAACATGGGGCTAGCTTGTGCCGCTGTGCTGGGGCATGACGCGGTTATCTTTTTGGATGACGATGAGACTGTCATCGATGCCGACTTTATGAAGCGCGCGACCTACGCGCTGGGTCAGCAGACGCGTCAGGGCCTGCCGATCTTGGTCAAGAGCGGCTATTTCTACGATCGCGACGGCTCGCCGCTGGCTCCCACGGACAAGGCGGGCATCTGCCATCGTTGGTGGACCAAGCGCATCGAGTTCAACCGTTGGATGAAAAAGGCGCTCTCGGGCACCCGCATCTCGCGCTCCAACTACGTGTGCGGCGGCCTGATGGCCCTGCACGCCCGCGCCTTTACGCGTGTGGCCTTTGACCCGTTTATCACCCGCGGCGAGGACTTGGATTACCTCTTTAACATGCGTATGTTTGGCTACGACGTGTGGTTTGATAACGAGTGGACCGTGCGCCATCTGCCTCCGGAGTCCGAAAAGCGCTCACCGCGCTTTATGCAGGATGTATACCGTTGGTACTACGAACGGGCCAAGTTGACGTTCGCCGCGCATCAAAAGGAGCTCATCCCCGTTACGGCGGCATCGCTCATGCCCTACCCGGGCCCGTGGATTTCGCGCGAGCTCGACGACCGCGTGCGCAAGACCGCTATGGTCCGCAGCGTGTTTACCCGCGAGCATGAGGGCTACCTGCGCATCTGGCGCCATGGTATCGACGAGGCAAAGGCCTATGCGCGCCAAAACGCTGCAAGCTATCTGCGTTTCCAGAGCTTTTGGCCCAAGATCATGGACGGGCTTTGGCGTGACGCACAACTGATCAGTATCCTGGAGGGGGCCGAATGATCGACCGCCGCGCCCAGCGCGATAGTTCAATATCAATCTTTCGCATCATTGCCGTTGCCTGCGCCATTTGCGTGCTGGTGTACTTTATTTTTGCCTTGGTGACCGGTATCGAGCCGATCGCCACGGTGATTGCCTGCGCGCTGCTGTGCATCTTTCTGTGCATCTTTATCTTTTTGACGCTCAATCCCGATTCGGTGCGCTCCCAGTACACCGAGGAGACGCTCTCGGTGGCCTCGGCCATGCTCGAGGACATTAAGGGCGGTCTGACGCAGGAGTCGGCGCGTTTGGTGTGCCGGCGCATTTTGCCCGAGACGCGCGCCATGACGGTGGCCATCACCGACGAGGACAACGTGCTTGCCTGCGCGGGCGAGTTTGAGGAAAAACTGCTGCCCGATACTCCCATCCACACGCTTGCCACACGCTACGTTATCGAACATGGCATCGTGCAGTCGTTCAACCGTATGGTGGATGTCGTGGGCTCGGACGGCTCGCACAACCAAGTCCCCGCCGGCATTATCGCCCCCATCAAGGTGGGCGATCGTACCGTCGGTACGCTCAAGTTCTACTACAAGACCCCGCGCGCCGTCGACCGTACCCAGTACGCGCTTGCCTCGGGCTTTGCCGAGATCTTGTCCACACAGCTCGCCATCCACGAGCTCGAGGTGCAAAAGGAGCTCACGGCGCGCGCCGAGGTGCGTGCGCTGCAGGCGCAGATTAACCCGCACTTCCTGTTCAACACGCTGAACACCATTGCATCGTTTACGCGCACCGACCCGCTGCGGGCCCGCGAACTGCTTCGTGAGTTCTCATCGTTCTATCGTGCCACGCTCGACAACTCGGGATCGCTTATTCCGGTCTCGCGCGAGGTCGCACAGACCAAGCGCTACCTTACCTTTGAGAAGGCCCGCTTTGGCGAGGACCGCGTGCTTGCGACGTTCGATGTGTCCGAGGACGTGGAAGATACGCTGGTGCCGGCGTTCGTGATCCAGCCGATTGTCGAGAACGCCGTACGTCATGGTATGGGCGATGACGACGCCCTGAGGATCGACGTGACCGTTCACCAAGACGGCGAGGATGCAATCTTGATTGCCGTGGCCGATAATGGCGTGGGCATGGATGAGGGTACCGCCGCCAGACTGTTTGACGAGCGCTCTGCCCGTCCCGACGCCAGCTCTCCCCAGGGTGGCGGCGCCGGTGTGGCCATGCACAATATTTCGGAGCGCATCCATCGCTTTTATGGGCCGCACTCCTATACGCGTGTCGAATCGGCGCCGGGCAAGGGCACCAAAGTGCTCCTTCATCTTGATTTGTCAGAGAGCATCTTTGACATTCAAGAGTAAAATAAAAGGCTACGGGCCCAACGTCATGCGACGGATGCCCGGCGTAGTTAGTTGACGAAAGGTTTTATCCCTATGCTGCGTGCGATGATTGTGGATGATGAGGCGCCGGCTCGCTCGGAGCTTCGCTTCCTGCTCGAGCAAACGGGCAAGATCGGCACGATCACGGAGGCGTCGAGCGTCCGCTCCGCCATCGAGATGCTTATGGAAAGTCGCGTGGATGTCGTGTTTCTCGATATTTCGATGCCCGGTGCCTCGGGCCTGCAACTTGCCGAGGCGCTGCATAAGCTCAAAAATCCGCCGGCGATCGTGTTTGTGACTGCGTATAGCGACCATGCGGTCGAGGCATTCGACGTCGATGCCGTCGATTATCTGATGAAGCCGGTCGAGGAAGCTCGCTTGGATCGCGCGATCGAGAAGGTCATGCAACGCGCCAAGCCGGTTACGGACAGCAAAGTGACCATCGAGCGTATCCCGGTGGAAAAGGGCGGCCGCAAGGTGCTCATTCCCGTGGACGACATTCGCTTTATCATGGCCAAGGACGATTACTCCTGCATCTATACCGTCGATGATCGCTTTTTGTCGACGACCTCGCTGGCGCAGTTTGAGGCCAAGCTCTGCGACTTTGGCTTCTTCCGTGTTCACCGCCGCTATATCGTCAACTTGGCGTGCGTTACGGACGTTGAGACGGTGCCCTCGGGCGCCATCCAGCTGGGCATTACGGGCGTCGACGAACGCGTGCCGGTTTCGCGCCGCCGCGTCGTGCCGCTCAAGAAGGCCCTGAGTCTCTAGCACACTGGCCCCGCAGCCCTGTAGACCCATCGTCTGCGGAGCCGTGGGGCCTTTTTTGCATGTATCTGCCGAATCGTTTTTTGCGGAAGGGATCCCATGAACAGTGCAAGCGCCAAGCGCATCGACATCATCTCGGACACCCACGGCTATTTATCGCCTGCGCTCTTGGATGAGCTTGAGGGCGCAGACCTGATCATCCACGCCGGCGACCTTACGTCAGAGATGGACTACGAGCACCTGTGCACCATCGCCCCCGTGCGGGCCGTACTGGGCAACAACGATTACTACCGCGACTACGGCCCCGATGTAGACCGTCTTGCGCTCTTTACTTACGAAGGCCTCAAATTCGCCGTAGCCCACTACCGCGAAGACCTCCCAGTGGGATCGGTGGACGTAGCCATCAACGGCCACACCCACGTAACCAAAGAAGCCCAGGTGGGCCGCTGCCTAGTCCTCAACCCGGGCAGCGCCAGCTACCCCAGAGGCAGCCGAGGCCCCACCATGGCCAGAATGCTCGTTAAAGACGGCAAGATCCTAAGCACCAAGTTTATTGACTTGGACTAACCGCAACAAAAACGGGGGATGCACAATGCATCCCCCGTTTTCTTTGAGCCAAAGGCAGAGTCTCAACAAGAATCTAAGACAACCCCGCCACGGAGAACGGGGCCGCCGAGCCGCGAAGCGGCGAGCAACAAGAACTGGTTGAAGAAAGTGACGGCAGGGAGGGTCTCCGGGGCTGAGGGCGGAGGTTAAGTTTGTCGCGAGTTCCGCACGCAAAGGAAAGCACTTAATGTGCTTTCCGTCTTGCGCAGGACTGTAGAGCAGCAAACTTAACCCGCGCCCGCCGGCCCCGGAGACCCTCCCGGAGGGACCAAAAAATTTTTTCAAAAAAGTTGTTGCGCGCCGGACAGACTTCTGTGTATACTAATCCCCGCAGCGCACGCGAGCGGAAACAAACGCGAACGCCTGCCTGGGGAGTTAGCTCAGTTTGGTTAGAGCGCCGGCCTGTCACGTCGGAGGTCGCGGGTTCGAGCCCCGTACTTCCCGCCAACGCAATTAAAGCCACGTCTTCGGACGTGGCTTTTTGCGTTTGATGCACTTTGTTTCGATAGAACGATCGCCCTGGCGCATCTTCGCCCAGAATCCCCGCCCCTTCGGGAACGCAAGTAAAATCTAATAAGCATATCTGTCTAAACAACAGCTTTGTTGCGCAACACCTGTTCAACGAGACAGGGAGTTAGGTTATACTAAATTGCACTGTAGGCCGCATCTGATGCATTTCGCTCCAAGCGCGGCACTCAGTGGATATCCGATTTACCATTTGGATGTCCTGCGGTCATTTAGCGTCTCGACACAAGCTCGGCCCCGGAGCTCGTTCGAGCTGTTCGTATTCCTTGAAAGGGGAAAAATGGACATATCGAGGAAGACTGATTACGCCCTTCGTATGTTGGCGATGCTTGCCGAGGATCCGGAGCGTTTGCTTTCTGTTCGCACCGCTGCCGAAGAGGTCAATGTCCCGTATTCGTTTGCCCGCTCGATTCAGCACGGTTTGGTCCAGGCCGGTATTGTGGAGAGCCTGCGTGGCGTCCACGGTGGCATGCGTCTCAAGGTCAGTCCGGACGACGTTACCATTCGTCAGGTCGTCGAGGCCGTTCAGGGCCCTATGGTTATGAATGATTGCACCGCACCCGATGGCGACTGTGCACGCATGGGCACGTGCTGCTATCATCCCCTGTGGGCCGGAGCTCAAGCATTGATGCGCGACTACCTCGATTCCGTTTCGCTCGGCGACATCGTCGCTCACCGCCAGTTCCCGGCCGTCGATCCCAAGTTCGCCGACCGCGAAGCGTTTCCCGAGTACGCCACCTGTGCGTATACATGCCGGGAGGAATAGCGCCGCATAAGGAGCATAGATATGATTCAGGACCCCTTTCGTTCGATGATTCGTTCGGAAGGGGTCCTGCGTTATCGCGACCTTCCGTGGCGCCGCACGCGCGATCCGTACATCATTTGGCTTTCCGAGGTCATGTTGCAGCAAACACAGGTGCCACGCGTGGAGACGCGTATGCCGGCGTGGCTCGATCGCTTTCCGACCGTGCAGGCGCTTGCCCAGGCCGCGCCTTCCGATGTTTTGGACGCTTGGCAGGGCATGGGCTACAACCGACGCGCTCTGGCGCTTCACGGGGCCGCTCAACGGGTCGTAGAGGATTGGGGCGGGGAGTTTCCGCACGAGACGCGTGACTTGGTCGCTCTGCCTGGTATTGGCCCGGCAACGGCGCAAGGTATCCGGTCGTTTGCGTTTGATCTTCCGGGCGTGTATCTGGAGACCAACGTGCGCACGGTCTTTCTGCATCACTTCTTTCCCGATGTACCGGCTGTTCCCGATCGCGAGCTGGTGCCGCTGATTCAGGCGGCCTGTCCGGCGGCCCCCGGTGCGGCGACCGACGAGATCGCTCCCTTTGCCGTGCCGCTCGATGATGCCGATACGCCGCGCGCGTGGTATTACGCGTTGCTAGATTACGGCGCATATCTAAAAAAGACGTTGCCCAATCCGTCCAGGCGCTCGGCGGGCTATAGCCATCAATCAAAGTTTGAGGGCTCACGTCGCCAAAAGCGCGCGCATATCGTGCGCATGTTGCTGGCAGCGCGCGATGGCCAGCCGGCGGGGATTACGCTTGCTGATGCCGTGGTGGGCGTTAACGAGATGGAAGCGGCGGCTGGGCGTGGACCGGTCGAGCGCGAGCTTGTCGCGGGCATTCTGGCCGACCTGGAGCGTGAGGGCTTTTGCCGAGCCGAGGGCGATCGCTGGCTGAGCATCTAGCCCGTGCAAATCTGAAGAACAGGATTGTAAGGTTTAGATTTTCGGCATGAGGGCATCCTAAAGACGAGGCCGCTCGAAGCCTACGGGCGGCATGCGTTGAAGGGAAGTACACCTATGGATTTTGAGAATTCTCAAACCAAGAAGAACCTTGAGACCGCTTTTGCCGGTGAGTCCCAGGCACACACCAAGTATCGCTACTATGCCTCCAAGGCCAAGAAGGACGGCTACGTTCAGATCTCGAACATCTTTGCCGAGACGGCTGGCAACGAGTCCGAGCACGCCAAACTGTGGTTTAAGTATCTGCACGATGGCGCCGTCCCCGATACCCTGGACAATCTGCGCGATGCCGCCGCGGGTGAGAACTACGAGTGGACCACGATGTACGACGAGTTTGCCAAGACCGCCGAGGAAGAGGGCTTTGCCGAGATTGCCGCAAAGTTCCGTGGTGTCGCCGCCGTCGAGAAGGCCCACGAGGAGCGCTACAACAAGCTCGTCGAGCGCATCGAGTCGGGCGAGGTGTTTGAGCGTGAGGGCGTAAAGGTGTGGAAGTGCCTGAACTGCGGGCACCTGCATGTGGGTGCCGAGGCGCCTGAGGTGTGCCCGGTGTGCAACCACCCCAAGGCGTACTTTGAGGAGCAGGTGGTGAACTACTAGCGCTTGGCGCTGGCTGCTGCGGAGCGCAGGGCGGGAGGCCGGATCGCCTTCCCTCCCCGCTCACGGCTCCGCAGGGTCGCGTTGAGGGAAGGCGATCCGGCCTCCCGCCCTGCGCTCCGGCTTCGGGTCGTCGCGTGCTCGTTACTGAAAAGCTGATTAGAAGTTTGTGTGCCGCCCCTTTTGGGGCGGCACGTTTTTGTGTGGGGTCCCTGTCCCCACAATTTTCGTCAAGCTTTTGGTTAGATTTTGGTCAGTTGGCGTAAGGGTGGAAGGCCAAAAGATTGTTGGCGAAAAAAGCTCAGAGAAAGTGCTGGTAGGGGAGTTGTTGAGGTTTTCGACAGCTTTTGTCAACAAGAAACTTTGCGGCTATTGCTACGGATTGCGTTGTCGCGGTCATGGCGGTGCGGGATGCTGGGCGTAAGCGTCGAATGCTCCGATTTTGGAGGCCAGCATGGATTTGTTTCTTGAGACTCCGCAGCAACAAGCTGAGCGCATGCTGCGTCAGCAGCAACGACTCATGGAGATGCAAATGCAAGGGGCGGCAGTCCAGCCCTTTGCGCAAAATGTCGTGCCCGCTGCTGTACCTGCAGCTGTGCCCGGGTGTGAATCGGCACCAGAGGCCTATTCCGTACAGCAAGATTCATATGCGCAGGAGCTCGCGTTCGACAAGCGTCGTGCGCGTCGTCGCCGCGTGGGCCAGCGCCTGCGCACCTTGGCGATGATCGTGCTCATCCCGCTGGGGCTTGCGGCCATCTTTCTGGCGTCGTATGCCCTCACGTGCATCCTCAACGGCGCATCGCCCAACGAGGTGCTCCAGCATCTAGCGGCCCTAGGCCAGCGCCTAGGTGACGTCACAACAACCATCCGCGCCGGCTGGGAGAGTTAGCGTTTGTCACATTAGGACTTCTAGGGTGTAGGGATTCTCGCCACGAGTAGGATTCTTGCATCCTGTGGGTCCTGTCGTGCGACTGAATAGTATTATTGAAGATGAATAATAATAGGATTTGCTATGTATAAGCAGGATTTAGAGCAGACTCTTTTGGATATTGACGAAGAGGCGGAGCTGGAAATAGGTCCAAGAGACGATAGGCCGAGCGTTGTATTGGTGGGAGGAAGCGCCTTCATGCTAAACGATGTGACGAATCGGTCGGTTACACATGACATTGATGTGTTTGAGGCAGACAGGTGCCTCCGCGAGATCATAGCTCGATACCCCGAGGTGAATGGCATGGTAGTGGCATATTGCAACCAGATGCCATTCAATTACGAAGATCGACTGATCCCATTGGAGATCGGGGCGCATTTTATCAGGTACTTTACGCCATCTTTGGAGGATCTGGCGGTGATGAAGCTTTATGCCTATCGTCCGAACGACATCGTCGACCTCCATAGTCGAACATTTATCGACCGACTTGATTGGGATCTGCTCGAGCGGCTTATATTCGATGAAGGAGAGGCGTTGGCCTCGTCGCCTTCAGAGCGGAGTTATCAAGAGATGGTCTGTGCATACAGGCAATACAAAAAGGAGGTGCTCGGTTGAATCTGACTTTTGAGGGATTTTTGAAAGGCTATTGCCGAGAGCTGTCCGGACAGCAGTCGCTGAGTTTTAGGAAGCTTGTAAAGCAGGCAACAACGGTTGAGCCGCGTGTGGCGGAGCCTCTGTTTTTGCTCGCTTTGGCGCAGGGTAAGGCCGAATACGTTCTGGGTTTATCCGAGGGCTCGTGGATGGAAGAGGGCTATCGAGGTGTTTTGTCTCTGTATGGCCAAGCGAGTAGCCTGGCATCTCTATGCTCCGAGGATAAGCTCCCCAATCGTTACGCCAACGTTTGGCGTGCGTATAGAGGGGTGAAAGAAAAGCCAGCGGCCGACAGAAGGGTGAACGCCCTGATGAGAAAGAGAACACTTAAAGCATTGGAGGAATCGGGTGTAACGCGCTACGGTCTCTGCCGCGATTTGAATCTGAATAAGGGAAACGTGTACGCATACTTAGCCGGTGATGACTCGAAGGTGAGCAGGAAGACAGCGCGTCGCATTATGGAATATGCGGAGGAGAGAAGCACCCAAGAAGGGGCCGGGCGCCCGGTGCGTGTGGCGGGGTAAGATTGATCGCGGTTTTGATTGATAATCGATTGGGTTTGTTGGGCGGAGTCTATGTCTGCTATTGATATTGCGCTTGTTGTGATTGCCTTGGTGGCGGTGGGAGTTGCTGCGGTCTGCGCCCTGCAGCTTAAGGGCCTTCGTGCCGAGTTGCGAGAGCGTGGCGGCAACGAAGCGGAAACGCTCGCGGCACTCGAGCAGGCCAACAGCGCGCTCGATGCCCTCAACGTCGCGCTGGCAGAAACCCGCCGCACGGCAAACGCCATCGCGCAGCAGCAGACGACCGATGCGGCCGTGGAGCAGCAACGCTACCTGACCATCGCGCGAGAGTTCTCGCAGGCCGGCGACCGTATGGATGACCTGCGCCGCGAGACGGCCCAACAGCTCGGCGCCAACCGCGAGGGCATCGAGCACCGCCTGGACAAGGTGCGCGAGACGGTCGATGCCCAGTTGGGCGCCATCCGCAAAGACAACAACGTGCAGCTCGATCAGATGCGTGCGACGGTGGACGAGAAGCTCTCCCGTACGCTCAACGATCGCCTGTCGGCATCGTTTAAGCAGGTGAGCGACCAGCTCGAGGCCGTGTACAAGGGCCTGGGCGACATGCAGTCTATCGCCACCGGCGTGGGCGACCTTAAGCGCGTGCTGGGCAACGTCAAAGCGCGTGGCATTTTGGGCGAGGTGCAGCTGGGCGCGATCCTGGCGGACATCCTCACGCCCGACCAGTATCTGGAAAACGTCGCCACCAAGCCCGGCGCCTCGGAACGCGTTGAGTTTGCCGTCAAGCTGCCGGTGGACGAGGGCGACCCCGTGCTGTTGCCGATTGACTCCAAGTTTCCGGGCGACGCGTACGAGCACCTGCTCGACGCGCAGGAGTCGGGCGACGCGGAGGCCGTTGCCGCTGCGCGCAAGGCGCTCGATATGATGGTGAAGCGCGAGGCAAAGGACATCTGCGAAAAGTACCTGAGCGTACCCGCGACCACCAACTTTGGCATTATGTTCGTGCCGTTTGAGGGCCTGTATGCCGAGGTCGTCAGTCGCCCCGGGCTTATTGAGACCCTGGGCCGCGACTATCACGTCAACGTTGCCGGCCCCAGCACCATGGCCGCCATTCTCAACAGCCTGCAGATGAGCTACCAGACGTTTAGGCTGCAAAAACGCACCGATGACGTGCTGCGCGTGCTCTCCGCCGTCAAGGCCGAGCTGCCGCGTTATCGGGCGGCGCTGCGCCGCGCCCAGCAGCAGATCGAGACCGCGGGCAAAACGGTCGAGGGCATCATTACCACGCGCACCAACGTCATGGAGCGCAAACTCAAGGACATCGACGCGCTGGAAGACGCGCGGGAGGCCGACGCGATTTTGGGCTTGGAGTCCGCAGACCTGCCCGCAGACCAAAAAGACGAGGACTAGCTGCATCTGACGGCGGGGCGCCTGCGCAAGCACGGCGCGGGCGCTTTTCGCATCGCGCTTGCCTGAAGTGCGCTTCAATGTGCAACAATGGCGTTTCGCCCTATCAGATGCGAAAGGAAGCCCATGTCTCAGAGAAGCACCAGTCCGCTCAGCCGCTCCACCGTGCGCCGCACGCTGCAGCGGTTTTGGGGTGTCACGCGCACACAGCCGCTGATTGTCTTTCTCTCGGTGTTCTCGTCGGCGGGTTACATCTTTTTGCTCACGTTTGCCAACACCTACGTTATGGCCCTCATCGTCGACCGCGTCCAAGCCGGCCCCGTGGCGGGCGACCAGGTGTTTGAGGTCTTTGGCCCTTACATTCTGGCGCTCGTACTCGTTAACCTGGTGGGTCAGATCCTCTCCAAGCTACAGGACTACACCGTCTACAAGCTCGAGATTGCGGGCAACTATCACCTGGCGCGCCTGTGCTTTGACACGCTCTCCAATCAATCCATGACATTCCACACCAGCCGCTTTGGCGGATCGCTCGTGAGCCAGACGAGCCGTTTTATGAGCGGCTACACGGGTCTGGTGGACGTGACGGTGTATTCGCTCATCCCCACCATCACCTCGGTCATCTGTACCGTGGCCGCACTCGCCCCGGTGGTGCCGACGTTTACCGTGATCCTGGTGTGCATCATGGTCGTCTACATCGCGTTTGTCTGGCTTATGTACAAGCGCATCATGCCGCTTTCGGCCGCGACGTCCGCCGCGCAGAACAAGCTCTCGGGCGTGCTCTCCGACGCGGTCACGAACATCTTGGCCGTCAAGACCTGCGGGCGCGAGGACTTTGAACGCGATCTGTTCGACACCGCCGACCGCGCCGCGCGCGATGCCGAGACGGTCTCGATGCACGCCATGATGCAGCGCAACTTTACGACCTCGGGCCTTATCGTCATCACCATGACCGTGGTGAGTGTGTTCGTGGCGGGCGGCAACGCGTGGTTTGGCATCTCGGCCGGCTCGCTCGTCATGATCTTTACCTACACCTATAACCTCACCATGCGCCTGAACTACGTGAGTTCCATGATGCAGCGTATCAACCGCGCTTTGGGCGATGCGGCCGAGATGACGCGCGTGCTGGACGAGCCACGCTTGGTGGCAGACGACCCGGATGCCCCCGAGCTCAAGGTGAGCGAGGGCGCGATTGATTTTGAGCACCTGAGCTTTGCGTACCGTGACGCTGCGGCGGGCGAGAACGTGTTCGATGACCTGACACTTCATGTGGCGGCGGGCCAGCGCGTGGGCCTGGTGGGCAAATCGGGCTCGGGTAAGACGACGCTCACCAAGCTGCTGCTGCGCCTGGACGATGTCCAGGGCGGCCGCGTGCTCGTGGACGGTCAGGATGTCTCGCGCTGCACGCAGCAGAGCCTGCGCCGCCAGGTTGCCTACGTGCCGCAGGAAGCGCTGCTGTTCCACCGCTCCATTCGAGAAAACATTGCCTACGGTCGTCCCAACGCCACTGATGAGCAGATTCGCGAGGCTGCGCGCCTGGCCAACGCCCTGGAGTTTATCGACCGCTTGCCTCGTGGCTTTGACACCATGGTGGGCGAGCGCGGCGTCAAGCTCTCGGGCGGCCAGCGTCAGCGCGTGGCCATCGCCCGCGCGATTCTCACCGACGCGCCGATTCTGGTGCTCGACGAGGCGACCTCTGCCCTGGACAGCGAGTCCGAGGCGCTGGTGTAGGAAGCTCTCGAGAACCTGATGCGCGGCCGCACCTCCATTGTGGTGGCGCATCGCCTGTCCACCGTGGCGGCGCTCGACCGCATCGTGGTACTGGCGGATGGCGAGATCGTCGAGGACGGCACGCATGTGCAGCTCGTCGAGGCGGGCGGCGAGTACGCGAACCTGTGGAGCCGTCAGACCGGCGCATTCTTGGAGGCGTAAACGTCTCGGACGTGGGACAATTGTGCCCATAAGTTTATTGTGCCGTTGAGCCGAGGAGTCGTTATGCCACGCGAGACCAATGCCGCCAAGCGCGAGCGCGCCATCGAGGTGTGTGAGCGCCTCAACCGTCGCTATGGCCCGGTCGAGTGCTTTTTGGACCACGAGAATCCCTTCCGCCTGCTGATCGCGGTGCTGCTTTCGGCGCAAACGACCGATGCGCAGGTCAACAAGGTGACGCCGCGGCTGTTTGCCCAGTGGCCCACGCCCGAGGCCATGGCCGGGGCGAGCGTAGCTGACGTGGCAGACACCATCAAGTCGCTCGGCTTCTACAAGAGCAAAGCCAAGCATGCCGTCGAGGCCGCGCAGATGATCGTCGCCGACTATGACGGCGAGGTGCCGGCCGACATGAAGGAACTCGTGAAGCTGCCGGGCGTGGGACGCAAGACGGCGAACATCGTGCTCAACGTGGGGTATGGCATCGTGGAGGGTATTGCGGTGGACACGCACGTCAACCGCATTGCGCACCGCCTGATGCTGAGTCCCAAGACGCATGCCAAGGAACCGCTCAAGACCGAGCAGGATCTGCTCAAGATTTTGCCGCACGAGTATTGGGAGTCGGTCAACCATCAGTGGATCACCTTTGGCCGCGAGATCTGCGACGCCCGCAAACCCAAGTGTGACGAGTGTCCGCTGGCAGATTTGTGCCCCAGCGTGCGCGTTTTGGGGTAGCTGCCCGGTGCGCGCCGGCGCGTCCGCCCCATGCGTTACCATGACAAACAATAGTTTTGATGTACGACCCGCCGAGCCTGCCCCGGCGGGCTTTTGGCGTTGCGATGCCGGAGGACCACATGCTCATTCACCGTATAGCCGCGCAGCTCTACACTGCCGAGGCACTGCAGACCGTCGAGGCCGGACTCGATGCCGGCGAGGACGTGACGCTGGCCGTGTCGCAGTCGGGCCGCACGCTCATGGCGGCAGCTCAGTTTGCGCGCCGTCCGCGTCCCACGGTCTACATCGTGAGCGGCGAGGACGCGGCCGATCGCGCCGCGCGCAGCCTGGCCGCCTATGTGGGTCTGGCGCATGTGTGCCGCTTTCCCGAGCGCAAAGACTATCCATGGCGTGAGCAGGCGCCCGACGACGCCGTGGTGGCCCAACGCTGCGAGGCTTTAGGGCGCATCGTGCGCGGCGATAACTGCATCATGGTCGCCTCGGCCCGCGCGCTACTGCGTTGCGTGCCGCCGGTCGAGAGCCGCTATTGGGAGTCCACCACCTTTGCGGTGGGCGAGGAGATTCCCTTCGACGAGGTGCCGCAGCGCCTGGTGGGCATGGGCTACACCAATGCCGGTGCCGCCGACGCGCCCGGCCTGTTCCGTGTACACGGCGATACCGTCGAGGTGTTCCCCGCGCAGGAAAAAGCACCCGTGCGCATTGAGTTCTTTGGCGACGAGATCGACCGCATCCGCCGCATGGTGAGCTCTACGGGTCAAACCATCGGCAACGAGGACAGCATCGAGATCTTCCCGTGCCGCGAGCTGGCGCTCACCGACGAGGCCGTCCACAACATGCACGTGGCGCTCTATCGCGCCAGCCAGAGCGATAGCAAGCTGGCGGCGCTGCTCGAGATGGTGGACGCGCGCATCGTCACGCCCGAGCTCGACCGCTTTTTGCCGGTGATGTACGGCCAGACCGTGAGCCCGTTGGCGCACGTGAGCGGCAAGGCACTTGTGGTCCTGTCCGAGCCGCGCTCGCTGTTCGATGACTGCCTGCGCGCCTACGAGGATATCGAGGCCCGTGCCGGCGAGGCGGGGATTGACCGTCTGGACGGCCTGTACGTGCGTGCCCAACAGCTCGACTTTGGTGCTCAGCAGCGCCTGAACTACGTGAGCCTGATTCGTGCCGGCGGTGCGGTTACAGCCGAGCTCAAGATTGAGCAGCCGGCCATTGCGGGCTCGGACAATCGCTTTATGACGCGCATCCAGGAGGTCGTGGGCAAGCGCTATGCCTGCGTGTTTGCCATTCCCGACCGCGGTGCGCGCGAGTCGATGGAGCTCACCTTTGGCGACGAGGGCATCACCTTTGAGGAGTCGCTGACGGCCGCCCCCGAAAACGCCGGCGTTATCGGCGACCGCGTGCGCGTGGCGGCGGCGGATTCTGACGACCGTGCTGCTCGTCAGGCGGCCCATGCTTCGATTCGCGAGCGCCATGCCGACGCGCTCAACGCCCGCTCGCTCGAGGCGGGCGCGGCCCAGGCTGCCGCTGGTGCCGCCGTGCCCACCATCTCGCGCGGACGCGTGACCTTTGTGGATGCCGCTCTACCGCAGGGCGTGGTGGTGCCCGATGCCAATCTGGCCGTGTTCTCGATCACCGACCTCAACGCCCGCATGGACGCCAACCGCGCGCGCAGCCGCCGCAAGGTCGACATTACGCAGATCACCTTCCCCTTTAAGCCGGGCGACTACGTGGTGCACGCAACGCATGGCATCGCGCTCTTTAGCGAGATCGCGCGCCAGGAAGTGGGCGGCAAGGAGCGCGACTACTTCTTGCTGGAATACGCCGACGGCGACAAACTCTATGTGCCGCTCGAGCAGGTCGACCGCATCACGCGCTATGTTGGCCCCGACGGCGATAAACCGCGCTTGACCAGGCTCAACACCGCCGACTGGACGCGTGCCACCAACAAGGCGCGCAAGAATGCCAAAAAGCTGGCGTTTGACCTGGTCGACCTGTATACGCGCCGCTCTTCGATTACCGGTATCGCCTGTCCGCCCGATACGCCCGAGCAGATTGAGATGGAGGAGAGCTTCCCCTACGACGAGACGCGCGACCAGCTGGAGGCTATTGCCGACATTAAGGCGGACATGGAGGCACCCAAGCCCATGGACCGCCTGCTGTGCGGCGACGTGGGCTTTGGCAAGACCGAGGTCGCCCTGCGCGCAGCGTTTAAGTGCGTGGACTCCGGCCGCCAGGTCATGGTACTCTGCCCCACGACTATTCTTGCCCAGCAGCACTACGAGACGTTCTTTGAACGCTTTGCCCCGTTTGGCCTTGAGGTCGAGGTGCTCAGCCGCTTTCGCACGCCGGCGCAGCAAAAGCGCGCGCTCAAGGCGTTTGCCGAGGGCACGATCGATGTGCTGATCGGCACACACCGTCTGCTTTCGGCCGACGTGAACCCCAAGAACCTGGGCCTGGTGATCATCGACGAGGAACAGCGCTTTGGTGTGCAGCACAAGGAGCAGCTCAAGAACCTGCGCGAGCAGATCGACGTGCTCACGCTTTCGGCCACGCCCATCCCGCGTACCATGCAGATGGCCACGAGCGGCGTGCGCGACATGAGCCTGATCACGACGCCGCCGACTGGGCGTCGTCCCGTGATCGTGCACGTGGGGGAGTACGACCCCGATGTGGTGAGCGCGGCGATTCGCCTGGAGGTGGGCCGCGGCGGTCAGGTGTATTACGTGTCCAACCGCGTCAAGACCATCGACGACGCCGTGGCGCGCGTGCACGAGGCCGCGCCCGAGGCGCGCGTGGGCGTGGCGCACGGCAAGATGAGCCCGCGCGAGGTCGAGGACGTGATGATCGAGTTTGCGACCAAAAAGATCGACGTGCTCATCGCCACGACCATCGTGGAGAGCGGCATCGACAACGCGACCGCCAACACGCTGATCATCGAGGATTCGCAGCGTCTGGGCCTGGCGCAGCTCTACCAGCTCAAGGGCCGTGTGGGCCGTTCTTCCACGCAGGCCTACGCGTACTTTATGTTCCCGGGCGAGCTACCACTCACCGAGGAGGCGACAGCGCGCCTGACCGCACTTTCCGAGTTCCAGGACCTGGGCAGCGGCATGCGCATCGCCATGCGCGACCTGGAGATCCGTGGTGCCGGCTCGCTTATGGGCGCCGAGCAGCACGGCAACCTGTCGAGCGTGGGCTTTGACCTGTTTACGCAGATGCTGGGCCAGGCGGTAGCCGAGGCGCGCGGCGATGACGATGCCGGCGTGGAGGCGGCAAGCGTGGGCATTAACCTGCCGGCCGACTACTTCTTGTCCGAGGAGTACCTGCCGGCGGTGGATCAGCGCGTGCTCGTGTACCGCAGGCTCGCAGCGGCCGAGGACCTGGAGAGCATCGATGAGGTGCAGGAAGAGACCGAGGCCGCGCATGGCGAGCTGCCGTTGGCAGGACTCAACCTGTTCAATCGCGCACGAATCCGCATTCGCGGCGAGCGCCTGGGGCTCGAGAGCGTCACGCTCAGCGGCGGTCGCATCACGTTTTTGGGCGTCGACGTGCCCAAGAAGGTGGCCTTTGAGCTAAAGACCCGCTATGGCGCGGTGAGCTTCCCCAAGAGCCGCAAACTGTCGGTGCCCTACAAGGCGGGCGCCGGCGCGGGCAGCGGCCTGGGTCGCGGTCTCGACGCCAACGACGGTACCGGCCCCGTGGCCGCGGCACTCATGCTGTTGCAGCAGTTGGGCGTCAGCGATGACGACTAATGGGTCGACGCTGCAAACACCCCATTTGTGGCAATCTGGCCCTCACTCGTCGGTCGCGTACGCAAGTACGCTTCCCTCCTCCTTCGGGTCACCTTGCCACAAATGGGACGTTTTCGCTCACTTATGCTCAACCAGTAAGGGAATATATGGGACAAAGACATCAGTGGCTCTTTGTCCCGCCACGTTGCAGGTTGATTCCAGCCCCATCGAAAGGAAAGCATGTTCGGATACATCTATAAGAAAGATGTCGCCATGATCGCGGTCGTCCTGTGCCTTTGTCTGGGCGTGGGCAGCTTCTTCGATTATCAGATCTCGAGCGCGCTGTTCAACATCGGCAGCATGTACGGTCGCTTTATCGAGGCCGCCGGCGAGCTGCCGTTTGAGCTGACGGCGAGCGTTGCGGGCGTTATGCTCGTGCGCGCGGTGCGTCCCGATTCCAGAGGGAGCAAATGGCTCGCCGTGCTCGGCGTCCTTGTCAACGTTGGCCTGGCCGGCTATGAGATCGTTTCGTCTCTGAAGGTTGGCGGCAAACTCATCGCGTTTCAGTTGGTGCTGACGTTTGTGCTGGTCATCGTCGCCAACCTCATCGCCTATCGCCTCACGCGCACGACCGAGCCCGACGAGCTTACGCGCTGGGCGTTGATGGTGCTTGCCGTGTGGGTCGCTCAGGCCATTATCCTCAACGTGATCGTCAAGCCGCTGTGGTCGCGCCCGCGCATGCGCGTGATCGAGGTCACGCCGGGGCTCGATTTTCAGCCGTGGTGGGTGATCGGCAACCCCGACAAGTGGGCCTATATCGCCGCCGGCGTGATCAAGGACGGCTTTAAGTCGTTTGCGAGCGGACACACGGCGCATGCGGCGATCGGCCTTATGCTCGCCGGGCTTCCCGCGGCAGCCTTTAAGGAAAAACCTTCGCGTCGCCGCGTGATCTTTTGGGCGGCGGCTGTGGTCGCGGCGCTCGTCGCCTTTGGTCGCATCGTGATCGGCGCGCACTTTTTGAGTGACGTGAGCTGCGGCTTTGCCCTGGTGCTGGCGCTTGAGTGCCTTGCCGCGCGCATTGCCTATCCGGGCGGCGTACAATAGCCCCATCTGAATCATCGGGCTCGTGCCCGGCTAGAGAGGATTATCATGCTCGCGTTCAACAATGACTATTCCCACGGCGCACATCCGGCAGTGCTGCAGGCGCTCGTCGACACCAATATGGAGCCGCAGCCCGGCTACGGTACCGATGCACACACCGAGCGTGCCAAGCAGCTTATCCGTGAGGCCTGCCAGGCTCCTGATGCCGATGTATTTTTCCTGGTGGGCGGCACACAGGCCAACGCGACGGTGATTGACATGCTGCTTGCGCCCTACGAGGGCGTTGTTGCCGCCGAGACCGGCCATGTCGCCTGCCACGAGGCGGGTGCCATCGAGTTTGGCGGCCACAAGGTGCTCACCATCCCCGGCTACGAGGGCAAGATGCATGCCGAGGATCTCGAGAACTATATCCAGGTGTTCTACGAAAACGAGAGCTACGAACACACGGTGTTTCCGGGCGCCGTGTATGTGAGCATGTCGACCGAGTACGGCACGCTGTACTCCAAGGCCGAGCTCGCGGCGATTCATGCGGTGTGCCAGAAGCGCCAGATTCCGCTGTTTGTGGATGGTGCGCGCTTGGCCTATGCGCTGGCGGCCGATGGGTGCGACATTACCCTGCCCGAGCTGGCGCAGCTGTGCGACGTGTTCTACATCGGTGGCACCAAGTGCGGCGCTCTGTGCGGCGAGGCCGTGGTGTTTTGCGGCATGCACGCTCCGGCGCATCCCATTCCGCGTATTAAGCAGCATGGCGCACTGCTCGCCAAAGGCCGCCTGACGGGTGTGCAGTTTGAGGCGCTCTTTACCGACGGCCTGTATTTTGAGATCGGTCGCCAGGCGATCGAGACCGCGCAGGCGCTGCGTCGTGTGTTGCACGGGCGCGGTTACCAGTTCTTCTTGGAGACGCCCACCAACCAGCAGTTTGTGATTTTGCCCAACGAGGACATGGCCCGCATTCGCGAGCATGCCTCGATCGAGTATTGGGAAAAGTACGACGAGACCCACACGGTGGTGCGCTTTTGCACCAGCTGGGCCACGACGCAGGAGGACATCGACGCGTTGGCGGCTGTCCTGTAGCCTGATGTAATGACGAGGGGCCGCCTTGCGCTTGAATTTGGCGTGGGGCGGCCCTTGCTTTTGAGAGGGAGGGGCTGTATGCCCGAGAAACCCGAGATGTCCGAGCCGACGATTCGCCTGGCGACGCCCGATGACGCGCCGGCATTGCTTGCCATTTATGAGCCGTATGTGCTCAAGACGGCGATTACCTGCGAATACGAGGTGCCGAGCGTCGAGGAATTTGCCGGGCGCATTGCGCGTGCACTCAAGCGCTATCCGTATTTGGTGATGGAGTTGGACGGGCGTCCGGTGGGTTATGCCTACGTGAGCCCGCTCAACAGCCGCGAGGCATACGACTGGTCGGTCGAGACGTCGATCTACCTGGCGCGCGATGTGCGCCATGGTGGGCTGGGCCGCAAACTGCACGATGCGCTCAAGCAATGCCTGGTCGCGATGGGTATCACCAACATGTGTGCGCTCATCGCCGTACCGCACGACAAAGACGACGAGTACCTGACGCACAACAGCCAGGACTTCCATGCCCATATGGGGTATCGCCTGGTGGGTGCCTTCGACCGCTGCGCCCAAAAGTTCGGCCGCTGGTACGACATGTGCTGGATGGAGCTGGTCCTAGCCGAGCGCGTTCCCAACCAACCCAAACCAACCTGGTTCCCCGACCTCCCCAAACCTGCCATTTAGGGACAGGTTTATTTTGGCAGGTTTTTGGCTGTCTTGTGGTATCAAATCGCCGCAAGTAGCGTGGCGTTTGTACGCTATTTTGACCTGGATTGTCCCCTCGGGACGCCTTGCGGGCTAAGTGAGTAGACTTTTTTGGCGCAGGCCGAGCACAAAGCGTATCTGCCTTAGTAAAACCGCAGGTCACGGAGGTGGCTGTTTTGAATGTGCTCGGCAGCTCGCGAAAAGTCTACTCACTTAGATTTACGGTGCTGGATATTTTGGGCAGGAACAGTTGAGCTTGGGCGGCGAGTGTTGCCAGGCGATGTTGGCATTTGCGCCATGCCGGCTTGAGATTTAATAAAAACCGCAGGTAAAACGTTTATTAGGTACATTTTGCCTCGTTTGGTGCGCTAGCCGATGGGCTCGGTGTATTTGGCGCGGTCGGTACGTTGGATGCGCTTGGAGACATGGAGCGGGCGACCGTCGGTGTCGTAGACGTAGTCGGTGATCAGGATCAGCGCCTGCCCGCGCTCAACGTTGAGCAAAAATGCCTCGTTTTGCGAGGCGTAGCACACCTCAAAGGTCTTGTGCCCCTGTGCCGGCGCGCGATGGAATTCCTGGCGCAGCGTGGCGTAGAGCGAACCGTTGATATCGCGATCGATGAGCGACCCAAAGCTTGGCGGCAAATAGGTGGTCTCCAGGCACAGCGGCGCATCGTCCAGGTAACGCAGGCGGACAAGTTTGACAAGCTTGCTGCCCACGCTAGCGTCAAAGAACTTGGCCACGCTGCCCATTGCTTTGGCAAAGCCCGAGTCCACCGTGCGCGTGGTGGGCTTCATACCCTGGCCTTCGACCTGCTTGGTATAGCTCGAAAACACCAGGTTGTTCTCGTGGAGCGCCGGCGTGTCGGCCACAAAGGCGCCGCGCCCGCGCTCGGTTCGAATCAGGCCCTCGTCAACTAACACCTTAAGCGCGTGGCGCACGGTACTGCGCGACAGCCCCGATTCGTCCATGAGCTCCATCTCAGACGGCAGCTTGTCTCCGCACGCGTAGATGCCGGCGGCGATGCGGTCACGCAGCGTACCCGCCAGACGCTCGTATTGGGCCAAGTTCTTTTTCGACGAAGTGCTCATGCGAACAACCTGTATCTAACCTGTATGCTTACTGAACCAAGCATGTATCCAACATGACAACAAAACCGCTGATAATGGATTGCCGAAAACTTTACCAGCAAAATATCTAAGACAAATATAGCATACAACTAGTCGACATAACCAAAACATGTATGTAACTTGTATGCCATCAAGAGCATCAAACGAGAAGAAAGGCTGATGCACGATGACTACTCAGGAACAGGTTAAGGATGTCGTCTCCCAGGTTTTGGCTGACAAGGCAGACAAGGGCGGCATCAAGCGCGTTGTGTGGATCGGCGCCGGCGGATCTAACGGTGGTAACTATCCTGCTCAGTACTTTATGGAGCACGAGGCTACGCAGGTCGTGAGCTCCAGCTACACCAGCAACGAGTTCGTGCACGCAACCCCTGCCTACGTCAACGAGAACACCCTGGCCGTCGTCGTGTCCATGCGCGGCACCAAGGAGACCATCGTCGCCGCCCAGGTCGCCAAGGACCACGGCGCCAGCACCATCGCCATCTATGTTGACGAGTCCGGCCTCACCGAGGTCTGCGACTACAAGATCCAGTACGACAGCTTGGCCGTTGACGAGTCTTGCATGGGCCGCACCAACTCCGCCGTCGTGACCATGATCGCCATGGAGCTCACGCAGCAGACCGAGGGCTATGCCGAGTACGAGACCGCTATGGCCGCGTTCGACTTGGTCGACCCCATCTATCGCAAGGCCGTCGAGTACACCCGTCCGCTCGCTGCTAAGTGGGCCGAGCAGAACGCCGACAAGCCCTGCATCAACGTCATGGCCCAGGGCCCGCTCTTTGGTGCCGCCTACGTCTTTAGCATCTGCAACGTGCAGGAGATGCTGCAGATCGACTCCTGCACCATCAACACCTGCGACTTCTTCCACGGCCCCTTCGAGATTCTGGACAAGCGCACCTCGCTGTTCCAGCTCATCAGCGTCGGCCGCAGCCGCTGCAATGACGAGCGCGGCATCCGCTTCGTCAACCAGTACGGTGGCGAGCGCGTCTACCAGCTCGACGCCAAGGAGCTCGGCCTCAACGACATCAAGGACAGCGTGAGCGAGTACTTCAACCACCTGATCTTTGCCCCGATCCTCAACAACGTCTACATGCGTGCGCTCTCCGCCGTCACCCACAAGGACTACATGACGCGCCGTTACATGTGGAAGCTGGATTACTAAGGGATAGAGCGGCCTAACAGCCCAATACCCCTCATGAGTTGCGGTGGAATAGTTCCTGTTTGGGAGTGTGAAGCCTCTGTTGAGAACTATTTCACCGCAACTGCTAGAGCGGCACTTGGGGACGTTCCCTTTCTGCCGGCAGTTAGGGACGTTCCTTTTAATATGAGCAGGACATTGTCAAGAGGCAAAATCGGGCCTGGCCCCAACGATATGGGGTCAGGCCCTCTCCCTATATCAACCCGTCCGCGGCGACCTCGGCGTGTCTTACCGACGCTCGTCTTTGCAGTTTAATATCCGCCCGTGGCGATCTCTCGCTGGGCAATCCGTTGCTACGGCTGAGGCTTCTACGTCGAACCGACAGTCTGTGCACGCGTGTGGCGCCCTGGGCGCTCGCAGAAAAGGGACCTGAGGTTCGCCTCAACGGCTTCGGATCGAACCGCTTCCGGGGTGACTGGCTTATGTGCGGGGGACCGCCCCCTACGCCTCCTCGGCCATGAGGCCGACCGCCCACACCCAGCAGGCGAGCTCGCGCGCCGTGGCGACGTTCGCCTTGTTGCCGTGGACCCCGCGCGCGAGCAGCGCCTCCCGCCTCTCGACCACCTCCGCACGCCCTTGGCGGCATGCCTCCGGGCGCCCCGGTCCGGGGCCTGGCCCTTGGCGAGGTCCTTCGGCCGCCCCGAGCACGTCAGGTAGTGCCACGCGGCTTCGACCAGCGTCTTCCTCAGGTGCTTGTTGCCGGCCTTGGTGATCGCGCCCCTGCGGTCGCTCTCCCCGCTGGAGTGCTCGGAGGGCGTCAGGCCGACCCACGCGGCGAACGAGCGGGCGTTCCTGAACCTGGAGAACTCGCCGGCCTCGAACACGAGGTCGGCGGCGGAAGCGGTGTCGACGCCCTTGAGGCAGCGCAGGGAGTCGACCCTCTTCCGCCACCTGGGCTTGCGGGCCTCGGCCTCGACGAGCCCCTCGAGCCTCGCCTTCTCCTCCGCCGCCCGCCTGACCGCGTCGACGTAGTAGGCGAGCGCGTCGTTGTCGGCCCCCTCCGCGAACCTAATCGACTCGATCCAGGACCAGTGCGCCCGGGTCCAGTTGCCCTTCCTGCGGCCGGTGGGCGTCCTCTCGTCGAAGACGAGCCCGTGCCTTAGCAGGAACTTGGAGAGCCGCTGCTTCGAGCGCGAGAGTGTCGTCCCTCGCGTCCTCGAGCGCCCTGGTCAGGTCGCGGGCGGCCTCGCACTCGTCGTCGGGGACCCACACCTCGACCACGTTGCCGACCGACAGCATGCGGGCGAGGAACTCGGCGTCGTTGCGGTCGTTCTTCCTGCGCCTGTCCGCGCTGGGCTTGATCATCTTCGAGACGGCGCCGACCACGCAGTCGACCCCCAGGCCGGAGAGCCTCTTCTGCAGGTCGAAGCCCGTGACCCCGGACTCGTACACGCACCTGGCCCCGGGGTCCACGGAGCGGACCCACTCCGCGACGGCGCCGGCGTCGTAGCCGAAGGTCGCGGCGCGCACCTCCCCGGTCATGACGTCGAGGGAGACGGCCTTTATCGAGCGGGCGTGGACGTCGAGGCCGACGAAGGTGGTAGTATCGAGCATGGGAGCCCCTTCCATGAATGCGGCGTGGCCGCCGCGGCTGAATTAGACACTCACCATTGTCGGCCTAATCCGCGGCCTTTCATGCAGCAGGGGCTCTCAATGTTTTTATGTCCTGCTCATATCGTCTATGCCGGCAGTTGGGGACACTCCTTGTGTCGAGAGATTTTCCCATTCGCCGATTTGTGCCTTGAAAAATGTATATAACGACTATAACGTAGCATGAAACATATTGGAAATAATACTGAGGAGGCTGCGTTGAAGAGGAGCAATCTGGGCTATGTGCTGGTGCTGATCGCCGCGCTTATGTGGGGCAGCATCGGAATCTTTGTAAACGGCATCTCGGCCATGGGCGTTTCGTCCCAGAGCATGGCTGCCTTTCGCTTGTTGGTCGGAGCGCTTATCTTGGCGCCGGTCCTGATGTTTATGGGCTGCCGTTCGGGTGAGGGGTCTACCGTGGCTCAGGGTCCGCTGGCCCTGTTCAAGGCAAGCCCTAAAGAGCTTGTTTCCTGCGCGCTTGTCGGTATCGTCGGTTTGGCCGCCGCCAACACTTGCTATTACGAGTGTATGGGCGAGGTGGGCATGTCCACGGCCTCGGTGCTGCTCTATACCTCGCCGGTGTTTGGCGTCGTGCTCGGCCGCGTGCTTTATCGCGAGGACGTGACCCCCAACAAGCTCGTTGCCATCGCTTTTAACATAGGGGGCTGTGTGCTTGCAGTAACTAATGGCGACCTTTCCGGTTTCCATTTTTCGGTTTGGGGCGTCACGTCGGGCGTGATTGCAGGCTTTTGTGGGGCGTCGCTCGCGGTGTTTAGCCGGATAGCAACCAAGACGGTCCACCCGCTGGCTGTCACGTTTTGGGGCCTTGTTTTTGGCGGTGCGGTTATGGCGGCTATCGCGGCTCCGTGGCCGGATGTCGCCGCGGCAATGTCGCCACAGCTGCTGCTGCTGTTCCTTGGCTTTGGACTCATCCCCACAGCCGTGGCTTACATCTTATATATGCAGGGTCTGTCCATGGGGCTCGAGACATCGAAAGTTCCCGTCGTAATGTCTTTCGAGACGGTCGTCACCGTACTGGTGGGCATTGGTGTCTATGCCGAGTCCGCCGGCGCGATCAAGGTCCTGGGTATTGTGCTGGTGCTCATGTCCATCCTGATTATGAACACCGACTTCTCCAAGCTGCGCAACAGTGTATTTGTCGGTCATGTCGCTGAGAGCATGACCTTTAAGCCCAACGCGTGGTGGACGGAGAAAACGCAGGACATGGATCTGTTTAAGGAACGCACCGGCATCGCGCTGGAGCCCACCGTGCAGGAAAGCCCCTGGTACTTCGTGCGATAGGGGATTGCGCGCAGGGTCCGACTTGGGGTTATCCCGCCAGTGCCGGCCTGCCCAGCCCCAACGTTTCAAGTACGTTAAACCCGTCAACGGTCGATTTTCACCCGCGAACGGTCTTTATACTAATTAGCAATATCCGCAACGTATAAGACGTTATAATGACCATAACGAAAAGGAGGAGGCAAGATGAATCAGATCATTCTCGCATCTCATGGCGGCCTGGCCGCAGGCGCCAAAGACACGCTCGAGATGGTTCTCGGCGACGTGTCGAACGTCCACGTCGTGTCGCTTGCTCGTGACGACAAGGAGCCCATCACCAATAAGGTGGACGCCATGATCGCCACGTTCAACGCGGACGACACCGTCTATGTGCTGACCGATATGCTCGGCAGCTCGGTCAACAACAGCATGGTCGAGCTTTCCAAGAACGGCACGAAGTTCACGGTTGTCAGCGGTTTCAACATTCCGCTGGCACTGACGCTCGCTATGAGCCCCGCCCCCGTCAAGGGTGCCGAGCTCGCGGCCCTCATCAACGAGGCCCGCACCGGTCTGACCAACCCCAACGCACCGGTCGAGGTCGCCGCGGCTCCCGCCAAGAAGGCCAAGGCGTCCCGTCACAGCTCCGGTCCCGCCAAGATCGTCCTCGCACGTCTTGACTACCGTCTGCTGCACGGCCAGGTCGTCTTTACCTGGACCACCAAGGTTCAGGCCGAGCGCATCATCGTCGTCGACAACGCTGCCGCCAACGATGACATCAAGAAGGGCGCTCTTAAGCTGGCCAAGCCCCAGGGCGTGCGCCTGAACGTCTTCACCGTCGAGCGTGCCCTCGCCAAGATGGACAAGCTCAACACCCTCGGCGAGCGCGTCATGTTCGTCTTTGGCAACACTGCCGAGATGCTGCAGTTCTGCCAGGGCTACAAGCTCGACGCCATCAACCTGGGCGCCACCGCCAACCACGACGGTGCCGAACAGGTCGGCGGCAAGGACAGCTCCGTCTTCTTCGACGCCACCCAGAAGGCCGACGTCAACCAGCTGCTCGACATGGGCATTAAGCTCTATGTCCAGCAGACCCCTACGTATCAGAGCGTCGACATCGACGCCAAGCTGTAATCAACCAGGCTTTTGCCTGACTGAAAGGAGAAGGGTATGAATACGTTCATCAGTGCGGTGCTCGTCGGCCTCGTCGGCGTGTTCTGCATGTGGGACTCCCGCCTGCTCGGTCGTCTTAACTTCGAGCAGCCCCTCGTTGGCGCTACGCTCGTCGGTCTGCTGCTGGGCGATGTGCCCACCGGCCTTGCCGTCGGTGCCGCCGTCGAGCTCGTGTCCATGGGCCTGGTGCAGGTCGGCGCCGCCGTTCCGCCCGATATGGTCCTGGGCGGCATCGTGGCCGCTGCCTTTGCGTGCCTGACCGATGCTTCCGCCGAGACCGCCATGACGATCGCCATCCCGGTCGCCGTCCTGGGTCAGCTCCTCGGCATCGTGTTCCGTTCCATCATCGCCGCCCTCACCCATGTGGCAGATAGCGCGATCGATAACGGAAAGTTCAAGACCGCCTATCGCATGCACATCTGCGCCGGCTCCGGTCTGTACGCCGTCATGTACTTCCTGCCGATCTTCCTCGCCGTCTTTGTTGGCACCGACCTGGTTCAGGCCATCGTCAACATGGTTCCCGAGTGGCTGTCCACTGGTCTTAACGTTTCGACCAAGATCATGACCGCCTACGGTTTGGCCCTGCTGCTCACCATGATGATCAAGAAGGGTATGACTCCGTTCCTGTTCATCGGTTTCCTGCTCGCCGCTTACCTCAACCTGTCCGTCATCGCGGTCGCTCTGATCGGTGTGTGCCTGGCTGTCGTCTTCATGGGCTTCAAGTTCAACGGTTCCCATGCAGCCGCCGGTGTCGATTCCGACTACGATCCGCTCGAAGACGACGAAGACTAAGGAGGAACACACTATGGCAACCGCAACCAAGGACGTGTCCCTGAACAAGAAGGTCAGCCAGTTCTTCTGGCGCTCCTGGGCCATCCAGGCCTCTTGGAACTACGAGCGTCAGATGAACATGGGCTTCCTCTACGGCATGGTTCCCACGCTCGATCGCCTCTATCCGGACGAGTCCGACCCCAAGCAGCTCGCTGCTAAGAAAGAGGCTTACCACCGTCACATGGCGTTCTACAACTGCACCCCGCAGACGAGCGCTTTCATCCTGGGCCTCGCCGCCTCCATGGAGGAAGAGTACGCCAAGGATCCCGAGAACTTCGACCCCGATTCGATCAACGCGGTCAAGACCTCCCTTATGGGTCCGCTTTCCGGCATCGGTGACTCCTTCTTCCAGGGCACCATCCGCGTTATCGCCTTTGGCCTGGGTGTTCAGCTGGCTCAGCAGGGCTCCATCATGGGCCCGATCCTGGCCATGCTCATCTCCATCGTGCCCTCTGTGCTGATCACGTGGTTCGCAGCCAAGATCGGCTATCAGGGCGGCCACGAGTACCTGAGCAAGCTCCAGGGCGGCGACCTCATGGAGAAGCTCATGTATGTCTGCGGCATCGTGGGTCTTATGTCCGTGGGCGGCATGATCGCTACGCTGATCGGCGCCACCACCCCGCTGCAGTTCGCTGAGGGCACCGTCGTGATTCAGGACATCCTGGACGGCATGATGCCCCAGATGATCTCCCTCGGCCTCACCGGCCTTATGTACTGGCTCATCAAGAAGAACGTCAACACCGGTTGGCTTCTCGTGATCGCCATCGTGGGCGGCATCGCCCTCTCCGCGGCCGGCATCCTGGCCTAGTCGCGACCAAGCGTCTAACCGCTTTCCCCGGGGGCCTGCCTGGCATCCCATACCCCAGGCAGGCTTCCATCCCTAGATGTGTCAAAGGGACAGTTCCTTTGACACATCCTCAACGGGCCGGCGACTCGGTCCAAACCACGGTAACCCTGCGAGCGCCCGGCAATGTGGCGCCGCAAAAAATCGAAAGGAATGTGTCAGATGTACGAGATCGACCTTAACCTCCCTAAGCAGATCGTCGCTGACGTCCTGTCCAACCACGAGATCCACAGCGTCGCCTTCGTCGGCTGCGGTGCTTCCATGTCCGACCTTTACCCTGCCAAGTACTTCCTGGCCAACAACACGGACAAGCTGAACGTTCAGATCTTCACCGCTAACGAGTTCAACTACGACACGCCTTCCTGGGTCAACGAGCACACCTTCGTGATCACCTGCTCCCTCGGTGGCTCCACGCCCGAGACCGTCGAGGCCAACAAGACCGCCAAGAAGCACAACTGCCCGGTCGTCTCCCTCACCAACAAGGCCGGCTCCGCTCTGACCGTCGACGCCGACCACGTCATCGTTCACGGCTTCCATGCCAACTACGCTGCCAAGTGCGAGAAGCCTGGCTACGCCATCGCTCTTGCTCTCGAGATCCTTCAGCAGACCGAGGGCTATGACCACTACGAGGACATGATCACCGGCCTCACCAACGTCTTCGAGCTCTGCGAGAACGCCGCTCAGTCCGCCAAGGGCCTCGCCAAGCAGTTCGCCCAAGACTTCAAGGACGACAAGATGATCTACTTCATGGCCTCCGGTGCCTCCGAGAAGATGGCTTATTCTCACGCCGCCTTCCTGTTCACCGAGATGCAGTGGATCGACGCCGCCGCCTACAACACCGGCGAGTACTTCCACGGCCCGTTCGAGGTTTCCACCGAGGGTAAGCCCTACGTCTTCTTCATGTCCGACGGTGCTACCCGTCCGATGGACGCTCGCGCCCTCACCTTCCTTAAGCGCATGGGCGCCAAGGTCGCTCTGATCGACTCCAAGGACTACGGCCTGGCTGACGCCGTGCCGGCGAGCGTCGTCACCTACTTCAACCCGCTGCTGCACCTCGCCGTTATGCGCGAGTACGGCAACCAGATCGCCGAGGCCCGTCAGCACCCGCTGACCATGCGTCGCTACATGTGGAAGCTTTCCTACTAATCACAAGTAAGTAGACCTTACGGGTTGATTGAGAGGGGATGGGGTTTACACCCCGTCCCCTTTTCTGTTTTGGGAGGGCGTGTTCGTTGCGCCGCAAAACCCCAGATAAAACCTACCAAAATAAACCTGTCTCTTTTTGGCAGGTGGGAGGAGATGCGTATGATCAAGGCAGTGCTGTTTGATATGGACGGCGTGCTGGTCGATACCGAGTGGTTCTACAACCGTCGCCGCGTGGCGTTTATGGAGGAGAAGGGCTTCCACTTTGACGAGATTCCCGATCTTTCGGGGTCTAACGAGCCTGCCATTTGGGAGGCGCTGGTGCCCGACGATGTCGAGCTGCGCGAGCGCCTGCGTGTGGAGTACAAGCAGGTCTACAGCCCGGTCCACCCCGTTCCGTATGCCGAGCTGCTCAACGAGCAGACGGAGCCGGTGATGCGCGAACTGCACGAACGCGGCGTGAAGTGTGCCATCGCGAGCTCGTCCTACCGCGAGCTCATCGACGAGCTGGTTGAGATTGCCGGTATCGCCGACGTGCTGGACTACACCATCAGCGGTCACGAGTGCAGTGCGTTTAAGCCCGACCCCGAGATCTACCTGCGTGCCATGGAGACGCTGGGAGTTGACCCCGCCGAGTGCCTGGTTATCGAGGACTCGCCGTTGGGCATCGAGGCTGGCAAGCGCTCCGGCGCCCGCGTCCTGGCACTGCGTCCGCATGAGGGCGTCAACCTGGACCAGTCCGCCGCCGACGTCGTCATCGACAACCTGACCGACATTTTGGCCGCTCTGTAGTGTCAATCCACCGCGAGAAGCACTGGTTCACGCGTCATTTGCTGCAGATTGGCTTAATTTGGCATCAATTTAGATCCGTTTGGCTTCGATTCGGGCTAAGTGAGTAGACTTTTTGGCGCAGGCCGGGCACAAAGCGTTTCTGACTTAGTAAAACCGCAGGTCACAGAGGTGGCTGTTATTGGCTGTGCTCGGGAGGTCGCGAAAAGTCTACTCACTTAGAATTTGGGCCTTTGGTTGTGGGGTTACCGGTCCCGTTTTGGTTGTCGAGAGAGGGTGAATTGAGGCGCCCTCTGTCGCTCCATGCTACAATCGCCGACATGCCCCACAACTACATCTGCCTTCGAAGGGAGCCTACGTGGCGAACGCCATCGATCAGCTCACGGACCGCGTGCTCGTGCTCGGCCGCCTTACCATCGTTCGCCGCGCTATTACCGCTGTGGCGGTCACCATATCAGCCGTTCTCCAGACATTTCTGATCCAGGCGTTCATTCAGCCCGCCGATCTGCTTCCGAGCGGTCTCACAGGCGTCGCGGTCCTGCTCGATCGCGTTACCTCGCTTGGCGGCGTTCATATCGACATCTCGCTCGGCATGCTCGCGCTCAACATCCCCGTGGCGCTCCTATGCTGGAGCGGCATTAGCAAGCGTTTCGTCATCTTCTCGATGATGCAGGTCATGCTCTCGTCGCTGTTCCTCAACATCTTTCATTTCGCCCCGTTTTTGGGCGACAAGATCATGCTCATCATTTTTGGTGGCGTGGTCTCGGGTCTGGGTGCTGCCATCGCGCTCAAGTCCGGTGCATCAACCGGCGGCACCGACTTTATCGCGCTGTGGGTTTCCAACCACACGGGCAAGACCATCTGGGGCGTCATCTTTGGTTTCAACTGCTTTATCCTGGCGATCTTCGGTTTCATGTTTGGCTGGGACAAGGCGGCGTATTCCATCGTGTTCCAGTTTATTTCGACCAAGACCATCGACAGTTTCTATCGTCGCTACGACCGCGTGACGCTGCAGATCACGACGCGCAAGGCAGACGAGGTCATGACCGCCTATGTTGACCATTTTCAGCACGGCATTAGTTGCGCCGAGGTCATCGGCGGATATAGCCGCGAAAAGATGTACCTGCTGCACGCCGTTGTCTCGACCTACGAGAGCCAGGACATTATCAAGCTGGTGTGCGACATTGATCCCGGTGCCGTGATCAACGTGTTCCACACGCTCAGCTTTGTGGGCGGCTGGTGGGGTGGTCATGTCGACGAGCCCATGCCCACGGCCGTTCCCGATCCCGACAAGCCCGCACGCATGGCCAGCAGGCAGGCGCGCCTCAGCGAGCAGGACAGTCTGCAACAGGACGACGGCAAGTAAGGTTTTGCTGTATGTGGTGTATCGTTTTATCCAACTGAGGTAACATATAAAAAGACGTTATATACGTATTAGCTATTTTGATATTTCGATAAGAGTGATTAGATATGCCTGCGCCCAAAAATGCACCGCTTTACCAGCAGATTTACGACGAAATCAAGGATGCGATCGAGAAAGGTGTTTATGCACCCAAGGAGCGTATTCCGTCCGAGCTCGAGCTAGCCGAGCAGTACGAGGTGAGCCGAATTACGGTGCGCCGCGCCGTCGAGGAGTTGTGCTCCGATGGCTACCTGGTTAAGCAGCAGGGCCGCGGCACCTTTGTTTCCACGCCGCACATCAATCGCCAGTTTCACGCCTCGACGCTGCAGACGTTTACCGCGCTGTGTGCCGACAACGGCATGAAGGCGGGCGCACATGTGATCGATCGTCAGATTGTTCCGGCGCGCCAAAACGAGATGGAGTTCTTTGGCCTGCAGAAGGATGCGCTGCTGCTGCATATCAAGCGCGTGCGTACTGCCGACGGCGAGCCCATCTTTGAAGAGAACATCTTTGTGCCGTTTGACGCTTACCGTGAGCTGTTGACGGCCGATCTTGAGGACAAGTCGATTTTTGCCGAGGTCGAGCGTGTTGGCGGAACGCCGATTGTCTCGGTTGGCTACCGCACGGTCGAGGCCGTTCGCGCCAACGCCGAGCAGGCCGCCGAGCTGGGCATTGCCCCGCACGACCCGCTGCTCAACCTGCGTGCCGGCTTTATCGGCCCCAATGGCGAGCCGGTTTTGATGGGTAAGCAGTACTACGTGGGATCGCGCTACGTTATGGTCATGTAAGTTACGCGGTTTTACCAAACCGCGTAACGGGCCGACGCTGCGCGCCGCCCAGGGCGACAATTTGTCATTCAAAAGGCAAGGCATGACCAGAAGGTCTATGCCTTGCCTTTTTCATGCCAACTTGTTCGCCCTGGACGTCGCTCGCTGTCCGTCCTCTACCTGCGGCGGAGTAGTCATTGCATTCATTGGGGACAGACTTAAATGAGTAGTCGTTAGGGATATTCTTGTTTGACTAGTCGTTTAAGAACGCCCCCAATGACTACCCGCAGAATGAGCGTGGCTGGTCGCCGTGCGGCACTGGTCCGCGTGGCGGCGTATAATCGGCGGCAGATGACTTGGACGTTAGGAAACCATGACCGATAGCATGCAACAGACGGCGCTCGACACGCTCGGCGCCTATTTTGGCTACACCTCGTTTCGCCCGGGACAGGACCGCATGGTCGATGCGATCCTTGCCGGTCGCGATGCGCTGGGTGTTATGCCCACGGGCGCCGGCAAGTCCATTTGCTACCAGGTACCCGCGCTCATGCTGCCCGGCATCACCTTTGTGGTGAGTCCGCTGCTGTCGCTTATGGAGGACCAGACCCGCGCGCTGCTCGCGGCGGGTGCGCGCCCCAGTTATCTCAACTCCAGCCTTACTCCGGCCCAGCAAAACACCGTGCTCAAGCGGGCGCGCGAGGGCCGCTACCAGCTTATGTACGTGGCGCCCGAGCGCTTGCTCGAGCCACGCTTTTTGGCCTTTGCGCAGGAGGCCGCGGCGGACGGCGGCATTGGCGTGCCGCTCGTGGCCATTGACGAGGCCCACTGCGTGAGCCAATGGGGCCAGGATTTCCGTCCCGCCTACCTGCAGATTCGTGAGTTCATCGATTCCCTGCCGCAGCGCCCCATCGTGGCGGCCTTTACCGCTACGGCGACTGAGCGTGTGCGCGCGGACATTCAGCAGATGCTCGGCCTGCAAAATCCCGCGACGGTGGTGACGGGCTTCGATCGCAAGAACCTCTACTTTGGCTGCGAGGAGATGGGCGACAAGGCCAAGGCCGCGTGGGTGCGCGACTATGTGATCGCACATTCGAGCGAGAGCGGCATCGTGTATTGCTCGACCCGCAAGACCGTCGATGAGCTCGCCGGCGAGCTTGCCGAGGCGCTGGGCCCCAGCGGCATTCACGTTGGTCGCTACCATGCCGGCATGGGCAACGACGCCCGTCGCCAAAGCCAGCGCGCCTTTATCGACGACGATATCCAGGTGATGGTTGCCACCAACGCCTTTGGCATGGGCATCGACAAGCCCAACGTGCGCTACGTGATTCACAACAACGTGCCCGAGAGCATCGAGGCATACTACCAAGAGGCGGGTCGAGCCGGCCGCGATGGAGACCCGGCCAGCTGCCATCTGCTGTGGAACGGTAACGATTTTCGCATGCGTCGCTTTTTGATCGACCGCGGCGATGCTGCCGATGAGGCGCTCGACGACGAGCAGCGCGCGTGGGCGCTCCAGAATCGATATCGCCTGCTCAGCCAGATGGAGGGCTACTGCAATACCACCGGCTGCCTGCGCGAATACATGCTGCGCTACTTTGGCGACGAGGCCGCGGCCGAGCATGCTGCCGCGGCTGGTGCGGGCAGCACCGCCACGGACGACGCCGAGGGCTGCGGCAACTGCAGCAACTGCCTCACGAAGTTCGAGGTCGAGGACGTCACCGATATGGCCCGCGCCGCTGTGCGCTATGTGGCCACGCGACCCTTGCGCTTTGGCAAGTCGCTCATCGCCGACGTGCTCCACGGCGGCAACACCGAGCGCATTCGCCAGATGCATCTGGACGAGGACCGCGGCTACGGTGAGCTGTCGAGCGAATCGGTCGGGCGTATCAAGGACATCATCGGCCAGCTGTGCGGCCGCGGTTATCTGGCTACCTCGCAGGGGCAGTACCCGGTCGTGGGGCTGGGCCCGCGTGCCACCGAGGTCGAGGATGAGGCGTTTGCCTTTACCGTCAAGCGTCGTGCGTCCAAGCGCAAGGCCTCGGCCCGTGCCCGCCGCGCGGTGGATCTGCTGCGTGAGGAGGCCGAGCTAGATCAGCGCCCGCGCGTGGGTGACGATGCCGAGCTGTTCGAGCGCCTGCGTGCCCTGCGCAAGGAGATTTCGACCGAGCTGGAGATGGCGCCGTACATGGTCTTCTCTGACAAGGCCCTGCGCGGCCTGTGCCGCCTACGACCTCAGACACGCGACGAGCTTATCCAGGTCAACGGTATTGGCGAGAAAAAGGCCGATGCCTTTGGCGAGCAGTTTATGGCGGCGATTGAAGAGTTTGAGTCCGAGCATGCACGGGATGGAGCGTAATGATGGCATCCGACGATAAAACCGAGCGCACTGAGGTGTCCGCCGTGCCGCTGTACCAGCAGGTTATGGACGACCTAAAGGGCGAGATCGCGCGCGGCGTGTACGCATCCGGCTCGCGCATTCCTTCCGAGATGGAGCTCGCGAAGTACTACGGCGTGGGACGCATCACCGTGCGCCGCGCCGTCGAGGAGCTGTCGCGCGCGGGGTATCTCAATCGCCAGCAGGGGAGGGGCACGTTTGTGTGTGCGCCCAAGCTCAAACGCAAGATTGTCCAGAAGGGTGACGTTCAGAGCTTTTCCGAGGGTTGCGCCGCCAACGACATGGTGGCCGGAGCACGTCTGGTGTCGCGCACGGTGGTTGCGGCGACGCGCGAGGACGCGGCGTTTTTTGGGGTGGAACCCGGCTGCGAGCTCATCGTGGTCGAGCGCGTGCGCACGGCAGATGGCGTGCCCGTCATGCTCGAGAACAACGCCTTTGTGCTGGCCGACCATCCCTATCTGCAGACGCTTGCCGACAAGGACCTCACGGACAATTCCATCTTTGCGCTCGTTGCCGAGCATTCGGGCCGTGCGCCGCTCAAGTCAGACCCCTGCACCGTGGAGATTGCGCTTGCCGATGCTCAGGCGGCCCCGCTGCTGGAGGTGCCGGTCGGCGAGCCGCTCTTCTATATGGAGGCATACTTTACCGATGCGGACGGGCGGCCCCTGCTGCTCGGACGCCAAAAGATCGTGGGCTCGCGCTACGTGTTCGACATCTAACGTCCATAGATAGAACAACATAGAACAAATTTGGTGAAATGACTTCACGTGCATCGTCGTGCGTGCTATAAATAGGACAACATAGAACGACCGCAGGTACGAGCTGTCGTCGTTCAAAGCCGCCACACAAGGAGGAACATCACCGTGAACGCACATGATCTGGTTCAGGAAATTATCGAGCGCAAGGGCAAGATTGAGAACGTCTTTTGGATCGCCTGCGGCGGTTCGATGATCGACCTGATGCCGGCCAACGAGCTACTCAAGCGCGAGGCCACCACGTTTACCTCGACGGTCTACACGGCACGCGAGTTTTGCCTGATGGCTCCCAAGAGTCTTGGCGAGAAGTCACTCGTCATCGCTTGCAGCCACAGCGGCAACACGCAGGAGGTCGTCGACGGCTGCGAGATGGCGCTGGCCGCCGGCGCCGAGGTTGTCGCCCTCACCGACCGCGAGGGCTCCAAGATCGATAACGGCAAGTGGACCACCTGGGTCTATCCGTGGGGCGAAGGCGTGCCGCAGGCCGAGGTGCCGCAGGGCATCGGCGCCCTGATGGCTGCCGAGCTGCTCGACCAGCAAGAGGGTTACGAGGCGCTTGCCGACATGTACGCCGGCCTTAAGCAGATGGATGCGCTGCTGCCCGCTGCCCGCGAGAAGGTCAACGCCGAGCTGGGCGATCGCTTTGCCGAGCTCTGCCAGCAGCACGAGTTCTTCTATATCCTGGGTTCCGGCCCCAACTTTAGCCAGACCTACGCTATGGCCATCTGCTCGCTCATGGAGATGCAGTGGCAGCACTGCTGCTATATCCACTCCGGCGAGTACTTCCACGGCCCGTTCGAAGCCACCGAGCCCGGTGTGTTCTATTTCGTGCAGCTCGGATCGGGCGAGTGCCGCCCCATGGAGGAGCGCGCGCTTGCGTTCCTCAACACGCACACCGATACGGTCATGGTGCTCGACGCGCTCGAGTACGGCGTGGGCGACGTGCCTGCCAGCGTGCGTTCGTACCTGGAACCGATCTTCTTCTACAACATGAGCTGCGAGCTGCGTGCCGCTCGCGGCAAGGTATTCGACCACAGCCCCGAGGTTCGTCGCTACATGGGTATCGAGCAGTACTAAGTAGCTGGGAAAGCAATCTTTTACGACGGGGCCTTCACCAAACGAGGGTCCCGTTTGCGTCGCGGCACCCCGTCCCAGCTGTCTGATAACGAAGTCAAATACTTTCCCCAGAAGTGAACGACCTATTTTGGACCCCTGAAGCATCCGCACTTTTTGGCGCCAAAACCGCAGGAAAATCTCGATGAAACCGCAGGAAATAGCAGCTGAAAAGTGTCGATGCTTCGGGGGTCCGATTTTGCTCGCTCACTTTGCGGGAAAAGTATTAGACCTGAATCTGCGAGCGTGTCGCGTGAGCCAAAAAAGCGGGCCGTGCCGGGGATTTCCGGCACGGCCCGCCCTGCATTGCGTCCGTTATGAGCGCGTTGCCGCGTCAACCGGCGAACTACTTTGCGTCGTAGGCCTCGGCATCCCACCAGTCGAGCTGGGCGATGTTGTCGCGAATGTGCTGGCAGCTCTTGTGGAAGCCCTCGAGCTCGTGCTCGGAAAGGTCGAGCGTGTAGACCTCCTCGACGCCCTCGGCGCCGATCACGCACGGCAGGGAGGTGAAGATGCCCTCCTCGCCATACTGGCCGGTCATGAGCGTGGAGGCCGAAAGCACGGCATGCTCGTTGTGCAGCACGGCGGCGCAGACACGCGCAGCGGAGTTGGCGACGGCGTACTCGGTGCACTGCTTGCCCTGGTAGGTCACATAGCCGCCCTTGCGCGCGAGCTCCTCGACCTCCATGTGGTCAAAGGCGTACTTGTCGGGGTTTTCGGCCTGAAGCTCGTTGAGGCTCTTGCCGGCGATGGTTGCGGCCTTAAAGGCGGCCAGCTGGCTAAAGCCATGCTCGCCGATCATGTAGGCGTCGATGGACTTGGGGCTCACACCGACCTTCTTGGAGATCTCGGTGCGCAGGCGGGCGGAGTCCAGACCGCAGCCCGAGCCGATGATCTTCTTGGGATCGTAGCCGGTCAGGTGCCACAGCTCGGTGCACACGACGTCGCAGGGGTTGGAGATGCTCACGAAGATGCCGTCAAAGCCGGCGTCGACGATGCGCTTGGCAAAGGTGCGGGCGGCGTCGGTGGTAAAGAACAGCTCACCGTCGCGGTTGCCGGCGGCCAGCGCGACCTTGCCGGCAGCGTTGACGATGACGTCGCAGCAGGCCAGCTCCTCGTAGTGGTCGTAGCAGTTGACGATCTTGGTGTTGTACGGGACAAACGAAAGGGAGTCGCGCAGGTCCTGGACCTCGGATGTCACCTTGGTCTCGTTGATATCGCACAGGTACAGCTCATCGGCAATGCCCTGCATGAGCAGGCTGTTGGCGACATGTGCTCCTACGTGGCCCTGGCCGACCACACCGATCTTACGCGTCTGGTACATATATGTATCCTTTCGGCCGAGTTTCTCGCGTCGAACCATTGTAGCCTCCTGCCGTCACTTTGCTAGGCTAAAGCGAAGTAGATTTTTGGGACATGCTTTAATCTCTACTTTTGGAGTGATTTGGGCCGCTGGCGACATCGCCGGGCGATGTGCTCGCGCGGATGGGGCCGCTCGTTGTACCATAGCTGCAACTGACTCGTAAGGAGCATCCATGCCCATTCGCATCCCCGACGCCCTCCCTGCCGCCGCGCAGCTCGAGAGCGAGAACATCTTTGTCATGACCGAGTACCGCGCGCTGCACCAGGACATCCGTCCGCTGCGCGTGCTCATCCTCAACCTCATGCCCACCAAAATCGCCACCGAGACGCAGATCATGCGCAAGCTCTCCAACACGCCGCTGCAGGTGGAGGTGGACCTGCTGCGTACCAAGACGCACGAGGCCACCCACGTGAGCGCCGGCCACCTGGAGACGTTTTACCGCACGTTCGACGACATCCGCGACATCCACTACGACGGCCTGATCATCACGGGCGCGCCGGTGGAGCAGATGCCGTTCGAGGAGGTCGACTACTGGCCCGAGCTCTGCCAGATCATGGATTGGTCCACCACGCACGTGCACTCCACGCTGCACATTTGTTGGGGCGCGCAGGCGGGGCTCTACCATCATTACGGTATCCAGAAGTACGACCTGCCGGCAAAGGCGAGCGGCGTATTTGAGCATTATCTGGTGAAGCCGCAAAGCCCGCTGGTCCGCGGCTTTGACGACCGTTTTTATGCCGTGCATTCGCGCAACACCGATGTGCGCCGCGAGGACGTGGAGGCCGAGCCGCAGCTTGAGGTCGTGGCCGTGTCCGACGAGGTGGGCCTGTACATTGTCAAGTCGACCGACAGTCGTCGCTTCTTTGTCTTTGGCCATCCCGAGTACGATACCGACACATTGCGCCTGGAGTACGAGCGCGACGTGAAGCGCGGGCTCAACCCTCAGGTGCCGGCGCATTACTTCCCGGGCGACGATCCCGCTGCCGAGCCGCGCAACGTCTGGCGCAGCCAGGCTCAGCTGCTCTACACCAACTGGCTCAACTACTACGTCTACCAAACCACGCCCTACGACCTGGCCCGCGCCGGCGAGGAGCACTAGGTCGCGGCCGTGGCCGTGACTGCCGCCGTGGCCGCCGCGTGACGAGCGTGGAAATCCGGACACACGAGCGTGGATAATCGGACGTTTGCAACGTGAGCGTGGATAATCTCCCGTTTTTGGCTCACAAGGGGTCTCAAAGCGGGAGATTTTCCACGCTCATTTTTTCTGCAGCTGCCGTACCGTCGGCATCATCACACGTTGAGTACATGCGGACTACATCGCAAACTAGGTAGTTTCGAGCCACAGCATATTTTCTTTCAATGAAGTCGGTGGCTTTTGAGGCTCAAAATGTGGAGACAGGGACCTCTCGACAACCGTTCTACCTGCAGATATGGAGCATTGGCCTAAAACATCCAAAACCGTCAAGCATTTGGTCAGCTGCTGGACAGCATTTGGTCAGACTTCGCATGAAACCGTCTGGTACGTTGGCGCCGTTCCAAGAGTTGGGAGGCGACATGGCAAACGCGACGGCGAATCAAAGACTTACAGGCCACATTAAAGCGTGCGAGCAGCAGATGAGCTGCGTGTACGCGCGCACGACGGCGGAGGCAAAGCAGATTGAGCGGCGGGTGGCGGCGGGAAGTCTCGAAGTGGTCATGCCGGGACTGTATGCGCGTCCGGAATACTGGTCCGAGCTCAAGTTTCGGCAGCGTTATCTGCATCGGGTGCGGGCGCTTGCGCAAAAGCACCCCGACTGGACGTTTTGCTCCTATACGGCGGCCGTTGTCTATGGTCTTTCGGTTTCGCATGCCAATTTGACGCACATCCATATCGCCGCGATGCCGGCGCAATCGACGACGCCAGGCTCTCAAGTCGTTCGCCATCGGTATGCTTATCGGACACGGGCCAGCGAGATGGATATTGCCGTGACCGATATCGATCAAACGATTGCGGATTGCCTGGTCGATGCATCGTTTGTCGAAGGGCTGATCATTGCGGACTCGGCGCTCCATGAGCAGCTTTTGTCGAAGGAACATCTCATTGAGGCAGTTAACAAGCTCGGCTTGAATCGCCGCGGTGTTGTGACGGCGCGCAGGGTTGCACGGTGTGCCGACGGCCTGTCGGAAAGCGGCGGCGAGTCCAAGGCGCGGGCGCTGATGATCGAACGAGGCTGGCAGGTTCCGGAGCTGCAAGTTGAGCTGTTCGATCCGGTTGAGCCGGGAAGGCCGTATCGCGTTGACTATTTGTGGCGCGTGGGTGACCGGTTGATTATTGGGGAGTTCGACGGATTCGTTAAAAGCGAGAAGGCGGCGGAGGAGGGCAAGCTTGCAAAGGCGCAATTTGATGAGCGCCAGCGCGAGTCGAGGCTTTCGCTGCTCGATAACTGTAAGATTGTGCGCTTGTGCTGGGATGATCTAAGGGACCCGACAAAGCTCGATCGCAAGCTCAAGGTTGCCGGCGTGCCGCGTGCATGCTGAGGCGGTGGCAGGGCGTTAGGCTGCACGAGCGTGGAAATCCGGACGGATGAGCGTGGGAATTTAGACGCGATTTGGTTGAGCGTGGATTTTCGGACACACGAGCGTGGATTATCGGACGTTTGAATAATGAGCGTGGATAATCTCCCGTTTTTTGCCCCCGAACAGGCCCAAAGTGGGAAATTTTCCACGCTCATTTTTGTGGGGTGCAGCGTGCCAGCCGTTAGGCGCTGATGATGTTGGGCAGCGGCAGGTCGTGGGCATCGGTGGGAACGTGGTCGACACGCTGCTCGTCAAAGGCGATGCCGATGATTTGGCATGCGGGCGAGAGCATGGGCAGGTAGCGGTCATAGCAGCCGCCGCCGTAGCCTAGGCGCGTGCCGGTGCGGTCGAATGCTACGAGCGGCACGACGATCATGTCGAGAGCTTCGGCAGGCACGATAGGGAAGCGGCTGCTGTCGATGTCCGTGGCCGCAAAGGCCCGCGTGGGGTGGGCGATAAACGGCGCCGCGGACGCATCGCCGACGGCAACTGCCCGCATGCACATGCGCTGGCCACAAGCTGCGGCGTCTGTTGCCGAGAGCATGCACGGATAGGCCACGCGCCAGCCGCGTTTGGCGGCAGCCGCGGCAAACGCGGCTGGGTCGACCTCGGAACCCATCGCGGCATAGACGGCAACGGTGTGCGGCGCCGTAGTACCCAAGCGATCCAACAGCTCAACGAGTCGCGCACAGATAACGGCAGACTTCGCCGCCCGCACATCCAAATCAAGAGCATCGCGCCGAGCAATCACCACCCGCCGCAACTCAGCCTTGTCCATCCCAGCCTCCTCTAGCAAACCTGCCAAAAAGGGATAGGTTTATTTTGGCAGGTTTTATCTGGGTAAACGCCCAAACCACCACACAAGCCATCGCAAAGGGGGCAGTTCATGGACACCTTCGTGGGCTTTGACGAAGAGCAGGTGTTCGCGGCGGCTTGTCTCGATCTGTAACAGTAACTCGGCAAAAATGGACTTAGATGTTACAGATTGAGACAAACCGGCAGACTGCGGCAAAAGAAAAGGTAGATTTTTAGGCATGTTCCAAAAATCTACCTTTGTGCGTTAGCCCATCAGGTCGACTACGTTAAAGCCGGCGTTGCTCTTGGCGATGACGTCGCGGCCGCCAAAGACGCAGGTGGGCGACTCGGCCGCAATGCGCGTCACGTCGGCGCCGAGCGAGCGCAGCTCACCGGGCGTGGCGGCGAGCATCTGGGCGCGACGCTCCTCGCGCGCATGCGGATCGAGCCCGGCCAGGTAGGTCGTGTTGCGGCGCTTGGTGAGCGCGTACGGCTTCACCGGCGCGTCCATGCCGCTCACGCAGCTCACGATAAAGCCCTCAAAGGCGGCTTCGTCGGGCTCAAAGCTGCCAAGCCATGCACCCGCGCGCTCCACGCGCTCAATCGAAGGATCGATCGCCGGGTCGCGGTAGGTGTAGAACGCCGCCTGACGCTCACCTGCCGCGCGGAATCCGCAGCCGTACGCCCCGCCCTTCACGCGGATCTCGTTCCACAGGTAGTCGTAGGAGAGCGCGTTGGCAGCCACGGCCCAAGTGCCTGTCACGTCGAGCCCCAAGCGACGCGGATCGCACGCACGCGCGGCAAAGCAGATGTCGCTGGGGATCACGAAAGCCTCGTGGCGGTCGCGCGGCGCCGGCACCACGAGCGCGTCGCGGCCGGCGCCATCGCCAGCGCCCAGTCCCAGGTTACCCGCGGCGTCCCAGTACGCATCGAAGTCCTCATCGCTGCCGGTAAAGCTCGCCAGGCAGCCGTCGGCCACAAAGATGCGGTCTGCCAGCTCGGCAAGCTTGGCGCGCAGATTGTCCAGTCGCTCGTCAAAGTGCTCGAGCAGATTGCGCAGGAACAGGTAGAAGTCCACGCCCGAGAGCTGCTCGCGCACCACGGCCGAAGGCGAGCTGTAGCTCATCGCGCGACCGAGCGCCGCCGAGTGGCCGTTGTTGATAAAGCCCTGCTCAAGCCCAATGCGAATCTGCGTGAGCACGTCGCGCACGCGGTCGGCGTCGGCATCGAGCAGCAGCGTACTCGACCACACCTCGCGCGGCAGGCTCGCCAGCGCGTCGATCTTCTCGGACAGGGCGCCGGCGCTCACCAGCAGATAGGGGCGCACGCCGTCCACGTCGGGCTGCGTCATGACCTCGGTCGTAAAGCTCAAAAAGCCCAGCTTGCCGGCGAGCAGGTTGTCGAGTTCCTCGGCCGAATGCTCGCGTGTGGGCAGCTGCTTGAGTAGACGGCAGAGCAGGGTCACGTAGGGCAGGTCCTCAAACGTGATGCATCGCAGGTCGAAATACTGCATGGCATAGGCCAGGCGGTTGGTGGGGATGCCGTGGCGCAGGCAGGGGATGGGCGCGGTCGTGTCTACGACCAGCGGCGGCTCGGGGCGCGCCTCGCCAATGTCGGACACGCGCAGGCGCGGCAGCGTGGCCTTGTCCTCGGGCGTGTCCTCGGCCTCCTGCGCGGCACGCAGCGCAGCCGTGCGCTTGACCACGTCGGCCAGCTCGGCATCGGTCATGGCGTCGCGCTTGGCTGCCAGCTCAGCGGCCTCGGCACCCTCCGAGCCAGCACCAGCATCCACCGGCACCAGCTCGACCAGCGCCATGTGGTCGTTCTCCAGCACGAGCTCGCACAGCAGGTCCTCAAAGTAGCTGCCTTCCAACTCGCCGCGCAGCTCCTCGTACACCGGGCCATACTTGAGCGCCAGCGTCGCGGCGTCGTCATCGTAGAGCCAGGTGCTCAGCGCGTCGCACGCAATGGCCACGCCGTCGGCGATGCCGTAGTCGCGCTGGCGCAGGTCGTATTCGTTGCTGCTGATGATGGCCTCCAGGCGCTCGCGCGGAACGCCGTGCTCGCACAGGTCGCGGCAGGCGTCCTGGAACACGCGACGCAGTTCGCGCGCCACGCCGGGCTGCGCGTTTTGCAGCATGATGAGCTCGTAGGGCTGCAGGCTCTCGGCCGCGGTGTAGCTCACCACGTTGCCGCCCAGGCCGGCAGCCAGAATGGCCTTCTTAACCGGTGCTTCGTTGGAGCCCAGCAGTGCCTCAAACAGGATATCCGCGGCGATCGTGCGCTTGCGGTCGAGCGCGCTGCCCAGCACCAGGCCCAGGCCCACCAGGGCGTTCTCGGGTGTGGTGGCCATCTCGACGCGCTTATACTCGCAGGTCACGGGCGCCTGCACGTCCAGCGGATTGGGTGCCAGCGTGGACGGGTCCTCGCCGGCGGCGACGGCGGCGTCCATGCGGCGGCTCGCGGCACTCGGCTGCGACAGATAGCACTCGTCCAAAAAAGCCAGCGCGCGGTCCACGTCCAGGTCGCCGTAGAGCGTGATGTAGGAGTTGGAAGGATTGTAGTGACGCGCGTGCGTGTCCAGGAACTGCTCGTAGGTGAGCGCGGGAATCGCGCGCGGGTCGCCGCCGCTCTCGTGCGCATAGGCGGTGTCGGGATAGAGCGCGGCGTTGACGGCATCGTCCAGCACGCTCATGGGGTCGGACAGCGCGCCCTTCATCTCGTTGAACACCACGCCGTTATAGCGCAGCGTGCCCTCGCACAGGCTCGCGGAGCTGCTGTCGCCTTCGCCCTCGGCGCTCTCCGGCAGGTCCAGCTCGTAGTGCCAGCCCTCCTGCTCAAAAATGGTGGGCTTGGTATAGATGGCCGGGTTGAACACCGCGTCCAGGTACACGTCCATCAGGTTGTACAGGTCCTGCTCGTTGGTGGTGGCAACGGGGTAGATGGTCTTGTCGGGGTAGGTCATGGCGTTGAGAAACGTCTGCATGGAGCTCTTGATCAGGTCGACAAACGGCTCCTTGACGGGAAACTTGGCCGACCCGCACAGTACCGAGTGCTCAAGAATATGGAACACGCCGGTGGAATCGGCCGGCGGCGTCTTAAAGCCAATGGCAAAGGCCTTGTTCTCGTCATCGCATGCCAGGTACAGCAGGCGAGCGCCCGAGGCGGTGTGGCGCAGCACATAGGCGTCCGAGTCGAGCTCGGGCACGGTCTCGCAGCGCTCGACGGCAAAGCCGTGGCAGGTAGTGCCGGGCACTAGCAGCGCGGCGGCAGCGGCGCGCGGGTCGGTTGAGGTGGTGGGCATATGCAGTCTCCTTTGGCGCCCCAACGGGGGCGAATCGAGTCGAATCCCCGAGAGTATACCCATATGGGGCCTTCGACCAATCTGCCGCACGAGCGTGGATTTTCTGGCACACGAGCGTGGAAATTCGGACGTCTGCCGCATGAGCGTGGATTTTCGGACGAAATCGGCCGCCAAAAGCCCAAAAACCGTCCAAATATCCACGCTCGATATCCGACCGTTCATAATCCACGCTCATCCGCCGCCCGCACAACTCTCATATCTCATTCGTCTCTAATACGAGAGATAACAGATAGATGAGAGATAAATATGAGAGATAACAATGCTGCAAAGAGACGGGCAACCATGGTATTGTCTCAATATAGATTGTTTTACCAGCAACAACATGTTTAAATGAAACAGATGACAGACATCTTATCTTTCATCTCTCACTCATCTCTAATATGAGAGATAACAGAAAGATGAGAGATAATTACGAGAGATAACTGAGAGACGAGGGAAATCTATCCGCGGCATTCTTCGCAGAACCGAGCGAAAGGACGTGCAGATGAACGAAAACGAACTGACCGGTCTGCTCGAGTCTTTAAGGCGCATGGGCTCGGACGATCTTAACGTCGAGGTCAAGGAGAGCGCCACGACACTTTCCCGCGACGTATGGGAAACGGTCAGCGCTTTCGCAAACACCGCCGGCGGCATCATCGTACTCGGAGTGAGCGAGCACGCGGGTTTTGTCCCAGTTACAAACTTTGAGACCGAGAAAGTGCTCAACCAATTCGTGGCGGGCATGGGCGATGCCGGCGGTCGTGGAAAGCTGGCCAATCCGCCCAAATACACCATTGAGCGCGTGGAGCTCCAGGGCACCGTGGTTCTGGTCATCACGATTGAGGAGCTCGACCCGTCGAGCAAGCCTTGCTATGTCATAGAGCGGGGCGCTCAAGGTGGCAGCTACAAGCGCGTCGATGACAAAGACGTGCCCCTTTCGTCGACCGAGGTTTTGGCACTGTCGTCATACGAACGGACGAGTCCTAGCGATCGCGATGCGGTGCCCGGCACGAGTGTGGGCGATCTCGACGAGTCGCTGGTCGACCGCACGATAGAACGCGCCTATTCGTTGACGCCTCGAGCGATGCGTGGTGCGACGGACAAGAAGACAAAGATGGAGCGCCTGAATCTCCTCGACTTCCAGGGCAATGTTACCAAGGCCGGCCTCCTTGCCGCGGGCGTTTACCCTCAGCAGTTCTATCCCAAGCTCTTCATTGATGTGGCTGTCCATGCGGGAACTCAAAAGGGCGCTGCGGGACCGCTAAGATTTATGGACCGCACAGTCTGCGAGGGCACCCTGGGCGAGATGATTTCGGATACTGTCGCGGCTGTCGCCAAAAACCTGCGCCGCACCTCGACCGTCCAAGGCATCTCGCGTATCGACTCGCTGGAGATTCCCGAGGAGGTCCTGCGCGAGGCAGTCGCCAACGCGGTTATCCACAGGGAATACGGGGATCGGTTCTGTGGGCAATCGATCACCGTCGACGTTTTTGACGACCGTATCGAGGTGACGAATCCCGGCGGCCTTTATGGAGGGAAGACTCGCGAGAACTTGTTTGACGGCAGCTCCCGATGCCGTAACGCGACGCTCGTGAAACTCATGTCGATTGTCCCGCTGCCGGATGGCGCAGGTTCGCCGGCTGAGGGCAATGGCTCGGGCATCCCGATGATGATCGATGCCATGCGCGCGCATGGTCTGGCCGAGCCCCTGTTCTGCCCGGGGTTCGATCGGTTCAAGGTCGTACTTTACCGTTCAAAGATCGAGCCGGTCGATCATGGCGGGGGCATAATTGTGACGGCACTCAAACACTACGGCGAGCTGGGGACGCGTGAGCTGGCAGAACGCACGGGGCTTACAATTTCCCAGGTTAGGTCGCGCGTCAATGCACTCATTGCTCAAGGCGAGCTTGAGCCCACGGCGCCGGCGACGAGCCGCAACCGCAAGTATCGACTGTCAGGGCGCGTGGAATAAATGCGTTAGTGGACGAGGCGACCCAATAATCGACCCTCAATTGGCGCCCACTAAGGTAAAGCGGTTGTTGCTCAGTCGACGGTGGTGCTAAAGACTCGGCTTACGCCGGCATGGCCCCGAACCCGTCCATCAAGAACAGCCTAAGAACCAGCTTGATGACATTTCCCGGTTTGACTTCAGCCGTGCCAAAGACGTGACGCTCGGCGAGCTCACTGCAGTATGCATAGATGTCGCGGATGAGCTTCGCGCCCGAGAGCGTAAACATGTAGCCTGCGTCCGAAAGTGCATTGGGTGCGGCGGGCAACTTGGCCATGTGGCAGAACGTTTGCAGGTCGGGCGCCATAACATTCTGGTAGTCGAGGTGGCCGCTGGCATCCTGTGCGGCAAGCTCCAATTGGCGCACAAAATCCAGCGCCGCCGCTAACACAAAGCTCGGCGTAGGCGCATTGACGTCCTGAGTGGTCGCCACAAGCCTGCCCGCCGCCTGCGTGACAAGCCAAGCGACCTCGCGCTGGCAACGCACGGCCTTGCGCGTAACCGGCTTGATGGACGAAGAAGAAACGCTCCCCTTAGGCGGATTCGAAGCAGCCATAAGGCCCTCCCATGAACGACCCGGTCCAACAAGCCCGGATGAAACACGTGCTACATCAGTATACAGGGAAGTGGGGTAGCGGGGTACAAGCGCGCCAGCGGCAAACCGAGAGCATCAACGATGTGCCGATCGCGGAATGAGATCTCGTAATAATTGACTCTCGGTCATATTATTGAGGGGCATGACTCGCGTTCGTATGGTTGTAGGTGCTGGCGATGAACGACATTGACCTTGCTGTTCCGTTGATGGATGGACCAAGCTATGACCGCGCCTGCAGTCTCGTGCCTTCCGAATACGTTGAGGCATGGGAGTGGTTTCTGGGTGAGGAACAGCGCGGCGGCGTTTGGACCAGCCTTCTGCACCACACCAAGGAAGATAGCCCTCAGTATCAGTATCGTTTGAGAATTGGCTCGGACTTCTTTCCCGTAACGCGGGATTCAGGGATCTTCTGGCCGGGCCAGGATCGGGTGAAGCAAGATCCCAATAAGATCTTTGCACTTTCGGTCCATAACTCTAAAAAGAGCTTCTACACCGATGTGCCTCCGCTCTATTTGGACGATGGTACGTGGGTCATTAAGTACTCGGTTCAAGCGCCGGGTACCGTTGGTTTTCGAGACCAGAATTACAACCGTAAAATGCTCAACTGCATGGAATGTGGCGTTCCGGTCGGAGTCATATTTGCAACCGAGGTGGGCTATAAGGTGCTCGGCCTTGCGTTTGTTGAGCGGTTCGAGCCCGAAAACGGATGGTTTGTTCTGCACGGTCCTGTTCATAAAGGCGGACCGGACCCTCGTTTTGCGTCCGATATGAGTTATCTGAAGCACATGCCCGTCGATATTGAGTTTGCCGGACAGGGTGCGACCGACGACGAAAAGGTCCACTATGCGTTGAGGCGCGAGCGATTGGGGCAGCAATGGTTCCGCAAGCAGCTCGTTGCCGCCTATGACGGCCGTTGCGCGGTGTCGGACTGCGGCGTCAGCGAAGCTCTGGAGGCTGCACATATCGAGAATTACTCGGGACCCAAATCGCAGGTTGCCAGCAACGGCATTTTGCTTCGGCGCGACCTTCATTCCCTATTTGATGCTCACCTGATTTCGTTTGAGCCCATTTGCGGCGAATATCGGCTGTGCGGATCGTACCTGCTGGATAAGACCGACTACGCTTCCTTTGCGGGTGCGACGCTAAGGCAGCCGAATGAGCGTCAGTGGCGACCCAACACGGTGTTTCTTGAGGCCCATCGCATTGAGTTCGATCGCTCGGAAAAGAAGCGTGAAAAGGCGGGGCTTTTGCCGTATTAGCGTATTTGGCTTTGGCATTCTTTGACGATCGTGTTGTTTGATCGGATCGCGTGGCGATGCAATCTCGCACACGCCTGCCGGTGCATGCTCTTCCTGATTTGTATAGCGAGAGGGGAGCGAACGTGAGCTGGCGAGGCGATATTGCGATGGGGAAGTACGGAAAACTGCCGTGCGCCCTTATAGACAACAAAATGTTTCCGAGCGTAGAAGTTGATTGCGGGTCGTTTGTCGTCGCCTGTCCTTGCTGCGGCTCGCAAATACCGTGCCTCGACATTCGGTTCATCGATGCGTGCGACAGACTTAGCGACGAAGTGAGAAAACGGACAGGCGTTCATATGCCGGTGTATCAGGAGAAATGCCCTGTTTGTGGCCTCGATATCGTGTACGACGCCGGCGACGAGGGATAGGTGATGCGGAGGAGCTGGCTGTGAAGGCATCTCTGTCCCTATAAATAAATCCCCTCACCGAGCTGCTTGTGGAACTTGGCGTGATGGTCGCGTGCCCAGGTAAAGAGCGCCTGGTCAAAGTCGGTGCGCGTGGCCGGGACGCCAAAGACGCCGGCAACTTCGACGCGTACAAACTCCAGTGCCGGCAGCTTGTTGATGGCAGTGAGGGCAAACGGGGACGAGGGCTCCTCGAACAGATAGCGGCTGCCTTGCAGCGCGTCGCAAATGGTGCACGTGTTGCCGAGCGACGGGGCTTTGGAGGCTCGCGCGCCTACGGGCTTGTAGCCGCAGCGCTTATGAAGGTAGTCGCGGATCTCGCCCGGCACGCAGCCAAGAGCGGGCACGATGGCGAGTGCGTTGGCGTTGGCCGTGTCGATGGCAATGTGCCCGGCTTCGTTGGGCGCGTGCGCGATGGCGATGCTCTCGTCGTTATCGGTTCGATAGGGAATGCCGAAGGCCGCGACCGAGGTCTCTTTGTGACACTTCCAGCACTCGCGCTTGCCCAGTACTAGATATATATACGGCGCTGAGGGGTCGGATCGGTCAACACCGGGCAGCCACTCGGCAAAGGGCTCGGGGTTGACGCCGCTGGGTACATACCAGATCTTCTTGGTCCGGTCCCATTTGGCGCCCAGCGCTTTGGCTTCTTCTTTGTGCGAAAAGGGGACATCGAGCTCGGTGCGCATGGCGGCTCCTTGGTGCTGCAGGTGCGAGTGGCTCAAGGATACCGCAGGGCGCAGACATCGCGGCGTTTTGTTGAGAAGTTGCGGCGCGGACTGCTTGGTTACGCCGTTAGATAAATTGGCAAGTAGATGGTCGGCTTTTGACCAGTTGGGCGGTTGGAGCAGCTTGCGGCGCAGTTTTGTGCCTGGCTATTGTTGATGTTGGGGTATTGAATATATTTGGCTGCCATTCGTCAGGTGAATTGTTGTTACGTTGCGATGACGGTTGGAACTGCCAGCGGATTTAGCGACAAAAAACAAAACAGCCCAGAGGACATAGCCTCTGAGCTGCGAACATTTGGTGGGCGTTAGAAGATTTGAACTTCTGACCTCTTCCGTGTCAGGGAAGCGCTCTCCCCCTGAGCTAAACGCCCGATCAAGGGTGCGCAAGCGCGCAAGGGATAATATAACGGAGCCTGAACTCGGTGGCAAGAACATTTTTAAAAATCGCTTACATTGTGGAATTCGGGGGCTTTGTCATATCCATTTCAAAAGAGCCTGCTGCCGCGATTTGACTGTCGCATAATGCAAGGCCATTGCGGTATCGAGCTATGGAAAGACGTCTGCGGAATTGTCCTACCGATAAGCGGACAAGCCTCCAGCTGGTGCCTTCGCCGTGGTAAGGTAAGCCGAATTGTTTCCAGGCTGCTTCGAGGGAATGGAATGAGCAAAGAGCGTGTCGAGCAGGTCGAAGGCGCAGGGGCTTCGGTGCCGATGACCGATATATCGAACATTGATGTGCCCGAGGGCACCGATGAGCTCAGCCGTAGCACCCGCCGCGCTTGGCGCGAGCGCCTGAACAGCGCTTCGACGCGCAAGATGATCACGGGCGTCTTGGCTACGCTGGTGGGCGGTTCGTTTTGGGGCTTCTCGGGCACCAGCGCGAGCTTTCTGTTCGATACCTACCACGTCGACACCTTGTGGCTTATGAGCGTGCGTCAGATTCTCGCCGGTCTACTCTTTATGGCCGTGGTTGTTACGCGCGACCGCGAGCGCCTGATTAAGCTCTGGACCACACCCGCCGATCGCAAGCAGCTGCTGCTCTTTACCGCCTTTGGTCTGCTGTTCAACCAGTTTTGTTATCTTTCGGCCGTGCGCCTGACCAATGCCGGAACCGCGACGGTGCTCCAATGCCTGCAACTGGTCATCATTATGGGCTACACCTGCGTGATCGACCATCGCATGCCTCGCGTGCGTGAGGCCGTTGGCATTGGGTTGGCCCTGGGCGGCACCTTTTTAATCGCTACCGGCGGCGACCCTACCAGTCTGAGCATATCGCCGCTTGGCCTGGTCGCAGGCCTTATGTGTGCGGTCAGCGCCACGTGTATGGCGGTGATTCCCGCCAAGATCCTGCCCGAATACGGCAGCCCCATCGTCACGGGCTCGGCAATGCTCACGGCGGGCGTGGTCTCGTGCGTCTTCGTGCAGCCTTGGGCGCATATGCCGGCACTCGACGCTGCCGGCGTCGAGGCGCTCGCGGTATTCGTGGTTATCGGCTCGTTTTTTGCTTACATGCTCTATATGCAGGGCGTTAAGGACATCGGCTCGGTGCGTGCGAGCCTCATCGGAACTGTGGAGCCGGTTTCGGCGACCATCACCAGCGCCGTTATGCTGGGCACGGTGTTTTTGCCGACCGACCTTATCGGCTTTGCCATGATCATCGTGATGATGTTCCTCACGGTGTAGCTGGCGCCGCCGCCAGGACGGAAAAGGCGTTGTGCCGCATTTTCGCCAATTGATGTCCGTGTCTGGAGTTTAGCTGTCGATGCTCAAAATGCCATAAACTAGTAACGTTATGGACTTTTTCATTGCGACTCAATTGCGAGGATTTCTTTATGGCTGGTAATCACTTTAAGGGCAGCGATAGCGGTCGTCCTGCAGTTCCGCCGCGTCCGAACGGGGCTGGTAAGGCCGGCACGCCGGGCGGCGCTGGACAGGGCGGTTCCGGTAAGCGCGTGTCCCCGGGCGAGACGGCGATGTTTACCGCTCTGTACGAGCAGTCTCAAAAGGCAAAAAAGACCGGCCGTGCAAGAGGGAATGTCTTTGCGGGCGGTGCAACCTCCGCGTCGCAGCCGAGCGGGGCTCCTTCGGTGCCTGCGAACAACGCAGGTGCTGCCAACGCCGCAAATGCCGCCGGCAACGTTAATGCCGGCAAGGCCGCCAACAATACTCCCTCTGCCGGTGGCGCGGGGCTTACGGGTAACCTTGGCACGATTTACACCGGTGCCTCCGAGACTGGCACGTTCGCCCGCCTGGATGATAGCGGTGCCCAGTTTGCGGGCTCGGGTTCCAAGGAAGATTATTACGATTTTGGCTTGAACTACGGTAGCGACGCTTCGTCGAGTTCGACCTCTGACGGTCTGGTCCGTCATCGCCATCGCAAGGGCGAACGCAAAAAGCGTCACACCGGCGCCATTATTGCCGCTGTAGTCGCGGTGCTTCTCGTTGCGCTTGGCGCAAGCGGCTTTATGCTGCTTAACTCGGCAAAGACCGTAAAGAGCGAAGCGAAGGAGGCTGTCGAGATCGTCGGTGGCCTTAAGGACAAGGTCACGTCGGGCGATTTTTCGACGCTGCCTGACGACGCGAAAAAGATCGATGAGCTCTGCGACAGCATGAAGGCGGAGACCTCGAGCCCGCTGTGGACGGCGGCTTCGTTTATCCCGGTGTATGGCAGCGACATCAATGCGGCCCGCACCATGATCGACGTCCTGTCCGATGTCTCGAGCAATGCACTGGTTCCCATGGCCGATAACCTTTCGCAGGCCACGCCCGGCAAGCTGTTCCAGGACGGCATGATTAACGTGTCCGCGCTGCAGGCCGTTGCCGATTCGCTTTCCGATAGCTCGAAGGTGTTCAAGAGCGCCAACGAGAAGATCCAGGGCATTGGCGATACTCATATTTCCCAGGTGACCGAGCTGGTCGATAAGGCCAAGGACGGCTTTGCCACCCTCAACGGCGCGGTTGACGCGGCGGAGAAGGTCGCCCCCGTCCTTCCCCAGATGCTCGGCGCCAACGGCCAGACGCGCAACTACCTTGTGTACGCCATGAACAACGTCGAGATTCGTGCCTGCGGCGGCTTTGGCGGTTCGCAGGGCCTGATTTCGGTCACCGACGGCCAGATGTCGATTGGCGAGTTTGTCCCCCGCATTGGACTCAGCGAGGATGAGGCAGTCGAGAGCGTCGACGAAGAGGATGAGGCGCTGTTCGGCAACCACAGTAACCTGTACAACTCGGGCAATACCTATTCGCCTGATTGGCCCCGCAACTCGCAGCGTGTCGCAGCCCTGTGGAAATCTCAATATGGCCAGGACGTTGACGGCGTCGTGGGTATCGACCCGGTGTTCCTGCAGTATCTGCTGGGCCTGGTCGGTAACGTGTCGCTGCCCGACGGAACGGTTGTCGACGGCACCAACGCCGCAAAGGTCCTCATGCACGATGTGTACTGGAACTATCCGGTCGAGGAGTCGGACGGTATCTTTGCATCCGTCGCCAGCGCTGCCTTCGACAAGATCCTTGGCGGTATCGGCGATGTCGATGTTACGAAGCTTGTCAGCGCCGTTGAGCGCGGTGCCGAAGAGGGCCGCCTGATCGCGTGGATGAAAAACGATGACGAGCAGAACGCTATCAAGGAGATGAACATCGACGCCTCGCTGCCCGATCCGGATGACCCGAGTGAAGATCCCGTTGCTGGTGTCTACTTTAACAACCTGAGCTTCTCCAAGCTCGACTGGTACCTGAATGCCGATACGCAGATTGGCCAGGGCATCAAGAACGGTGACGGCACATGCTCGTATCGCATCACCGTTACCCTGACGAACATCATGACGCAGGAGGAGGCAGGCAAGCTGCCCGACTACGTCGCGGCGAGCGCGCCCGATGCCGCGCGCGACGACGAGCGTCTGAATGTCTCGTTGTTTGCCCCGACGGGCGGCAACATTACTGATTTGACCGTCGAGGGCACCCAGTTTGGTCTTGGTGCCGCTACGTGGCATGGAATCCCCTTCTATTCGGGCACCGTTGACCTGCATGCTGGCGAGACGACGACGATCACGTATACGCTGACCACGTCGGCCGAGGCGGGGGACAAGCCGCTTACGCTGCGTCAGACTCCTACATGCCAGGCGGCTCGCGACAGCGCGTCGGCGTAGGGTTTTTCTGGTAGCGCAGATAATCGAGTACCATTTTGGGGCGGACAGGCAATCTGTTCGCCCCTATTTTGTAAGGAGAGCGCATGAAGTACTTTGGCACCGACGGCTTTCGCGGTGAGGCTAACGTTGGGCTGACGGTAGAGCACGCTTATAGGATTGGCCGTTTTGTGGGCTGGTATTACGGCGCCAACCGCGAGCGCAAGGCGCGCGTCATCGTGGGTAAGGACACGCGTCGCTCGAGTTATATGTTTGAGGCGGCGCTGGTGAGCGGCTTGGTCGCGAGCGGCGCGGACGCCTATATGCTGCACGTGATCCCCACGCCGGGCGTAGCGCATCAGACCGTGGAAGGCTGCTTCGATTGCGGCATCATGATCAGCGCGAGCCACAACCCGTTTTGCGATAACGGCATTAAGCTCGTCAATAGCGACGGTTTTAAGATGGACGAGGACGTACTGGAGCTCATCGAGGACTACGTCGATAGCAAGAGCGAGGTGCCGCTGGCCACGGGCAACCACATCGGCGCCACGGTGGACTACATGCAGGGCCGCAACCGCTACATTGCCTCGCTCATCGCCAGCGCGAACTTTTCGCTTCAGGGCGTCAAGATCGGCATCGACTGCGCCAACGGCTCGGCGTCCTCGGTGGCCAAGCCGGTGTTCGACGCGCTGGGCGCCGACGTGCGCGTGATCAATGCCGCGCCTGATGGTTTTAACATCAACGTCGACTGCGGCTCCACGCATATGGAGCGTCTGCAGCGCCATGTGGTGGAGCAGGGCCTGGACGTGGGCTTTGCCTACGACGGCGATGCCGACCGCTGCCTGGCCGTGGACGAGCGCGGCCGCGTGGTCGATGGCGACCAGATCCTGTACGTGTGCGGCGTGTACCTGAACAAGCACGGTCGCCTTTCGGGCGGTACCGTGGTTCCGACGATTGCCAGCAACTTTGGCCTGATCAAGTCGTTGGAGCTTGCCGGCCTAAGTGTCGTGACCAGCGGTGTGGGCGACCGTCACGTGTATGCCAAGATGCGCGAGGGCGGTTACAGCCTGGGCGGCGAGCAGACGGGCCATACGATCTTTGGCGATATCGAGCGCACGGGCGACGGCATTATGACCTCGCTGCGCGTGATGGAAGTGATCCGCGCCGAGCGCGAGACGCTCTCGCAGCTCACGGCTCCGTGCAAGCTGCTGCCGCAGGCGCAGGTGGCCGTGCGCGTGGCGGACAAGGACGCCGCGCTCGAGAACATGGGCGTGCAGAACGCCATCGCCGAGGCCGAGGCTGCGCTGGCAGGCGAGGGCCGCGTGCTCGTACGCAAGAGCGGAACCGAGTCGGTTATCCGCGTGCTGGCCGAGGCGCCCGACCAAGCATCCGCCGATGCCGCCATGAAGCGCATCGCCAACGCACTCGAGGCTCTGTAGTTACGCGGTTTTACCAAACCGCGTAACTGCTCGACGCTGCAAACGCCCCTAAGCGGCAATCTGACGTTCAATTTCAAGGGCGCGACCAGAAGGTCAGCGCCCTTTCATTTCACGTCACCTTGCTCGCTTAGGGTCGTTTTCGCTGACGTTGCCAAGACATTGGCGTCAACATAGTTGGCGTTGGCGATGGCGTGCTGGTCAATCCTTACAGCTCGTACAGTGTGGTGAACTTGTCCTGCAGGTAGCTGCAGTAGTAGCGGGCGTCAAAGGCCATGCCGCAGGCGCCCTTGATGAGTTCCGGCGCGTCTTTGGCGCGGCCCCACTGCCAAATGTGCTCGCCCAGCCAGGCGCGGACGGGCGCCAGATCGCCGCTCGCGCAGGCACCGGTAAGGTCGACGCCGTCGCGGCACATGGCCGGCACAAACATGGCGTCGTAGGCGCTACCCAGCGCATAGGTGGGGAAGTAGCCAAACGAACCGCCGCTCCAATGCGTATCCTGCAGGCAGCCGTGCGTGTCGTCGGGAACGGGAATGCCCAGGTACTCGTCCATAAAGCGGTTCCAAAGCGCGGGGATGTCCTTGGCCGCAGCCTCGCCGGCAAACAGCATACGCTCAATCTGGTAGCGCACCATAATATGCAGCGGATAGGTGAGCTCGTCGGCCTCGGTGCGGATCAACGACGGCTGCGCGATGTTCACGGCGCGGTAGAGCGTGTCTTCGTCGACGTCGCCGTAGACCTCGGGCGCGTGACGACGCAGCACCTCGAGCAGCGGGCCCATAAAGGCGCGGCTGCGACCCACGGTGTTCTCAAAGAAGCGGCTCTGGCTCTCGTGGATGCCCATGGAGGTGCCGCCCTCCAGGCAGGTGCGCGCGTAGGCGGGATTGACGCCCAGCTCGTACATGGTGTGCCCCGCCTCGTGGATGATGCTGTAGACGTTGGAGATGCAGTCGTCCTCGTAGATGTGCGTCGCGATGCGCGCATCACCCACGGCAAAGCCCTCGCTAAACGGATGCTCGGTAAAGGCAAGCGTGGTGTCGTCCAGGTCCAGGCCAACAAGCTTCATAAGGTCGAAGCTCATGGCGCGCTGGGCAGCCTCGGGCACGTGGGCGTGCAAAAAGTCGGCAGCCGGCTGCTGGCCGCGCTCGCCGATGGCGTGCACGAGCGGCACGACCGTGGCCTTGACCTCGTCGCAAAACGCGTCGAAGCTCTTGGCGGAAAGGCCGCGCTCGTACTGGTCGAGCCAAACGTCGTATGGATCGCGCTTGGGGTCCATGAGCTCGGCCTGATGCTTAAGTTGGGCGACGATTCTATCCACATAGGTCTCAAAGCTCGCCCAGTCGTTGGCTGCCTTGGCCTTGCGCCACACGGCGTCCGCCTCGCAGGTGAGCCTGGTCCAGGCCTCGGCTTCTTCGGTGGGGATGGCACTGGCCTCACGTTGATCGCGGCCGAGCACACGGATCTCGTCGAGCAGCTGAGGGTCGTCGATTTTGCCGCCGGCGACGGTCTCGCGCGCTAACGAGCGTACGAGCTCAACGGACTTCTCGCTGGTCAGCAGCTTGTGATGCTCGCCGGCAAGCGTGCCCATGGCGTCGGCACGCGCTGCTGCGCCGTTGACGGGGGCAATGGTCGCGCCGTCAAACTCGGCAATCTTGAGCAGGTACTCACGAGTCCACAGCTTGCCTTCGAGCTTGCGGAATTTTTTGACGGCCTTATCGACCTTCATGCCTTTGGATGTCTTGCCCGCTGCAGGCTCGGCCTTCTTATCGAGTTTCTTTCCCATACCATATCCTTGATCTCGTGAGCCGAGCGCTTCGGGTGGGCGCGCGGCCAGTTTGCACAGCTACCTGCCTTGTACCCAGTGCGAACAAAACGGAACGCGGCGATGCACACGCAGAATGTGTTATCCTATAGCCCAATGCGTTGACGGAGAGGGTTTTGCCCGCCGCGTCGCCGGCAAGAGAGGGAAGGTCATGGGCTGCGAGCCTTCCTGCGGTGACAAGGGCCAAGCGTTCACTCCCGAGCAGCGACCTCAACGGGCACGCGGCCAGCGGCGGCGAAGCCCCAGTAGGGAAGCCGTGAGCCTCGCGACAAGGGGCACAGAGTGGGCGCGGCGGGCCAGACATCCGCCGGGTCAAACAAGGTGGTACCGCGGAATTCAACCGTCCTTGGGCAATGCACATGCCCGAGGGCGGTTTTTTTGTTACCGAACCGGGCCGCACATCCGCAGCTCCGGGTGGCTCCAGCCGCCGCGGCAAGTGGATGCGCGAGAGACGAAAGGGAAGACATGAGTCTGATTGATGATCTGGTCAAACTCGAGGAAGAGGCCAAGGAGCTCGTCGCAGGCGCCGATGACGCCGCCAAGCTCGAGGCTGCGCGTGTTGAGCTGCTCGGTCGCAAGGGTCGTATCACCGGCTTGATGCGCATGATGGGCAAGCTCGCCCCCGAGGATCGTCCCGTGATGGGCAAGCGCGCCAACGAGATGCGCCAGCTGATCGAGGGCATGCTCGACGAGCGAAACACCGAGATGAAGGCCGCCGCCCTCAAGCGCGCACTCGAGCACGACGCCGTCGACATCACGCTGCCGGGCATCCGTCCGCAGATCGGCCACCAGCACCTGATCAAGCAAATCATCGAGGAGGCCGAGGACATCTTCTGCGGCATCGGCTACACCGTCGAGTCCGGCCCCATGGTCGACACCTCTTACTACAACTTCACCGCGCTCAACGCTCCCATGGATCACCCGAGCCGCTCGGCTCGCGATACCTTCTACGTGGTCGACAACAACCCCGGCAGCGTCGCGCACCCCGAGGCTCACGCCCACGGCGAGTCCGACGTGCTGCTGCGCACCCAGACTTCGGGCGTGCAGATCCACACCATGGAGTCGCAAAAGCCGCCCATCTACATGATTTGCCCGGGCACCGTCTACCGTCCCGACACGGCCGATGCCTGCCACCTGCCGCAGTTCAACCAGATCGAGGGCCTGGTCGTCGACGAGGGCATCACCTTTGGCGACCTGAAGGGCACGCTCGACTACTTTGTTAAGTGCATGTTTGGCGAGGATCGCAAGACGCGTTACCGCCCGCACTTCTTCCCCTTCACCGAGCCCAGCTGCGAGGTGGACGTGAGCTGCCACGTGTGCGGCGGCAAGGGCTGCAACTTCTGCAAGCACAGCGGCTGGATCGAGATCTTGGGCTGCGGCATGGTCGACCCCAACGTCCTGATCAACTGCGGCATCGACCCCGAGAAGTACACCGGCTTCGCCTTTGGTATTGGCGCCGAGCGCGTCGCGGCCCTGCGCTACGACCTGCCGGACCTGCGAACGCTCATGACGGGCGATATGCGCTTCTTAAATCAGTTCTAGGCCCGGCGGCTTTCCCAAGCACCGCACCTTGCCTTTCAATCGTCGGTTGCGTACCTAAGTACGCGGCCCTCCTCTTTCAAGGCAATCTGCGGCACTTGGAAAACCCGTCTCCGTTGCAGTTTTTGGCTCAAAGCCGCATTTATGAAAGGAGACCAGTTAGATGCGCGTTTCTTACGACTGGCTCAAGACCATGATCGATATTCCGGAGGATCCTAAGACCCTTTCGGACGAATATATCCGTACCGGCACCGAGGTCGAGGCGATCGACACCGTGGGCGAGTCCTTCGACCATGTAGTGACCGCCAAGGTGCTCACCAAGACCCCGCACCCCGATAGCGACCATATGTATGTGTGCTCGGTCGACGTGGGCGACAAGAACCTCGACGCCGACGGCAACCCCGCTCCGCTGCAGATTGTCTGCGGCGCGCAGAACTTTGAGGCCGGCGACCACATCGTCACGGCCATGATCGGTGCTGAGCTGCCCGGCGACATCAAGATCAAGAAGAGCAAGCTGCGCGGCGTCGTGTCCATGGGCATGAACTGCTCCGCGCGCGAGCTCGGTCTGGGCGGCGACCACTCTGGCATCATGATCCTGCCCGAGGATACGCCCTGCGGCATGCCGTTTGCCGAGTATGTGGGCTCGAGCGACACCGTGCTCGACTGCGAGATCACGCCCAACCGTCCCGATTGCCTGTCCATGATCGGCATGGCCCGCGAGACTGGCGCCATCTTCGACCGTGATTTCCACGTTGAGCTGCCCGCCATCAAAACCGAGACCGGCCGCGCGACGGACGACGAGCTTTCGGTCGAGATCGCCGACGAGGGCCTGTGCGACCGCTACGTTGCCCGCATCGTGCGTAACGTGAAGGTCGGCCCGTCGCCCGACTGGATGGTCAAGCGTCTCAACGCCCTGGGCGTGCGCCCGCATAACAACATCGTCGACATCACCAACTACGTGATGATGCTCACCGGTCAGCCGCTGCACGCCTTTGACCTGTCCACCTTTGCCGAGCGCGAGGGCAGGCGTCGCGTGGTGGTTCGCGCTGCCCAGCAGGATGAGAAGTTCACGACCCTCGATGGCGAGGAGCGCACGCTTGACGCCGGCATGGGCCTTATCACCGACGGCGAGCGTCCCGTGGCGCTGGCCGGCGTCATGGGCGGCATGGATTCCGAGATCGAGGACGATACCGTCGACGTGATGGTCGAGAGCGCCTGCTTCAACGCCGGTCGCACCTCGCACACCAGCCGCGATCTGTCGCTGATCTCCGATGCCTCCATTCGCTTTGAGCGCCAGGTCGACGAGACCGGCTGCGTGGATGTCGCCAACGTCACGTGCGCGCTCATCGAGGAGATCGCCGGCGGCGAGGTTGCTCCCGGCTATGTCGACGTGTTCCCCGCGCCCAAGACCATCGACAGCATCAAGCTGCGCCTGGCCCGCGTGCACGCCATCTGTGGTGCTGACATCGAGCCCGACTTTATCGAGCGCTCGCTCACCCGCCTGGGCTGCACCGTCGAGCGCGACGGCGAGGACTTTATGGTCACTCCGCCGAGCTTCCGCCCCGACCTGCCGCGCGAGATCGATCTGATCGAGGAGGTCCTGCGTCTGTGGGGCATGGGCCGCGTGACGGCGACCATCCCGGCTGCCAAGAACCACATCGGCGGCCTGACCCGCGAGCAGAAGCTCACCCGCAAGGTCGGCGAGATCCTGCGCGCCTGCGGCCTCAACGAGACCACGACTTTTGGCTTTGCCGCCCCGGGCGACCTGGAGAAGATCGGCATGTCCACCGAGGGCCGCGGTTGCCCCGTGGTGCTTATGAACCCGCTGGTAGCCGAGCAGACCGAGATGCGTCGTTCGCTGCTGCCGGGCCTGCTGCAGTCCGTTGCCTACAACGAGGCCCACGGCACGCCCAACGTGCACCTGTACGAGGTCGGCAGCCTGTTCCACGGTCGCGAGAGCGCCAGCCTGCCCAAGGAGACCAAGTCCGTGGCGGGCGTGCTCTCGGGCCAGTGGAGCGAGCAGTCCTGGAACATGAAGTACCGCAAGCTGCGCTTCTTCTTTGGCAAGGGCATTGTCGAGGAGCTGCTCGCCCAGCTGCGCATCGAGAAGGTTCGCTTCCGTCCCGTCGAGGGCGAGGGCTACGCTTTCTTGCAGCCGGGTCGTGCCGCCGAGGTTCTGTCCGGCGGCACCGTGCTGGGCTGGGTCGGCGAGATCCACCCCGAGGCGCGCGAGGCGATGGGCATCGACGAGGTCGTCGTCGCCTTTGAGCTCGATCTGGACAAGCTGATCAAGGGTGCTCGCAAACAGGAGAACTACCGTGAGTTCTCGCAGTACCCTGCCGTTGAGCACGACCTTGCTATCGTGGTCGACAACGCTGTGACCTGCGAGGATCTTGAGCGCCGTATTACCAGCGCCGGTGGCAAGCTGCTCGAGGGCGTGCGTCTGTTCGACGTCTACCGCGATCCCATCCGCATCGGAGCGGGCAAGAAGTCCATGGCCTTTGCGCTTACGTATCGCTCGGACGATCACACGCTTACCAGCGAAGAGGTCGAGAAGGCGCACCAGAAGATCGTCACCAAGGTGTGCAAGGGCGTAAACGGCGAGGTTCGCGGCTAGGATCGCTTGCGTCTGTGACGAATGTATTGCAAAACGGCGCACTGCTTTGTTGGCAGTGCGCCGTTTGCTATGATAGCCGGCGGCGTGTTACGAACCTAGCAATACGTAACACTGGCAAGGTGATTCAAACGGCGCTGCGATCGCGTGCCGACAACCGGGAGGCGTATATGCACATTCCAGATAATTATCTGTCCCCGCAGACCGATGCCGTCATGGCGGTTGCGATGGTGCCCGTTTGGGTCCACTGCATCAAGAAGGTGCGCGCCACGCTCGATCGCGAGCACATGGCTTTTCTGGGCATCTGCGCCGCATTCTCCTTCTTGCTCATGATGTTTAACGTTCCGCTGCCCGGCGGCACCACAGGCCACGCCGTCGGCGGCGCACTCATCGCGCTGCTGCTGGGCCCCGAGGCCGCGGCTATCGCTGTCTCGGTCGCGCTGGCGCTGCAGGCGCTGCTGTTTGGCGACGGCGGCGTTCTGTCGTTTGGCGCCAACTGCTTTAACATGGCCTTTGTGCTGCCGTTTGTCGCTGCTATCGTGTTCCGTGCGCTCAACAGCCGTCTGCATGACAAGAGCTGGGGCACCTCGGTTTCTGCCATCGTGAGCGGCTGGGTCGGCCTGTGCCTGGCGGCCCTGTGCGCGGCAATCGAGTTTGGTATTCAGCCGATGCTCTTCACCAACGCTTCGGGCGCGCCGCTGTACTGCCCCTTCCCGCTGTCCGTGGCTATTCCGGCCATGTTGATCCCGCATATGCTGGTTGCCGGCGTGATCGAGGGCGTGGCGACGGCCGCCATCTACGGTTTCATTAAGAAGACGGCGCCGAGCATTATCGTCGGGCCCGAGGCCGCCGATGGCCAGCTTGCTGCCGAGGGCGCTGCTGCCAAGAAGACCTCGCTGGTCCCCACGCTCATCCTGGTCGCCGTGCTTGTCGTAGCTACGCCGCTGGGCCTGCTGGCCACGGGTGACGCCTGGGGTGAGTGGGACGCCGAGGGCGCCGCGACCGCCGTTCAGGAGGCTGGCGACGACAGCCTGCAGGCTTCAGTCGGCCTCGATACCCCGACCTTTGCCGATGCCCTGCCCACGGGCGATTATCTGCAGGCCTATTCCGAGGAGCAGGGCCTTGGCTTTGCCGGCCAGGCCGCGATGTATATTCTTTCGGGCGTGATTGGCGTGGCGGTGCTCACCATCGCATTCCGCCTGGTCTCGCTGACGGTCAAGGAAAGCGGTGCTCATGGCAATAGCCGAGCTGCCTAGCTGGCTTGCGGTCGAGCAGCGTTACGAGCCTGCGGGGGCTCGGCATCGCGTGATGCAAAAGAATGTCCTGCACCTGGCGAGCCTGCTTGAGCGGGTTCGCCTGGGTGGAGGCGCGCACGAGGGCGGGTCGATGGTCGACCGCGCCCTTTCTTGCGTTTCGGCTCCGGTGCGCCTGGTGGGGATGTTCGTCTGCGTTCTGTGCGTGTGCCTGACGCAAAGCCCACTGTACCTGATGCTGATGGCGGCGATTTCGTTGGTACTGGTCGCGGTGCGCCCCGCGCGCGGACTGCGTGCGACCTTTGTGCCGGCACTTGAAGCCGCGGGGCTTGCCGTGGTTCTGGCACTGCCCGCCCTGCTGCTGGGCGCGTCTGCCACGGGCGCCATGCTCAAGATCGCGCTCAAGACGTTCATAAACGTGTCGCTGGTGCTGGGCGTTTCATGGACGCTCACCTGGAGCCGCATGTCGGCGGCGCTCAAGATGCTGCATCTACCCGACGAAGTTATCTTTACGTTTGATATGGCGCTCAAACACATCGAGGTGCTGGGACGCACGGCGCACGATCTGTGCGAATCGGTCATGCTGCGCAGCGTCGGTTCCGCGCCTGAGGGGTTTTCGCGCACCGACTCGGTCTCGGGTATCATGGGCATGACGTTTATCAAGGCGATGGAATGCAGCCGCGCGATGGACGAGGCTATGCTTTGCCGCGGCTTTGCCGGTGCGTATCCGGCGCCCGCGCGCGCCGGGTTTGGCTGGCGCGATGCCGCTTATACGGCCGTTGTGGCGTTGTTCGCTGTGTTGTGTGCGGTACTGTAGCGCGGGTGGTCTAGCCGTCGATGTGAGTAGGGAAGGGCGACGTTTTGGCAAACGATACAAATGGCGCGATGGGTGCGAGCGGTGTTGTCGGCGCTGAGGTCACGCCGCTCATCGAGTTTCGCGACGTGGCGTTTTCCTATGCGGGGCATACAGTTGTCGACAGCGTGTCACTGCAGGTCGATCGCGGCGAGCTCGTTGCTCTACTCGGGCCCAACGGCTGCGGCAAGACGACGATCATGCGCCTTATCAACGGCCTTGAGCTCGCGGATGCCGGCGCATACCTGTTTGACGGACGCGTGGTCGATGCGGCGTATCTGAAGGATTCTACTGCCGCCCAGAAGTTCCACCAGCGTGTAGGCTTCGTATTTCAAAACGCCGATGCCCAGCTGTTCTGCGCCACGGTTGGTGAGGAGGTCGCTTTTGGACCGGCTCAAATGGGGCTGCCGGCAGACGAGCTCGAGCGCCGCGTATGCGATGCCATGGAACTGTTTCAAGTTGCCGACCTGGTCGATGCCTCGCCCTATCAGCTCTCGGGCGGTCAAAAGAAGCGCGTGGCGCTGGCTGCCGTCGTGTCGATGAACCCGGATATCTTGGTCCTCGACGAGCCTACCAATGGGCTCGACGAGGATTCATGCGACATCGTGGTCAACTTTCTACTGGCCTATGTTGCTGCCGGCAAGACGGTCTTGATGAGCACGCATCATCAAGATTTGGTGCGGCGCCTGGGTGCCCGCGCCATCTATATCGATCGATATCACCATGTGGTCGAGGCGCCTTCGCCGTCGTATGGAACCGAGAGCGGTGCTGCGGAATAGTTGCTGCGTAGAGGATGCGTAGCCGCCCGCGCGGCTTTGCCGTGATGGTATAGTTATCCAGGTTTTTTATGGGGGTTGCTATGCCAAGCTGGAACATTCATATCGCTCAAACGGAGCGCTTGCTGACACGTGCTAGCGTGCTTGCCGATAGCGTGCGCGACCGCAATGCCTTTTTGTTTGGCTGCGTGGTTCCGGACATCTTTGTGGGCTACATGGTTCCCGGCATTGCCGATCCCATCCCGTACCGCATCACGCACTTTGCTAAGCCCGAGCCTATCCCCAAACCACGCGAGCACGAGTTCTGGGATACCTATGTGACGCCGCTGCTTAAAGGCGCATCCGCGGGCGAACCTGCTGAGGCTACCTCGATTGTCGAGGAGCGCGAGCGACTGAACCGCGTGCACTATCCTCAGCGCTACAGGGATGCCGAGCCGGTTGTCGGTCCCGGCGCCTGTGAGTTCTCGCTTGCGTCCGAAGATGTGGCGCAGTCGCTGCTCGATTTAACGCTGGGCGTCTGGTCGCATCTGGTGGCCGACACGGTATGGAACACGCGTGCGAACCAGTATCTGGAAGCACACGGCGGCAAGCCGTGCGAGGAATTCCGCATTAAAAAGCAGGGCGATTTTGACTGGTTTGGCAAGACGCTGGGCATCGTTTCCATTCCGCGTGCGACCGATCGCCTCTATACCGCTGCGACGCGTTTTGGGCAGTATCCCATCCATAAAGAATATGTGCTCAAGACTATCGGCGTCATGCACGAGATTGTACGCGAAAACCCCGGCGAGCCCGATCATCCGCCGTATCGCCTGCTAACCGAGGAGTTTTTCGATGCAACGTTTACCGAGGTCATCGAGCTGACCGAGGCGGGATTTGCGGCTCGCGTTGCTGCTTCTGACGTTCCCGCAGTCCCCCTGATCGCTAGCTGTTAGCCGGCCGGCTTAACGGTGAACAGTTCATTCCAATTGACCAACGGCTCCCGTCGCAGGGCGTCTTCGGTGGTGCGCTCGGCATCGGAGAGGCTTGCGACTGAACACAAATCGATGATGCGGCATACGAAGAAGGTCTAAAAAGGGCCCGGAAGGCAAAGCCTTCCGGGCCCTTTGCAATGCAAGTGTGCTTGCAAGTGCGATTTAGCGCACCTGAGCGACGTAAGCGACGTTGGTCGAGGAGACCTTGTCCTCGAGCTGGACGCTCATGCGGGGATCGCCGGCGGTGGCGACGGTCAGGTCGCCGGCCTCGACGTAGCCGAGCTCCTTAGCGGTCTCAATCGCCTTGACGATCGTGCCGTTGACGGTACCCTGGGTAATCTCGGCCTGGTGCGGGATAACGCCCCAGTACATGATCATCTGCTGGACGGCCCACTCGTGGCGGGAGAACGCGCAGATCGGCATGTTGGGACGGAAGTGCGAGATCAGGCGAGCGGTACGACCGGTGGTCGTCGGCACGGTGATGCACTTGGCGCCAACGGTGGTGGCCATGTTCACAGCGGACATACCCACAACGTTGTTGACGACGCGGGTGCCGTGAGCATCGGCCGGAACCTCGAGCGGAGCGTGGGCCGGGAGGTACTTCTCGGTCTCGAGAGCAATGCTGGCCTGCATCTTGACGGCCTCGACCGGGTACTTACCGGCAGCGGACTCGCCGGACAGCATGACGGCGTCGGTGCCGTCATAAATGGCGTTAGCAACGTCGGCAACCTCGGCGCGCGTCGGGCGCGGGTTCTGCTGCATGGAGTCGAGCATCTGCGTAGCGGTGATAACGGGCTTGTAGGCCGCGTTGCACTTGGCGATGATCTCCTTCTGGATGTGCGGAACGAGCTCGGGCTTGATCTCGATGCCCAGGTCGCCACGGGCGACCATGATGCCGTCGGAAGCCTCGAGAATCTCGTCGAAGTTCTCGACGCCCAAGGCGCACTCGATCTTCGGGAAGATCGTCACGTGCTCGCCGCCGTTCTCGCGGCAAAGCTCGCGGATGCCGCGGACGGACTCGCCGTCACGGATGAAGGAAGCGGCGATGTAGTCGATGTTCTCGGTCAGGCCAAAGAGGATGTCCTGACGATCGCGCTCGGTGATGGCGGGCAGCGAGATGTTGACGTTGGGCATGTTGACGCCCTTGCGCTCGCCGATCAGGCCGTCGTTCTTAACGACGCAGGTCATGTCCTGGCCACTGACGGACTCGACCTCGAGGGCAACCAGGCCGTCATCGATCAGGATGAGGGAGCCCTTCTCGACCTCGGAAGGCAGAGCCAGGTAGTCGAGGGAGATGTGCTCAGCGGTGCCATGGAAATCCTCGGACGTGGGCTGAGCGGTGACGACGATCTTATCGCCGGTCTTGACGGCAACCTTCTTGCCGTCGACCAGAAGGCCGGTGCGGACCTCAGGGCCCTTGGTGTCGAGCAGGATGCCGACAGGCAGACCGAGCTCCTTGGAAATACGACGGACGCGCTCGATGCGACCGTGGTGCTCGTCGTAGGATCCGTGCGAGAAGTTAAAACGGGCGACGTTCATGCCCGCCTTGATCATCTCGCGGATGGTCTCGTCGCTATCGCAGGCGGGACCCATGGTGCATACAATCTTGGTGCGCTTGTACATTCAGACCTCCATCTGACATCGTCTTGCGCTGATAGATAAACCATAAGAAATAAAACCGTGTTGATTATAACGAAATGCTGACCGAATACCCCATAAAATCGACCGTATGCCGAATTAGAAGTTCATTTTTTGCGAGAAAAACGGTATATGAAAAATCTTTACCAACCGCTCTAACCGCTGCTATCTGGGCGATATTTCAGTTTGACGATGTGCCGAAGAAAAAACGTTTTATCAATGTTGAGCATCACATGGTCTGCACCGTTGCGGTGGGACCATATTTCCAGATGGATTGTTTTGGCTAGACGCGTCGCTTTGGGGTACCATAGCTCCACTATCAACTGCCGCTCAGCACGGCAGCCTTGATGAGCCCTTGCCCTTCTCCTGGGAATTATGATCGGGCATCAATCTGCTGAGTGGCCCGAATCCCAGGAGGGGACTCTATATGCAAAAGGAATACCTGTCCGCCGCGGCGGAGGTGCTCAGCGACCAAGGTGTCGATGAGAACCTCGGCCTGAGCAACGACGAGGCGTCTTCGCGCCTCGCCAAGACAGGCCCTAACAAGCTCGAGGAAGCCGAGAAGACGCCGCTGTGGAAGCGCTTCTTTGAGCAGATGGCCGACCCCATGGTCATCATGCTGATCGTTGCCGCCGTCATCAGTGCGCTCACGGGCATGGTCAAGGGCGAGCCCGACTTTGCCGATGTTGCCATCATCATGTTCGTCGTTATCGTCAACTCGGTGCTGGGCGTGGTCCAGGAAGCCAAGAGCGAGGAGGCCCTCGAGGCCCTGCAGGAGATGAGTGCGGCGCAGTCCAAGGTGCTGCGCGACGGCAAGCTCGTGCACCTGCCGAGCGCCGAGCTCGTGCCCGGCGACGTGATCATGCTCGAGGCGGGCGACTCCGTCCCGGCCGACTGCCGCGTGCTCGAGAGCGCCACGATGAAGATCGAAGAGGCCGCGCTCACCGGCGAGTCCGTGCCCGTAGAGAAGCACGCCAACGTGATCGAGCTCGCTGCGGGCACCGATGACGTGCCGCTCGGCGACCGTAAGAACATGTGCTATATGGGCTCCACCGTCGTGTACGGCCGTGGTCGCGCCGTCGTGGTCGGCACCGGCATGAACACCGAGATGGGCAAGATCGCCGGCGCCCTGGCCGAGGCCAAGGAAGAGCTCACGCCGTTGCAAGTGAAGCTCGCCGAGCTCAGCCGCATCCTTACCATTATGGTTATCGTCATCTGCGTCGTCATCTTTGGCGTTGATATCATCCGCCACGGCGTGGGCAACGTTCTTACCGACCCGACCGCCCTGCTCGATACCTTTATGGTCGCCGTCTCGCTCGCCGTCGCTGCCATCCCCGAGGGCCTGGTCGCCGTCGTGACCATCGTGCTATCGCTTGGCGTGACCAAGATGGCTAAGCGCCAGGCAATCATCCGCAAGCTCTCTGCCGTCGAGACTCTCGGCTGCACGCAGACCATCTGCTCCGACAAGACCGGTACCCTTACCCAAAACAAGATGACCGTCGTCAAGCACGAGCTCGCTGCGCCCAAGGAGAAGTTCCTGGCCGGCATGGCGCTGTGCTCCGATGCTCAGTGGGACGAGGAGCTGGGCGAGGCCGTGGGCGAGCCGACTGAGTGCGCGCTCGTCAACGACGCCGGCAAGGCGGGCCTCACCGGCCTGACTGCCGAGCATCCGCGCGTGGGCGAGGCCCCGTTTGACTCGGGCCGCAAGATGATGTCCGTGGTCGTCGAGACCCTGGATGGCGAGTACGAGCAGTACACCAAGGGTGCGCCCGACGTGGTGATCGGCCTGTGCACCCATATCTACGAGGGCGATAAGGTCGTCCCCCTGACCGAGGAGCGCCGCGCCGAGCTCGTGGCGGCCAACAAGGCCATGGCCGACGAGGCCCTGCGCGTACTGGCGCTGGCAAGCCGCACCTACACCGAGGTTCCCGACGACTGCAGCCCCGCTGCGCTCGAGCATGACCTGGTCTTCTGTGGCCTGTCCGGCATGATCGACCCGGTCCGTCCCGAGGTGGCCGACGCTATCCACGAGGCGCACGACGCCGGTATCCGTACCGTCATGATCACGGGCGACCACATCGACACCGCCGTGGCCATCGCCAAGCAGCTGGGCATCGTCGCCGATCGCGGCCAAGCCATCACCGGTGCCGACCTCGATCGCATGAGCGACGAGGAGCTCGACGCGCACATCGAGAACTACGGCGTGTACGCCCGTGTCCAGCCCGAGCACAAGACACGCATCGTCGAGGCTTGGAAGTCGCGCGACCAGATCGTGGCCATGACGGGCGACGGCGTCAACGACGCCCCGTCCATCAAGCGCGCCGACATCGGCGTTGGCATGGGCATCACCGGTACCGATGTCACCAAGAACGTCGCCGACATGGTGCTTGCCGACGACAATTTCGCCACCATCATCGGTGCCTGCGAAGAGGGCCGTCGCATCTACGACAACATCCGCAAGGTCATCCAGTTCCTGCTTTCGGCCAACCTTGCCGAGGTCTTCTCGGTGTTTATCGCCACGCTCATCGGCTTTACCATCTTCCAGCCGGTGCAGCTGCTGTGGGTGAACCTGGTTACCGACTGCTTCCCTGCGCTCGCGCTGGGCATGGAGGACGCCGAGGGCGACATCATGAAGCGCAAGCCGCGCAACGCCAAGGATGGTGTCTTTGCCGGACATATGGGTCTGGACTGCGTGGTCCAGGGCCTAATCATCACCGTGCTGGTGCTGGCGAGCTTCTTTGTGGGCGTGTACTTTGACATGGGCTACATCCACATCGCCGATATGATCGCCGGCAATGCCGACGAGGAAGGCGTGATGATGGCGTTCATCACGCTCAACATGGTCGAGATTTTCCACTGCTTCAATATGCGCAGCCGTCGTGCGTCGCTGTTCACCATGAAGAAGCAGAACAAGTGGCTGTGGGCTTCCGCCGCTCTGGCACTGGTGCTGACGGTGATCGTGACCGTGCAGCCGACGCTTGCCGAGATGTTCTTTGGCCCCGTGACGCTTGAGCTCAAGGGCGTTGTCGCTGCCCTGGGCCTGGCCTTCCTGATCATCCCGTTGATGGAGATCTACAAGGCGATCATGCGCGCGGTGGAGAAAGAGTAACGTACCTGTCCGGGCCCGCCCGCCTGCGGGGTTTCTTCTTCGCTGGTCCTCGCGCTTCGCGCTGCGGGATCACTCAGAAGAAACCCCTCCCGGCGGGCGGGCCTTCGGATAACCTCTCGGGACCGTAAGCTGAGGGAAAGTATGTGAGCTGGTCGGGCTTTGCCCGGCCAGCTCTTTTTGATTTAAAATACCTGCTCAGTTGTGATTTATGGTGCTGGGAGGCGCTTGTGGGCAAGGCTAAGGCTAAAGCGAAGAAAAAGACGACGGGGGCGCGGGCTAAGCGCGATCGTCGTCGGAAGCTCGCGACCGAGGCTCCCGCGTCTGCCGAGGAGCTGCTGGCGAGCGTGCCGGGACTCGACGCGCTGCAGGACGTTCCGGCGTTCGATGACCTGCCGGTCGATGAAGCTCAGCAGTCTGCCTTTGATGATTTCTGCGCACATGCCGAGGAGCCCGAGCAGATGCAGCTTGGCGCCGTGGTGCGCTTGGATCGTGGGTTTCCGCTGGTGGCGACTGCCGACGATACCTTCCGCGCCGAGCATGCCGTGGGATTTGCCAAGTCGCGCGGTGGGGACGAGGTCCTGCTGCCTGCCGTGGGCGATCGTGTGGCGGTGCGCCGCGCTCCCGGGCACGATATGGGCGTGATTGAATGCGTACTGCCGCGCCGTACGAGCTTTGAGCGTTGGCGCGGCCGTGCCCGCGGAGAGCGCCAGGTGCTCTGCTCCAACGTGGATAGCGTGCTAATCGTGCAGGCGCTCGGTGCCGGCGAGGTGCTGCTCGACCGTGTGGCGCGCTCGCTGGTGTTGGCGCTCGACTGCGATGCCGAGCCGGTGGTGGTGCTCACCAAGGCTGACCGCTGCGATGCCGGGGAGCTCGAGCGCGATCTGGACCGCGTGCGCCGTCTGGTGGGTCCGGACGTGCGCGTGATCTTGACGTCTTCTGCCGAGGGCCGCGGTCTGGACGAGGTCCGTGCCTGCGTGCCTGCCGGGAGCTGCGCCATGATTCTGGGCGAGTCGGGTGCCGGCAAGTCGACGCTGCTCAATGCACTGCTGGGCCACGATACGTTGGCGACCGGCGGTGTGCGCGAACGCGACGACCAGGGCCGTCACACTACCGTCGCGCGCGTGATGGTGGCGCTGCCGGGCGACGCCGGCGTGATCGCCGATGCCCCGGGTCTGCGCAGTTTGCCGCTCGTGGGTCACGAGCGGGGTCTGGCACGCGCCTTCCCCGAGATTGTCGAGGCATCGCGTGCGTGCCGGTTTGGCGACTGCACGCATACCCACGAACCGGGTTGCGCCGTTCGCGAGGCCGAGGACGCCGGGCAGATCGACAGCCTGCGTCTGGAAACTTTCCAAAATCTGGCGTCATCCATGCGCGTGAGCGCTCAAATGCTCGATCCCGATGTCCATCTGTAATTGATTTTTCCTATGACAGCCGTCTCCCAACTGTTCGGGAGACGGCTTTTTTGCTGCGGAAAAGCCTCGAAACATGCAGTTTGCTGACGTGCTGACCAAAACCTTGCCACGAGCTTGACGGGCTGGTCAGCTTTTGGTCAGCGATTGGTTTGACATCGAAAACCAAGATTGCGATTGCGCCGCTTTGCACTCTGGCCGCCCAGACAATGGTGGTACGGGCATTCGCCCGGCACTGCCATGAGAGGAGCGGCCGTGAACAAGAGCAAGCGCATCGCCATCAGTCTGGTCGCGGGCGTGCTCGCTGCTCTGCTCTGCATGGTTTACGGCTCGTCGATCCGCTCGCAAGCCGAACAGGTCCAGGCTGAGACCTTGGCCAAGTACGGTGGCGATCGCGTCGAGGTATGCGTCGCGGCGCGCGATATCGATGTGGGTGAGACCCTCGATGAGACCAATGTCATAACCCAGGAGTGGCTGACGAGTCTGCTGCCGCGTGACGCGGCGACCGAGCTACGCCAGGTGCGCGGCGACGTGACGACTTCGCGTATTCCCAAAAACGCCGTGATCTGCAATGTCTACACCAAGGCCGAGAGCCACATGCTCGAGGTACCTAAGGGCAAGGTCGCCGTTTCGGTGGCGGTCGATGCCGAGCACTCGGTCGGCGGTGCTGCGGGCGTGGGCAGCTACGTGGACGTGTACGTGCAAAAAGACGGCGTAACCGATCGGCTGTGCGGCGCGTACGTGATCGATACCAGTGAGGATTCCGGTTCCACGCGCGAGGGCAAGATCGAATGGGTGACGCTGGCGGCTGACCCCGAAGACGTCAAGGAACTGCTGGGAGCCTCGGGCAAGGGAACGGTCAGCTTGACGATTCCCGCCACGGCGCGCGGCAAAAAGAGCGGAGGCGACGAGTGATGAAGGCGATCTGGCTTGCGTGCTGCGCGTGCGGCGATTACGGGCTGTTGCAGCGGGAAGTCGAGGGCCGTGATGCGGGTGCACAGGTGCTTCGCGTGGGTGACCTGGACGGGCTGGTTTCCATGGCGCGGGCGTTTCCGTCGCGCCGCGGGGCTGCCATCATCGCGGCGTCTCTGTTTGATACCGAAGATGTGCGCAAGACTGTTGCGCGCCTGACGGCCGAAGGCCGCGTGAGTCGCGTGGTCGTGTTGATAGAAGCGCTCGATCCGTCGGATATCGAGGGGCTGTTTCGCGCGGGGGCGACCGAGGTCATCGCTGCACACAGTATATGCGGCAACGGGCGCGCGGGCGAGGGAGCGGTTGATTCCGATCGGCGCATGACGATTGAGCCCGATGCTTTTGTTGATAGGGAACCCGGGGCGCCTCGCGCTACAAGAGGCCCGCGTGTTGATGATTATGGAAAAGCGGAAGCCGAGCATGGTCGGCGCCCCCGGAACCCCCTTGTATACGATGACGCTGGAGGGCCGGCGCAGCATGCTGGCGACTCCCCGGCAGTAGATATGGGATACGTGCACGGCGTGAATCTGGCGGATGAACTCGACGAAGTTGAGGGCCTTGCCGGGTGCGGCGAGTTGTCGCTGATGCAGCATGAGCAGATTGCGCAGAACGAGCCTGCCTCGCAGACCGAACAAGCAGCCATGCCGGCTTGGACGCAGCACGTGGTTGCGGCGGGGGAGACGGGGATGCTGTCACCGACGCCCGCCCCGCCGCCTCCGATGCCGCCGGCAGACGCTGCCGCTCCGCCGCATCGAGCTCCAGTCATCTGCGCTATTTCGGGTTCGGGCGGTTGCGGCAAGTCGACGATCGTTGCCACCATGGCACACACATCGTCGCTGTTGGGCTTGCGTGCCGCCGTGCTCGACCTGGACCTGATGTTTGGAAACCTTTACGACTTGTTAGGCGTCGATGCTCCGCGCGATATGGCGGCACTTATCGAGCCGTCGGCGGCGGGCACGCTCACCGAGCCGGATATCGTAGCCGCTTCGATGCGCGTGGCACCGGGCATTACGCTCTGGGGTCCCGTCGCGGCGCCCGAGCAAGCCGAGCTCATGGCGCGTCCGGTGGAGCTACTGCTTGATGTTCTGCGTCGCGAATCCGACGTGGTCTTTATCGATACCTCGGTCTTTTGGGGCGACGCCGTGGCGGCTGCGGTGGCGGCGAGCGACCGTTGCCTGGTCGTTGGCGATGCGGCGGTGTCGTCCGCGACATCGGCGTCGCGCGTCATCGAACTGGCAGGTCGAGTAGGTGTGCCGCGCACGCGCATGAGCGCCGTGTTCAACCGGTTCGGTGCGCGCGGGGCAGACGAGGACGTCGCCATGCGCTTTGAGATTGCCTGTGCGTTGAGCTCCAAGATTCGTATCGCCGATGGCGGGCAGGATCTCGCCGCGCTCATGGCGTTTGGGCGCGCTGACGAGGCGGTGGGGCAGACCAGCGCTTTTGCGACTAGCATGCGCGAGGCCACGCGCGAGATGCTCGTGGAACTGGGGTGCGCCGTCGGCCCTTGGAGCGATATGGTCGCCGACCGTGCAACGCGTACCGAACGCCCGCGTATCCGCCTTCCCTGGTCGCGCGAGGGTGATCAGCGATGAGCCTGCAAACGAGGATTAAGGCTGCCGGCGCTGCGGCGGCAGCGCCTGTAGATGCGGGGCGTCGCCGCGCGGTGAAACGACGCACCAAGCGCGCCGTGATGGACCGCATGGGTTACGACGAAGTGGCGCGTATCAGCGCCTATATCGACCCGGCACTTGCCCGCTCGGAATTGCGTCCTGCGGTGGAGGCGGTGCTCAATGTTGAGGAGCCGACCGATCTCGCGACGCCCGAGCGCGAGACCATCATCGACGAGATTTTGGATGACGTGGTGGGCTTGGGGCCGTTGCAGCCGCTCATCGAGGACGACACCGTTACCGAGATCATGATCAACGGCTGCCGCTCGGCTTTCTTTGAACGCGGCGGCGTCTTGTACCCCATCGAGCATGCGTTTGAGGATGATGAGCAGATCCGTGTGCTTATCGACCGCATTATCTCGCCACTTGGCCGCCGTATCGACGAGCGCAGCCCCATCGTCAACGCCCGCCTCAAAACGGGCTATCGCGTCAACGCGGTGATTCCGCCTGTGGCGATTGACGGACCGATTCTCACCATCCGAAAGTTCTCGGACCGTATCTGCTCGCTGGACGAGCTCGTGGGGTTGGGATCGCTGCCGCTTTGGTATGCGCAGCTGCTGTCGTGTGCGGTGTCGCTGCGACAGGACCTGGCGGTTGCGGGAGGCACGGGATCTGGTAAGACCACCCTGCTCAACGCGTTGTCATGTGAGATTTCCACCGGCGAGCGCATCGTGACGATCGAGGACTCTGCCGAGCTCAAGTTTGCGCATCATCCGCACGTGGTGCGCCTAGAGGCGCGCGAGGCTTCAATTGAGGGCGAGGGCGCGGTGACGATCCGCGACCTGGTGACTAATGCCCTGCGCATGCGCCCCGACCGCATCGTGGTGGGCGAGGTGCGCGGTGCCGAGTGCTGCGACATGTTGCAGGCCATGAACACGGGCCACGACGGGTCGCTCACCACGCTTCATGCGGGTTCAGAACAGGAGACCGTGGTGCGTCTGACGTTGCTTGCACGTTATGGCATCGATCTGCCGAGCGAGCTCATCGAGGAGCAGATTGCCATGGCACTCGACGGTATCGTGATGTCCGAGCGCCACGCCGATGGCAGGCGCTTCGTCTCCTCGTATTCGGGGGTGCGACGTGCCGCATCGGGCGGCGTAGAGCTCGAGCGCTATGTGACGTTCGATGCCGCCGAGCGCACCTGGACGCTTGACCGCGAGCCGCCGTTTATCGCAGAAGGCCTGCGGTCGGGGACGCTCACACAAGAGGAGGTGGACGAATGGAGATCACTGTGCCCCTCGTCGTAGGGGGCTTGGCAGGGCTTTCTGTCGCGACGGCGTGCGGGGCGGAACCTCGTGTGCCGCAGGTACCGCCGGCGGAGCTGGCACGTCAGGCGCTCGAGACGGTGGCAGAGAAGCTGCCGCGTGAGCTGGTGGAAAACGATCTGCTGAAAAAGATCGCCCGTTCGTGGGCATCGCTGGCTCCGGCGCATCGCCTTGGCCTCGTGATCGAAGATGCTTCGGGACGTTTGGCGTTTCTGCTGCTATCGAGCGGTGTCTGCTGCGTTTTACTAACGATGGTGTCGTTATCGCCCCTCGGATTTGCCTTGGGACTTGTTGCTCCGTTTGCCGTTGGTGCCGCTCGGGATGGCTTTGAGAGCCGGCGCGAGCAACACGATGCAGAAGAGGCAATGCCCGAGGCGTTTACCGCACTTTCCATGTCGCTTGCCTCGGGACATTCGCTGGCCCAGGGCATGCGCTTTGTGGGCGCTCATGCGCAAGAGCCAGTGCATACCGAGTTTTTGCGGGTGGCGGCGGCGATCGATTGCGGCATCTCGGCGACCGACGCGCTCGATGACTTGCTCGTGCGTATCGACGCCCCCGGTCTTTCGCTTGTGACCTTGGCGCTTAAGGTGTCTCAGCGCACCGGCGCTCCGCTTGCCGACTTACTGTCCGAGGCGTCGAGCATGGTGGGGGAGCGCATTGAGCTCAAGCGCCGCCTGGATGTTAAGACGTCGCAGGCTCGCATGTCTGCGCATATGGTCGCGGCGATGCCGGCGGGCATGTGCGCGGTGTTGGCGCTGCTTTCGGCAGATTTTCGTCGCGGTCTTGCGACGCCTGCCGGCGCGGGCGCTGTGGTGCTGGGTCTTGCCCTCAACGCCGTTGCCCTGGTGGTTATCCGGCGCATTATGCGGGTGGAGCTATGAGCGCCCCGGTTGCAGTTGCGGCTTGCCTGTGCGCCCTGAGTGTATTTGTCGCGACGGGTTTGGATCGGGCGGATGCACGCAAGATCGCAGGGGCCTGCAAGCGCGAGGCGGTGCTGGTCGCTGCCGCGGGTCGCTCGGTGGTCGATGCTCTGACCGCGCGAGTGAAGGGCGCGGTTGGAGCGGGCGGCCCGGCGCGAGTGTCGCTCGGCGAAGTGTCCGAGATGATCGATGTTGTGCGCTTGGGTCTTTCGGCCGGTCTTTCGTTTGATGCGGCGCTTGAGATTTTCTGCGCCAACCGCCGGTCAGTGCTGGCTCTTCGCCTTGAGCGCGCCTGCATGGCGTGGCAGGTGGGCGTGGGCACGCGTGAGGACGAGTTGTTGGCCGCCGCGCGCGACCTGGACGTGCGAGCGCTCGAGACCTTTGCCATCACGGTGGGGCAGGCGCTCGCCCTGGGTGCCCCACTTGCCGAGACACTGGCCGCTCAAAGTCGCGAGATCCGTGCGGCTCATCGCGCCGCGGTCGAGCGCGAGATCGAGCGTGCGCCCGTCAAGCTGCTGATTCCCACCGGCACGCTCATCTTGCCGGCGTTGATTCTGTCCATATTGGGCCCGCTGCTGGGAGCAGGCGGGATGACGTAGGGAGGAATACATGAACACGATGACTGACGCTGCTGGCAAGGTCCAGGGCTGGGCGTTTTGCCGGTCGGCACATGTTCGTCAGCGCGCCAAGGAACTATTGCAGGAGGAGAGTGCACAGGGTACCACCGAGTATGCCATCTTGGTCGGCGTGCTCGTGGTGATCGCGATTATCGCCATCGTCGCATTTAAGGGCAAGGTCCAAGATCTATGGAACGCTATCAGCGAGGGCATCAACAGCCTGTAGAGGGCGAGCGCCCCGTCGGGGTGCTGCTGGTGTTTGCTTGCCTGACCGTGGCGATAGCGGCGGTGCTTTGGGGGCTTAACGCCGCGCGGCAGCAGCGTCCTGGGACCGCCTCCGATTTGGGCTCAGATTCGGCGGTGGCGTCTCAAAAAGATGAGATGCGAGATGCGGACGATTCGGATGTCGCTGTCACGGCGCAAAACTTTCTGCGGACGCTCGACAAGCGGTCTGGCACTGCGACGGATTCGCCTGAGGGCAACGCGATTGCGGTCCGACTTGCATGGTCCGAGGACCGACCGATGACCGAAGCGGCGGCGGATATGCTGCGTGCCTATCGCGAGGTACCCACGGCGCAACTTGCTCTGAGCGGCTATCTCGACATCAAGGGAAACGTGTGGGGCGCCATCGTGCGCGACGGACGCGGCTGGGTCGATATGGTGACAATTGCCGCGGATGCTGGCGATGCTTCGTGTCGTCTGCGCGCCGTGCGCCTGAGCCCGCAGGCAACGGACTCAAAGGAGGGATCGTGAAATGCATGATGTCCTGCGTGAGGAATCTGCCCAGGCGACGGTCGAATACGCCATCGTCACGGTGGCGCTGTTATCGATCGTGCTGGCGATCGCGGGGCTTTGGCGTGCCGGCACCGATGGGCGCTTGGCGGCGCTGGTTGAGCGGGCGGCATCCCATGGCGTTGCCTCGACGTCGGTTATCGACGCCGCTGCGGCCGCTAAGGACATCGCGTTGTATTGATGCCGCGCGCGAGGACCGGGCGCAGTCTACGGTCGAGGCCGCTTTTTTGCTGCCGACGTTTCTGACACTCATCCTTCTCGCGCTGCAACCGGTGTGCCTGCTCTATACGCGCGCGGTCATGGAGTCTGCCGCCGCCGAGACCGCGCGGCTCATGACCACGACGACGGCGGAGGACGACGATCTTAAGGAGTTCGCCCGCCGCCGACTTGCCGCAGTGCCCAACGTTTCGATCTTTCATGCCGGCGGGCCGTTGTCGTGGGATATCGAGCTTGGCCGGGCCGGTGCGGGTGGCGTCTCGTCCGTGTCCGTTTCCGGCGAGGTCAAGCCGTTGCCTGTGATCGGTGCGTTTGCGCAGGCTATGGGTGGTACCGCCGAGGGCGGCTACGTTGAGCTCAAGGTCGATGTCTCGTATCAATCGCGTCCCGAATGGCTGGAGGGAGATTATGATTCGTGGATTGCTGCATGGGATTAAGCGTTTCTGGTCTAGACGCGTTTTGACGCACCGTCCGAGCTGCCATCGCAAGCGAGGCGGCTTTATGGGTCGAGCCGGTGTCGATCTGTTTATCGAAGACGGCGCCTATACCACGCTTTCTTCTGCCGTGGTCATCCTAGTGGTGCTCACATTGTTGTTTTCGTCGACCGCGGCGATATGGAGCATGTCGCGTGCCGGGGATACCCAGGTGGCGGCTGATAGTGGCGCGCTGGCGGGTGCCAACGTAGTGTCGTCCTATCACACGGCTGCCACGGTGGTTGATGCGAGCATCTTGAGTCTGGGGCTGGCGGGGTTTGCCACGATCGGGACGGGCCTGGTCGCCATCCTCATCCCGGGTGCCGAGCCGGTTGCCGGCAATATGGTCGACACCGGGATTGAGATCATTAAAACGCGCAACAAGTTTGCCAAAAGCGCATCGGAAGGCTTACAGAAAATCGAGACGGCCCTGCCGTATCTGATCGCCGCGCGTGCCACGCAGGCGGTGTCGGTGCAGGATACCGATAGTGTGACCTATACCGGTACGGCGCTTGCCGTGCCCAGGACATCCGAGTCTGACTTCGCTGCGCTCAAAGGATCAGAGATCTCGACCGATACCATTAAAGACACATCAGATGATTTAGAGGGTGCGGCCGAGGAGCTGCGGAAGGCTTCTGAGGACACGGCGAAGGCTAAAGAGCGTGCTTGGCTGGCGGATTGTGGTGGGTCTGACAAGGGCTCGGTCGGCAGCTGTTCTTGCATGTGGGAGCGTGCGAAAAGCCTAACGGATCTCTCCGGTGTTCAAAATCCGCATTACTCATCGAGCGTTACGTGGGAGCCCCAGGTTGCCCTTGATCGCGCGAAGGACTACTACCATTGGCGTCTGACAAATGAGAAGCCCCACGGCTCGAGTGTCGAGATGAAGGCAGAGTCTGCGGCGCGTAAGGCGTTTTATACCTATGCGAGCGCGGAGGTCGATCGGGCACATATAACCGAGAACGGAGACAGGGTTTCCTCCTATATTCCGCTGCTGCCGCGCAACTCTGATGAGGTTCGGGCGACGGAGCTCTATACCGATGCGGTGTGGCCGACGAGCGTGAACGATGACAAGGCGTATCTGCATTACGGGACGACCTGCCCTAACTATAAGAAAGGGACGCCGAGCGGATTTGCTTCGGTTGCCGATTACGATGGACAGGATAAATGCAGCAAATGCCATTTTGGCGTTTCGTCGCTTGGTGCTGTTGCGGCGCCTTCAACCTCTATCGAAAACGGCTTCGAGTATCACTTTGACAAGTTTAAAGACGCCCTGGAAGGCTACGTCGGATGCCGCAACAAAGAGCTCGAGCTCGAACGTCAGACCGAAGACGAGACCGACCGTGCGAGCAATGCGTTTGACCAGGCCATCAAAGCGCTTTCGGGCGAGCGTCCGCGTATCGCCCCACCTGGCCGCAACGGCGTAGTCGCCTTTGCAGTTTCGGGTGATATTGCCAGCCCCGATCAACTTAACTCTTCGTTTAACACGGCGGTTGAGCTTGGCAGTCGCGGTGCCATCTCTGCCGCGGTGCTGGCGCCCGATGAGGCGACGGCGCAAAACAACGTGCTTTCGCGATTTTTCTCGACATTGAAGGAACGCTCGGGTGGCGTTGCCGGCGTACTCGACGGCGTCATGGATGTTTGGGGACGGCTGCTCGTAGGATACGGTGATATCCAAGGTTCGGCCGACGAACTTATGGACGAGATGATTAAAGGCCTAGGAGGGGGCAGCGGCGCGTTGGGCTCCATCGCATCATGGCTCGGCGATACCGTTTCGGCGTCCGTGGCGGCGTTGGGTCTGGAACCGTGCGACTTGCGCCTGCGAAAGCCAGTGCTGACCGATTCCGCCAACGTCATTAAGAGCCCGGGGTCTGACATTGCCGGTCTCTCTCAAGCGCAAGACAAGCTGCGAAGTATTCCGTTGGGCGTGACCGATCCCAAGGCGCTTTGCGAGGCGTTGGAATATCAAGTCGAACGCACCATCAGCGGTACGGTGCTCACACTTGCGGAGATTCCTCTGCCCGGCGGCGGCTCCATCCCGCTTACCGTCGATGTCGCCACGCTGGTTGGCGCTCTGGGCGGTGGGTCGTAATGAGTATCCGCATGCGTCTGCGCGAGGAGCGCGCCCAAGCGACGGTGGAGATGGCAGTGGTTACGCCCGTTTTGCTGGTGCTGGCACTCATCGTATACAACGTCATGATCTTTGCCAGCGCTGTCGCGCGCTTCGACCGCGTGGTGCCCGACATCGTGTTGGCGCACGCCGTGGCGTCGGAGGGGGAGGGCGACGAAAGCTCTGCCGATGCCTCGGCGACGGTTCAGACTCAAATTCTGAATGCCATGAAAGGCTATGACTTGCAGATCGAAGTGTCGAGCGAGCAAGGCGCGGAGGCATCGGATGGTGGCCTGCTCTCCCTATCCGGTACGTTTAGGACCTACACCTGCACCATGCACTATGAGCCGTGGCCGACTTCTCTCAGCATCGCTGGCGTTCCGCTGGGGGCGCCGACAACGTTGTCGCACGAGCGCGCGGTGACGGTCGATCCATGGCGCCCGGGGGTGGTCATGTGACCGCGGTCTCGTCCTACATCGCCTACGCGCGGGCACTCAATAGGCTGGGTTGGACGCCGGCCGAGTTTGCGGTGGCGGAGTCGTTTGTCATGCGCCTGCGCGGCATGCTGGGACGGCGTCCGGTTGCCGCCAACGGCCTGCCGCTCGTCATGGCGTTTCCACGCTGCTCTTCGGTCCACACGTGTTTTATGGCCTATCCCATCGACATCGCCTTCATCGATCGCGACGGCAATATCCTCGCGCGCTACGAAAACGTATGTCCCTGGCGTATGTGTTCCTACCCCGGCGCCTGGGCCGCACTAGAACGCTCTTCAATCATTGTTTCGACCCCTGCTCTCCAACGCGTGCCGACTTAAGAATTGGCGACAGCGGACTTTCGTCATACGAAATTGGGTAAGATGGAGGAGAAGATGCATGGATGTTGAGATCCATCCCAACGCTAAAAAGCACCTGACAGAAAAGCAGGTGCTTAGCGCTTGGCTTGCGGTTACTGAGTGCATTCGTCGCGAGCCGAAGGACGAGCCGCCGAGATGGCTTGCGATTGGATGGCTCCCAGACGGACGAAGCGTGGAGCTTGTCGCGGTCGAGCTTGTCCGTGGGGGCTTATCATTCATGCCTTGTCTCCAGTCCAGAAAAAATTTTGGCAGGAGATTGAACGGGCTCGGCAAAGGGGTCGATGATGGGCAAGACGTATACGGCCGCTAATGGTCAGGTTGTAACGGATGAAATGATTGACGCGTGGTGCGAGTCGTACGAGCGCGGAGAGTTTCCGGATGGCGAACACACCGTTGGTGGGATCGTGCATGGACGGCCCCCACTCTCGGGTGAGGGGACGGCAACGCTGTCGGTCAAGATTCCTCTGGGAATGAAGGAGGCCATTCGTCGACGGGCGGCTGCCGAGGGGATGACGCCAAGTGAGTTTGCCCGTGCGGCTCTGAGCGAAAAACTTCTTGCTGCCGGCTGATGCCTCTGACGTGCCGATTTAAAGAACCGAGGCTGTGCTCAAAAACTTTTTTGAAATTCTCGGTTGACCGGAACGCGTCCTTGGTTATACTAATCAAGCCTTGAAACAAGGCACACCTCAAATGGCTGGGTAGCTCAGTTGGTAGAGCAGAGGACTGAAAATCCTCGTGTCAGGGGTTCGATTCCCTTCCCCGCCACCTTGAATTGACTAGGACCTCTGCAAAGGGGTCCTTTTCTTTTATGTAGCCCTCGCACGGAATCGAACCCCGTGAGGGCGCGGAGCTGAGTAAACGCGTAAGCGTTTGCCAGCGCAGCTCGCAAGGCGCGTAAGCGCCGCAGCGGTCCGTCCGCGCAGCGCGCGGACGCGATTCCCTTCCCCGCCACCTTGAATTGACTAGGACCTCTGCAAAGGGGTCCTTTTCTTTTATGTAGGGTTCTGCGGAAACTGCGTCCCAGAATAAGGGCTCAGAACGGGACACACTTTCCGGTGCCTGCCTCCGGCGCGCGTACACACCTCGTCGCACCATTCCGAGTCCGTCTGCTCCCAGACATTCCTCCCACTTTCGCGTCACTTTGCAGACCGTTCGGTCGCCTGTCCGCACACGCGGGTATACTCAAAACGATACTTATCCTACGCAATACGATGCGGGTTCGACCTGCATGATCCGAAGGGGGCAGTGATGGAGAGGATACTCGGCGTTAATCTCTCTGGCTGGTTTATTCCCGAGCCTTGGGTGACCCCGTCGCTGTACGCGGCGACCGGTGCATCCAACGCGGCTGAGCTACAGGAGGCCATGGGTACCGCCGCCTATAACGAGCGCATGCGCCGCCATTACGAGACGTTTGTGAGCGAGGACGATTTTCGCCGCATGGCGCAGATCGGTCTCAATGCCGTGCGTCTGCCGGTGCCCTGGTATGCCTTTGGCTCACAGGAGTCCGATGCCTCCTACATATCGGTTGTCGATTACATCGACCGCGCAATTGAGTGGGCTGCTAAGTACGACATCCGCGTGCTGCTCGATCTGGCAACCGTGCCCGGTGGCCAGGGCGATTCCAACGATTCGCCCACCACGCCGGAGGCTGTTGCCGAGTGGCATTCGTCCACCAACGGCCGTCATGTCGCACTCGACGTGCTCGAGCGCTTGGCCGATCGCTATGGCGAGGCCGAGAGCCTGCTGGGCATTGAGCTGCTGGACACGCCGCAGATGAGCGTTCGCAAGAGCCTCTTCACCATGACGGATGGCATTCCTGCTCACTACCTGCGCAATTTCTATCGCGATGCCTACGAGCTCGTTCGTTCGTATATGCCCGAGGATAAGATCGTCGTCTTCTCGTCGTCGGGGCATCCCAGCGAGTGGAAGCATTTTATGCGCGGCGCCAAGTACAAGAACGTCTACATGGACCTTCACCTGTACCATTACCGCGACGAGTATGCGCTCGACATCACGAGCCCTCGCGGGCTGACGACGGCGATTTCGCGTAACAAGCGCGAGCTTAAAGAAGCGATTTCGACTGGGTTCCCCGTGCTGGTGGGCGAATGGTCGGGCGCGGCGATCTTTGCCAACTCGTCGGTTACGCCCGAGGGCCGCAATGCCTACGAGCGCGTGTTTATCGCCAACCAGCTGGCTTCGTTTGCGCCGGCTGCCGGTTGGTTCTTCCAAACGTGGAAGACCGAGAAGCGCATTGCAGCATGGGACGCCCGCGCGGCGCTCGGTACGCTCGAGCGCGGCATGATTGAATAGGTTGATATGACGCAAAACAGCGCCCATACGGGCAAACTCTATGTGGTCGGCACGCCCATCGGCAACCTGGGTGACCTGTCCCCGCGCGTTGGCGAGGCCTTTGCCGCTGCCGATGTCATCTGCTGCGAAGACACGCGTGTGACGTCAAAGCTGCTGATGCACCTGGGCATTTCCAAGCCGCTTGTCCGTTGCGACGAGAATGTGATCGCTAGCCGCGCTGCCGGCCTGGTCGACCGTCTGCTGGCGGGGGAGACCCTCGCCTTTGCCTCGGACGCCGGCATGCCGAGCGTGTCCGATCCCGGCCAGGCGCTGATCGAGGCGGCGCGTGAGGCCGATGTGCCCGTCGAAGTTATTCCTGGGCCCTCTGCTTGCGTCACGGCGCTTGTTTCGTCCGGCATTCCCTGCGAGCATTTTTTCTTCGAGGGCTTTTTGGGCCGAAAGCACGGCGACCGTGTGCGCCGTTTGCAGCGCCTTGCCGTGGTGCCCGGCGCACTCATCTTCTACGAGTCTCCACATCGCATCGTGGCGACGCTCGAGGCCGTGGCGGAGGTCTTTCCCCAGCGTGAGGTTGCCGTCTGCCGCGAACTCACCAAGCTGCACGAGGAGGTCTTGCGCGGGCCCGCTGACCAGCTTGCCGAGGAGCTGCGTGCTCGCGGCGAGGTAAAGGGCGAGATTGCGCTGGTCATCGCGCCACCGAGCGAGGATGAGGAGGCCGGTATCGTGCCGGTCGGCGCCACGGCAGCGGATCCCGACGAGGCCCTGCGCGAGGATATCCGCGCCGCGCTCGAGGAGGGGGAGCCCGCGTCTGCGGTGGCCAAGCGCCTGTCTCAGAAGTATTCGCGCCGCAAGCGCGATGTCTATGCCATGGTGCTCGATATGCAATAGATGGAGGATATCCAGCCCTTGCGCTAGAATCATCCTCTGTATGCAACGTTTTTCTGGAGGACAAACCCCATGGATCAAAGCAAGCCTTCGTTCTTTATCACGACGCCCATCTACTACGTCAACGCCGATCCGCACCTGGGCACGGCTTATTCCACCATCATCGCCGACGTTCAGGCTCGCTATCGCCGTTCCGCCGGCTATAACGTCAAGTTCCTGACCGGCATGGACGAGCACGGCGAGAAGGTCGCCGAGGCCGCAGCCAAGCATGGCATGACGCCGCAGGAGTGGACCGATAGCCAGGCCCCGCACTTCAAGGAGCTTTGGAGCAAGCTCGAGATTTCCAACGACGACTTCATCCGCACCACCGAGCCGCGCCAGCATCATGCCGTGCAGTACCTGTGGGAGCGCATGAAGGAGTCCGGTTACCTGTATAAGGGCAGCTACGACGGTTGGTATTGCGTGCCTGACGAGACCTACTTCACTGATACGCAGGTCCAGAAGGGCGACGAGGAGTACGGCAGCGTCGGCCAGCATCTATGCCCCGACTGCCACCGTCCGCTTGAGCGCGTCCAGGAGGAGTCCTACTTCTTTAAGCTTTCCGCCTTCCAGGACAAGCTTCTCAAGCTCTATGACGAGCACCCCGACTTTGTCGAGCCTGCGTTCCGCATGAACGAGGTTCGCAGCTTTGTCGAGGGCGGCCTCAACGACCTTTCCGTGAGTCGCACGAGCTTTGACTGGGGCATCCAGGTTCCGTTTGACGAGGGCCATGTGACCTATGTATGGTTTGACGCGCTGCTCAACTATATGACGGCCGTCGGCTACGGTGTCGACACCGACGAGGCGCGTGCCGAGCTGGCCTATCGCTGGCCCGCGCAGTTCCACATCGTGGGTAAGGACATCATCCGCTTCCACTGCGTCATTTGGCCCGCCATGCTCATGGCCATCGGCGAGGCCCTGCCCGAGCACGTCTTTGCCCACGGCTTCCTGACCGTGCGCAATGCCGAGACCGGCAAGGCCGAGAAGATGTCCAAGAGCCGCGGTAACGCCATCGCTCCGCAGGACGTTATCGACATGCTGGGCGTCGAGGGCTATCGCTACTACTTTATGACCGACGTCGTTCCCGGTACCGACGGCGCTATCAGCTTCGATCGCATGGAGCAGGTCTACAACGCCGACCTGGCCAACAGCTGGGGCAACCTTATCTCGCGTTCGCTCAACATGAGCGGCAAGTACTTTGACGGTTGCGCGCCCGCCAAGCCCGCATCGTTCGATGCGTTCGACAACCCGCTGGCAAAGATCGCCGATGGCCTGGTCGACCGCTACATGGCCAAGATGGACGTGCTCGATTACGGCGGAGCCAAGGACGAGGTTATGGAGCTCATCCACGCCGCCAACCACTACATCGAGGACTCCGAGCCTTGGGCGCTTGCCAAGGATGAGGCTAAGGCTGACGAGCTGGCATTTGTGATCTACAACCTGCTCGAGGCCATCCGCATTGCCGCTCACCTGCTGATGCCGCTCATGCCTCAGACCTCTGCCGAAGCCCTGCGCCGCCTGTCCTGCGAGGACGAGGCCGCGAGCGACGACCTCAAGGGCATTTGCGCTTGGGGCCTGCTTGCCGGTGGTCAGCCCGTCGAGAAGGGTGAGCCGCTGTTCCCGCGTCTGGGCTAAGACGCCGCGCGCCATATCGGCAATTTGCTGTTTAGATGTAAGGGCATGGCCGCAACGGTCCATGCCCTTTTGTTTCAAGACGCCGCCATCATGCTAAGGAGGCAACTATGACAACTTCGCCTTTGGCAAACCCCACGGCAACAAGGGAGCTGCTGGAGGAGTTTGGCCTTGCGACCAAGCATCGCCTGGGCCAGAACTTCCTGATCGACAACCATGTAATTGAGCGCATTTGCGAGCTTTCCGAGCTCACGGGCGATGAGCGCGTGCTCGAGGTTGGCCCGGGCGTTGGTACGCTCACGCTCGCGCTGCTGCAGGAGGCGGCGTGCGTCACGTCGATCGAGGCCGATCCCGAACTCGAACCGGTGCTCGATGCCCATGCCGCCGACTATGCCAACTTCCGCTTTATCATGGGCGACGCGCTCAAGGTGACGACGGGGCAGATTGAGCAGGCTGCAGGCGGTGAGCCGACGGTATTTGTCGCGAACCTGCCCTATAACGTGGCGGCGACGATCATCCTGCAGTTCTTCCAGACGATGCCCGCGCTCAAGCGTGCCGTGGTCATGGTTCAAAAGGAGGTTGCCGATCGCATTGCCGCGGTGCCGGGTAACAAGACCTATGGCGGCTACACGGCAAAGCTCGGCCTGTATGCGCAGGTTACGGGTCGCTTTGAGGTGCCGCCACGTTGCTTTATGCCGGCACCGCACGTGGACTCGGCCGTCGTGCGTATCGACCGTGTTGACGGCGTGGTGCCCGAAGGACTCGATCGCGAATTTGTGGCCCGCGTGATTGACGCTGCATTTGCTCAGCGCCGCAAGACCATCCGCAATTCCATGAGCGCCAACGGCTTTGCCAAGGACGTGCTCGACGCCGCCTTTGAGGCTTGCGGTATCGCACCCACCACGCGCGCAGAAACGCTTGATGTTGCCGACTTTATCCGCCTGGCTCAGGAGCTCATCCATGATGCCTAATGCCGAACGCGTGACGTTTACCAAGAAAAAGAAGACGGTTGCTTGTCCCGTGCCCTTGGCACCGCTTGCTGACACGCATGCGCATCTGCTTTCGTTCTGGGGCAAGGATGTGCCCGAGACACTCGTGCGCGCCAAGGCGGCAGGCATCGACCTGTTGGTGACGGTCTTCGACCCCATCGCCGACAAGCGCAGCGTGACGGACTATAGCGACTGGCTCGTGCGCGAAATTCTGCCGATGCGGGATATTCCGCAGATCAAGTATCTCGCTGGCGTTCACCCCTATGGCGCGCCGGATTATACCGATGACATTCACGCGCAGGTTGTTGCTGCGCTCGATGACCCTTTGTGCGCCGGTATCGGCGAGATCGGTCTGGACTACCACACGGATTACGACGACGACATCGCGCCGGCGCCCCACAGTGTGCAGATTGATTGCATGGCGCGTCAGCTCGAAGTTGCCGTGCGCCGCAATGTGCCGGTGGAGCTGCACCTGCGGCACGAGGACTCGGATGGGGAGCGCACCTCGCATATGGATGCGTACAACGTGCTGCGCGAGGTGGGTGTGCCTCAGGCCGGTTGCGTGCTGCACTGCTTTGGCGAGGACCGCGCCACGATGGAGCGCTTTGTGGAGCTGGGCTGCTATATCGCCTATGGTGGTGCGGCCACCTTTAAGCGCAACGATGACGTGCGCGAGGCATTTGCGGCGACCCCGCTCGACCGCATTTTGTTCGAGACGGATTGCCCGTATATGGCGCCGGAGCCCATTCGCGGTCTTGAATGCGAGCCAGCAATGATCTCCATTACGGCAAACGCGCTGGTTAACGACCGTGTCGATCGCACTGGTGAGGACGCCGAAACAATCGCGCATGCCGCTTGGGAAAATGCCTGCAAACTTTTTCAAAAATAGTTCTTGCGTTCGCGGTGGCGCTCCGTTATTCTAATTCCTGCACGCGGGCGTGGCGGAATTGGCAGACGCGTACGGTTCAGGTCCGTATGGGGGCAACCCCATGAAGGTTCAAGTCCTTTCGCCCGCACCATTGATTGAAAGAGCTCCCAGCAATGGGGGCTTTTTTGTTATGTGCCCATCGCAGGGACTTGAACCTGTGAAGGAGCGAGCGTCAAGAAAACGCGGAGCGTTTTTAGCGAGCTGGCGAGTCCGCCGGCAGGCGGGCGAAGCCGGTGCGGATCCGCGAAGCGGATACGCGGACGTCCTTTCGCCCGCACCATTGATTGAAAGAGCTCCCAGCAATGGGAGCTTTTTTGTTATGCACGATCTCCTTGGACGGGTATCCTAGTACCAACGTGTGCCTATCAGAGGAGAGACCATGCTATTTTCCGGTATCATCGCCGCCCTTACCAGCCTTTTGATTCCCATCATCATCCTGTTGTTGCTGCTCCCCAACGCCTGCTACGTCGTTGAGCAGCAGCACGCTGTGATCATCGAGCGCTTGGGTAAGTTCAATCGTATCGTCAACGCGGGCTTCCACGTGAAGGTGCCCGTGATTGACCGCAAGGCCGCCACGGTGAGTCTGCGCACCATGAAAAATGGTTTTGGCATCGACGTTAAGACCCAGGACAACGTGACCATTGGCCTTGAGGTCTCCGCTCAGTACCACGTGAGCTATGACATGGGCGCCGGCCCGGCAGATTCGGGCATCTACAAGAGCTACTATATGCTGCAGGAGCCCGTCGACCAGATGCGCGACTTCATCACCGACGCCCTGCGCTCCTCCATCCCCGTCTACACACTCGATGAGGTCTTTGCCAAGAAGGATGACATCGCCAAGGATGTCAACGCTACCGTTTCCGAGCAGATGGCCGCCTACGGCTTCACCCTCGTGTCGACGCTCATCACCAAAATCGCACTGCCGACCGAGGTTGAGAACTCCATGAACGACATCAACGCTGCCCAGCGCAAGCGCGCTGCCGCGCAGGAGCTCGCCGAGGCCGACCGCATCAAGCGCGTCACCGAGGCGACCGCCGAGGCCGAGGCTATGGAAAAGGCGGGCGAGGGCATCGCCAACCAGCGCAAGGCCATCGCGCTGGGTATCAAAGATTCGCTCGAGATCATCCAGGAGACGGGTGTCGGCAATGACGAGGCCAACCAACTGTTCATGTTTACGCAGTGGTCCGAGATGATGACGGAGTTCGCTCGCACGGGTAAAACCTCGACGGTCGTGCTGCCGAGCGACTTTTCGCAGTCGGCTTCGATGTTCGAGCAGATGCTGGCCGCCGGCAAAGTTCAAAACGATTCGAAGGAGTAGACGCGCGTGAAATACACCGTCGTTTGCGTCGGTAAGCTCAAGGAGCGCTTTTGGAAGGACGCGTGCGCTGAGTACACCAAGCGCCTAGGTGCCTATGCCAAGGTGGATATCCGCGAGGTGGCCGATATCGACCCGGCTAAGGCGGGCGGCGTGGATGCCGCGCGCGACAAGGAGGGGGCGGCGATTCTTGCCGCCTTGCCATCTCGAGCGCATGTGATCCTGCTGGCTATCGAGGGCAAGGAGCGCTCGAGCGAGGAGTTTTCGGCGAGGCTCGACGATCTTATGCTGCGAGGCAGCAGCGACATTGCCTTTGTAATCGGCGGTTCGGACGGCGTGAGCGATGACGTGCGCGCACGAGCCGACGAGATGCTCAGCTTTGGACGCATTACCTTGCCGCATAACCTGGCGCGTGTGGTGCTGCTGGAGCAGATTTACCGTGCCTGCAAGATCAGTCGTGGCGAGCCGTATCACAAATAGGTCGGCAATACGAAACAATGGCGTGGGACAATACCTTTCGTTTTGAGGAATGTGTCTGAAAGGACTATGCGATATGAAGATTGGATTTGTCGGTTTTGGCAATATGGCGAGCGCTATGGCCGATGGCTGGATCGCTGCCGGTGTAGCTGCGAGCGACATGTGCGCCTGCGCGGGTCGCTACGACGCACTGGTTGAGCGCTGTGAGGCGCGCGGGATGGCCGCTTGCCACGATGCCGCCGAGGTTGTCGCCGCATCCGATATCGTGGTCGCTGCGGTCAAGCCGTACATGATCGAGAAGGTATTCGCCCCGCTCAAGGATGCTCTTGCCAAAAAGGTCGTTCTGTCGGTTGCCTGGACCTGGGACAGTGCCAAGTGGGAGCAGGTCCTGCCGGACGTCGCGCATATCTCGACGGTGCCCAACACGCCGGTTTCAGTGGGTGAGGGCGTCATCGCCTGCGAGAAGGCTTCGACGCTCAATGACGAGCGGCGCGCTGTGGTGCTCGATCTACTTGGCAAGCTTGGCACGGTGGTTGAGCTCGACACGAGCCTGCTGTTCGTGGGCGGCACGGTGGGTGGTTGCGCTCCGGCATTTGTCGCTATGGCAATCGAGGCCCTGGGCGATGCGGCGGTCAAGCACGGTATCCCGCGTGCGGATGCTTATCGCATTGTGAGCCAGATGGTGCTGGGTACGGCAAAGCTGCAGCTTGCAACTGGCCAGCATCCTGCGGCGATGAAGGATGCCGTATGCTCGCCCGGTGGTGCCACCATCAAGGGCGTCGTTGCGCTCGAGGACGCCGGCATGCGCAGCGCCCTGGTCAAGGCAATCGACGCAACCCTCCAGTAAAACCGACCAAAAAAGGGACAGTTTATTTTGGCAGGTTTTTCCTGCGGTTTTGTCCTTTTAGCGAAAAGCGCCCCGCAACTGGCTCAATTCCAGTTGCGGGGCGCTTGCGTTCGCCCGGATAAAACCGACCAAAATAAACCTGTCCCTTTTTGGCGGGTTAGTCCCAGAAGCTGTCTTCTTCGTCCTCGGATTTGGGGCCGCGGTCGACATACATCTTATGGGTGCGCTTCTCCATTACAAAGGCAAGAATCGCAAACAGCAGGATGCCGCCGGCGAAAAGGATGGCAAAACCGGTGCGGGTGCCAAACAAAAAGGAAAAAACTGCGTCCATTGGGTGCCTTCTTGCGTAGTTGAGTTGGGTCGTAAACGTTCATAAGTATATACTTGCCCATACATGTACAAGGTTGCAACCTAAATGGAATGTATATCGCCGGAGGATCTAATGCTTGATATCAAGTTTGTTCGCGAGAACCCTGATGCCATCGATGTCGCCATGGCTAACCGCCAGACGTCTTGGGATCGCGAGAAGTTCTTTGAGCTCGACGACGAGCGTCGTGCCGTCATCACCGAGGTTGAGGAACTTCAAGCCACGCGCAATGCCGAGTCCAAGAAGATCGGCGCCCTGATGAAGGAGGGCAAGAAGGACGAGGCCGAGGCCGCCAAGGAGGCCGTGCGCGCCGTCAACGAGAAGATTGACGGTCTGGCCGAGCGCCGCACCGCCCTCGAGCAGGAGCAGTACGACTTCATGGCTCACCTGCCCAACATTCCTTGCGAGGCCACGCCGTACGGCAAGGACGAGGACGAGAACATCGAGCGCCGTCGTTGGGGCACCCCGCGCGAGTTCGACTTCGACTTTAAGCCGCACTGGGATCTGGGCACCGACCTCGACATCCTTGACTTCGAGCGCGGCAACAAGCTCTCCGGCAGCCGCTTCACCGTTCTCGGTGGCGCCGGCGCCCGTCTTGAGCGCGCCCTCATCAACTTCTTCCTCGATACGCACACCAGCCGTGGTTTTAAGGAGTGGTGGCCGCCCATCGTCGTCAAGCGTCAGACCATGTTCGGCACGGGCCAGCTGCCCAAGTTCGAGGACGACGCCTATCACGTCTCGGGCGACAACTTCCTGATCCCCACCGCCGAGGTCGTGCTCACCAACCTGCACGCCGGTGAGGTCCTCGACGCCGATACCCTGCCGCGCCGCTACACCGCCTTCACCCCCTGCTTCCGCGAGGAGGCCGGCTCCGCTGGTCGCGATACCCGCGGCATCATTCGCCAGCACGAGTTCGACAAGGTCGAGATGGTAAAGTTTGCCAAGCCGGAGGAGTCCGACGAAGAGCTCGAGAGCATGACCGCCGAGGCCGAGTTCCTGCTGCAGCAGCTGGGTCTTCCGTATCGCGTGATTAGCCTGTGCACCGGCGACCTGGGCTTCTCTGCCCGTCAGACCTACGACGTCGAGGTCTGGCTGCCGAGCTACAACGCCTACAAGGAGATCAGCTCCTGCTCCAACTGCGGTGACTTCCAGGCCCGTCGCGCCAACATCAAGTATCGCGACCCCGAGAACTTCAAGGGTTCGCGCTATCTGCACACCCTCAACGGTTCCGGTCTGCCGGCTGGCCGTACCATGGCAGCCATTCTGGAGAACTACCAGAACGCTGACGGCACCATCACGATCCCCGAGGTTCTGCGTCCCTACATGGGCGGCCTCGAGAAGATCGAGCCGGTCGCGTAGATTGGCTGCATAAGCGATTTGCTAGGGCACTCCTTTTTGGGGTGCCCTTTTTGTGTGCGGCCATACCATGCTGTGCGGACAGCTCAATAGAAAACACACGAACAACTGTTCTGTATACAGCCATCTACCTGCTATGCTTTTGCTAAATAAGAGCGAGAGAAAGGGGACGCGATGGAGCTGTTTGATGATCGGGTGGTTTTGTTTGAGAGCGACGAGGGCGGGGAGTACCTGCTTGTGACGTGTGAGCCGTCTGGCATGGGTGGCCTGGTGGTTCGACAGACGAGCGAGGGTCCGTTGACCCAATGGTGCTACGAGGAGTCGCCGCATGTGGTTGAGACGTTTGTGGCGCACGAGGGGCTTGTGGCCCTGGAGCATTTCTATGGGGTCCGGACATCTAACCAGGTTGCTCGCATGTTGAGTATCTCGTTTGCCGATTATGATTGTGCCCAGCGGGTGAGATCGCTCCTGAGGGAACTTGATGCTAAGTTTGACGTGATCGAAAAGCCAATCGATCGTACGGGGAACGACGGTATATGCGGAGCAGCATGACAAAACTGCGTTTCACAAAAAAGTTTGAGATTGTGCTTGACTCCAATAAGCTAAAGTGGTTTTATATATCTTGCGCTGCGGCGTTACCTCAGCTGGATAGAGGGTCTGACTACGAATCAGAACGTCATAGGTTCGAATCCTATACGCCGCACCAATTGAACTTGAAGCCTCCGGCAACGGGGGCTTTTCTTTTTTGGAGACCAGACAGGGATTCGAACCTCGGTCGAGGCGCGAGCGTGAAGCGGACGCGGAGCGTCCGTAGCGAGCGGGCGAGCACGCCGGCAGGCGGGCGAAGCCGGCGCGGATCCGCGGAACGGATGCGCGGAATCCTATACGCCGCACCAATTGAAATTCAAAGCCTCCGGCAACGGGGGCTTTTCTTTTATGGCAACACCGCATGGATTCGAACCTCGGTCGAGGCGCGAGCGTCTTAATCATCACTTCGTAAAATTTTTCCAAATTGTCGCTTGACCCATCGAGGGGTCACGTGCATAATAATCCGTGCGTTGCGGCGTTACCTCAGCTGGATAGAGGGTCTGACTACGAATCAGAACGTCATAGGTTCGAATCCTATACGCCGCACCAATTGA